>NZ_JAHEHZ010000255.1 GCF_024639605.1 Roseobacter sp. | reverse complement strand
TGTTCCGGCAGCGCGGTCGAATCCACGATCATTGCATTCAGGCCACCGGTTTCGGCAATCAGCACCGCATCGGGGCCCGCGTTTTTCGCCAGCGCCTTGTTGATGATCATCGCCACTTCGGTCGAGCCTGTAAAGCACACGCCCGCGATGCGCGCATCACTGGTCAGCGGGCCGCCCACGGTCGGGCCGTCACCGGGCAGCAGTTGCAGTGCGGCTTCCGGCAAACCGGCGTCACGCATCATCTGTACCGCACGGGCGGCAATCATAGGCGTCTGTTCGGCGGGTTTTGCCAGCACCACATTGCCCACGGCCAGGGCTGCCGCAATCTGACCGGTAAAGATGGCCAGCGGGAAGTTCCACGGGCTGATGCACACAAACACACCCCGGGCGGAGCCGGGCTCATCCTCTTCAAGACGCTCTGCCTCATTCGCGTAATAGCGCAGGAAATCAACAGCTTCCCGGACTTCTGCAATACCGTCCAGAATGGTCTTGCCGGCCTCGCGCGTGGTGATCGAGGTCAGTTCGGCAATGTTGGCCTCATAGATATCAGCAAGCTTGCGCAACACACCGGCGCGGTCGGCCACCGGGGTTGCGGACCACTCCGTGAACCCGTCCTGAGCGGCCACCATCGCCGCCTCTACATCCTGCGCCGTGGCTTCCTGAACGGTGCCGACCTTGCGGGTTTTGTCCGCGGGAGAAAAGACATCGCGCACCGGACCATCGGACTTGTGCCCTCCCGCGATCATCGGTGTGGCCGACCATGTGGTATCGGAAAACGCCTCTCGGGCGGCAAGCAGCGGCAGGATCGAGGCGGGCTCATTGATGCGGTAGCCTTTTGAGTTCCGGCGCTCGGGCGCGAAGAGCTCAGCAGGTTGCCTGATCGTGGGGCTGGCGATGTCGTCGCCGAGTTTCTCCATTTCCGTGACCGGATCGGCAGAGATCGCCTCTGCAGGAATATCCGGATCGACGATCTGGTTTACGAAAGAAGAGTTGGCCCCGTTTTCGAGCAACCGGCGCACAAGATAGGCCAGCAGATCCTGATGCGCGCCAACGGGCGCATAGATGCGGCAGCGGGTGCCTTCGGATGATCTGACGATCTCGTGCAGCGATTCCCCCATGCCATGCAGGCGCTGAAATTCAAAGCTGTCCTTGTCGTTGCCCGCCATGCCGACGACAGCGGCACAGGTATGCGCATTATGCGTGGCGAACTGCGGATAGATCCGGTCGCGCCGGTCCATCAGCATCTGCGCACAGGCCATATAACTGACATCGGTATTGTTCTTGCGCGTATAGACCGGGAAGCGTTCGACACCGAGTTCCTGCGCGATCTTGATTTCGGTGTCCCAGTAGGCGCCTTTGACCAGACGCACCATGATCTTGCGGTCATAGCGTTCAGCCATGTCATAAAGCGTCTCGATCACCGGAGCGGCCCGCCGGCCATAGGCCTGCACGACCACGCCGAACCCGTCCCAGCCTTTGAGATCCGGGTCCGACAACATCGCCTCAATCAGATCGAGCGACAGATCGAGCCGGTCCTGTTCTTCGGCGTCGATGTTGAAGCCGATGCCCGCCGCCGCTGCCTGTTTTACCAGGTCGAGCGCGCGGGGCAGCAGTTCGGCCATCACGGTATCCCTGTGAGTGTATTCGTAGCGCGGGTGCAGAGCGGACAGTTTGACGGAAATACCGGGGCTGGAACGCACGTCGCCTTTGGCCTGTTTTGCGATCGCGGTGATCGCTTTGGCATAGGCTGCGTGATACCTTCTGGCGTCATCGTCCGTGCGCGCCGCTTCGCCCAGCATATCATAGGAATAGGTGTATCCCTTTTTCTCCAGTTCGCGGGCGTTCTTCATGCCTTCTTCGATGGTCTGACCCAGAACGAACTGACGACCAAGAATTTTCATCGACTGGCCGACCGCATTGCGCACCACCGGTTCACCAAGTCGTTTGACCAGACCGCGCAGCGCGCGCGCGGGCCCCTTTGGTTCATCATCCAGCACCTTGCCTGTCAGCATCAGCGCCCAGGTGGACGCATTGACCAGCGAGGACGAGGAATGACCCAGATGCGCACCCCAGTTTGACGGCGCGACCTTATCTTCGATCAGATCGTCGATGGTTTCCGCATCCGGCACGCGCAGCAGGGCTTCGGCCAGACACATCAGCCCGACACCTTCGGCAGTGGAGAGACCGTATTCAGCGAGGAACGCTTCCATCATCGACGGCGAGGTTTCCTTGCGCACGCGGGTCACAAACTGAGCGCCGACGGCCGCTGCCTTGGCGCGATCTGCCTTTGAAAGCCTGATCTCTGCGGCCAGAGATCTGATTAACCCGGCTTCATCTGCAGTGTAATTGTCGCGCACGCGGGCGCGCAGCGCGGTTTTATCGGCTTTTGGTGCGGTCGAAGCTGTGGTCATTTTTGATCTCTCCGATTGATGTCTTTGTTACTTAAGAAGGGCCGGCGAGGCCGGGTCTGCGCGGCTATGAATGCCGCTGCGCGTTCAGATGATAGCTGTCGAGTTTATCCTGCAGGAAGGTGAAGGTACGGCGTGCATCGCTGAGCCGGTCCCGGTCGATTTCGATATGCCGGAAGTCTTCATCATGCGCCGCGAAATGCACAGGTCCAAGGGTTTCGTCCATCCAGGGATAGCAGAAAAGCGAATTACCATACTGCTGCCCCGCGCGGTTCAGCGACAGGAAAAACACCTGGTTTTCAATAGCACGCGTCATTGCGAAAGCGTGCCAGGTCGGAAAGGACGGGTCCCGGAAATACGCCCCGCAGTGCAGAATGACATCAACGCCGTGCTCCTGAACCAGCACACGCGCCAGTTCGGGAAACCGGATGTCATAGCAGATGATCGGCGCAAGGGTAAAATTCCTGATTTTAAAGGTAAAAAGGTGATCTCCCGC
>NZ_JAHEHZ010000034.1 GCF_024639605.1 Roseobacter sp. | reverse complement strand
CGAGACCTGGTATGAAGACATCGTGCGCCAGTACGATATGGTCATCGCCGGTCCTTCAAAATTTGGCGAACGCTTCCTTAATTCGGTGATCATCGGCTTCGGGTCGACTTTCCTCAGTATCTTTCTGGGCACCCTCGCCGCCTATGCCTTTTCCAGGTTCAAAATACCGCTGGCCGATGATTTACTCTTCTTCATTCTCAGTACGAGGATGATGCCCCCCATCGCGGTCGCGATCCCGATCTTTCTGATGTACCGCCAGCTTGGTTTGTCTGACACCCATCTGGGCATGATCCTGCTTTATACAGCGGTTAATATTTCGCTCGCCGTCTGGCTTCTCAAGGGGTTCATCGACGAGATCCCCCGCGAATACGAGGAAGCCGCACTTATCGACGGCTACACCAGGTTCCAGGCCTTCTACAAAGTCGTGCTTCCCCAGGCGGCGACCGGGATCGCTTCCACCGCGATCTTCTGCCTGATCTTTGCCTGGAACGAATACGCTTTCGCGGTGCTGCTCACATCCGGCACGGCACAGACCGCCCCGCCCTTCATCCCCACCATCATCGGTGTGGGCGGCCTCGACTGGCCCGCCGTCGCCGCCGGCGCCACCATCTTCCTGCTGCCAGTGATGATCTTCACCATCCTGCTGCGCAAACATCTGCTGCGCGGGATTACATTCGGAGCGGTCCGCAAATGAGCCGGGTGCAGCGCTACCAGATCCTGCGCACAAGATGTGCACACGCACTGAAGCCCTGGACGGAGGGAACAGCATGAGCAATTTTCTGACCGGTCTGATGCGTCTCAAACGCGGGCCCTGGGAAATGCTGGCAACCATTATCATCGCGCTCGGCGTCGTGATGCTGATGCAGCCTTTCGTGATGTGGGCCTATACCTATTCCTTCATCACCACGCTCATCGGCACCGTGATGTTTATCATTGTCAGCCATTTCCGGGAGTGACGCCATGACCGATCAACCCCTGAGAACGGCGACTTGCGGCTGTGGCGCGCTTTCGGTCAGAACGACCGGTGCGCCGGAACGGGCGATGCTTTGCTCCTGCCGCAGTTGCCAGAGCCGAACAGGCTCCGGCATCAGCCTTTCGGCCTATTGGACCGAAGATCAGATCGTGACCCGTGGTGCTGCAACGGAATGGGTACGCGATTGTCAGGATGGACGGCAAGCGCTGCATCGGTTTTGTCCGACCTGCGGCACTACCTTGTGGTGGACGATGGATGTCTTTCCCGGACTGATCGGCGTGGCCGGTGGCGCGTTCGCTGACGGCGACTTCCTGGAACCCGCCAAAGCCTATTGGGCATCTCTGCGCCCAGGTTGGGTTGATCGTATCCGGACAGTTGAAACCCTTGACCGGCAGGGCACATAATGGCGCAGATCATCATCAAGAACGTCCGCAAGGAATTCGGCGATTTCGTCGCGGTCAGGGAAAGCTCCTTCACCATCGAGGACGGCGAGTTTTTCATGCTGCTCGGCCCCTCCGGCTGCGGCAAGACAACCACACTGCGCATGATCGCGGGGCTGGAGCTGCCGACCAGCGGTGAGATTTACCTCGACGGAGAAGAGATCAGCCAGCGCCCGCCGAGCCAGCGCGATATCGCCTTTGTTTTCCAGATGTTCGCGCTTTATCCGCATATGAATGTCTACAAAAATCTCAGCTATCCACTGATCAGCCAGGGCATGAAACGCGCCGCCGTCAAAGCGAAGATCGACGAAGTCGCACAGATCCTTGGCATTGAGAACATTCTCAAAAAGCCGGTCGGAGGGCTGTCGGGCGGTGACCGGCAGCGAGTGGCGCTCGGGCGCGCCATCGTGCGCGATCCCAAGGCTTTCATGATGGATGAACCTCTTGGCGCACTTGATGCGGAATTCCGGGAACACATGTCCGAAGAGCTCCGCGCCCTGCATGACCGCATGGGGGCGACCACCGTTTACGTGACCCACGATCAGCTCGAAGCAATGCAGATGGGTGACAAAATCGTTGTGATGAACAACGCCGTGGTCGAACAGTTCGGAAAGCCTCAGGACATCTATGACATGCCGGCCACGATGTTCGTTGCGGATTTCATCGGCTCTCCCTCGATGAACTTTCTCAGCTTCGACGGCCAGGTCGCCGAAGGCGCTCAAAGCATCGAGATGGATGGCAGAATGCTGGGCGTCCCGCGACAGATGCAGGGAGCGTCAGGCAAGCTCGTCTTTGGTGTGCGGCCAGAGCATATCGAGCTCAGTGACAGCGGCGACTACCGCGGGGAAATCATTGCCACCGAATACCTCGGCACCACGCAGATCATCACGATGACCACCCCCAACGGCGAACTTAAGGCGCGTGTCCCCGCGGGGAAATCTGCCAGCGTTGGAGAAAAGGTGGGCCTCGGGTTCGACGCTGCCACCGTGACGCTTTTCGACGAAAAAACCGGCCGCGCCCTGCGCTCGGAGCTCAACGACGAGGTGCTTGCCCATGGCTGAGGTTATTTTGAAAGGCGTCTCTAAATCCTTTGGTGACACGGTTGGTGTTGAAGACATCGACATGACGATTCCGGACGGTGCTTTTGTTGTGCTGCTCGGGCCAACGGGCGCCGGCAAAACCACCACGCTGCGCCTGATTTCAGGGCTGGAAACGCTCGACGCCGGCGAGATCAGCATTGGCGGCCGCGTCCTGCGCGAAGAGACACCGGCACAGCGCGACGTGGCGATGGTGTTCCAGCAGTATTCGCTTTATCCGCACCTCACCGTGCGCGAAAACCTGGAGTTCCCGCTCAAGTCCCCGATCCTGAAAACGCCCGGAGACGAGATTACCCGCAAGGTGAACGAGGTGGCAAACGTTCTGCAGATCGCACACAAGCTCGACAACAAGGCGACGGCTCTCTCGGGTGGTGAGATGCAGCGGGTGTCGATCGGTCGCGCACTCGTGCGTGAGCCGCAGGTCTATCTGATGGATGAGCCGCTTTCATCGCTCGACGCCAAGCTGCGCACCGATCTCAGGATCGAGCTGAAACGCATTCAGGCAAGCCTCGGGGCCACCATTTTATATGTGACCCACGACCAGATCGAGGCGATGACCATGGCCACTCACGTGGGCGTTCTGAACGAAGGGCGTCTGGTGCAGTTCGGCACCCCGCGCGATATTTACGAGAACCCGAATTCTGTCTATGTCGCCTCGCGCCTCGGACTGCCGCGGATCAATATCCTGCCCGGTGATCTTTTTGGGGCGGCGCCGCGCGGCGCCCACCGGATCGGGCTGCGTCCTGAACATGTCGAGCAGGGGACAGGCCGCGAGGCCACCGTGGGCCGCGTCGAACGTCTCGGCGATCACACCCGCCTGCACCTGAACCTTGACGGGCATGACATCACTACGCTCGCCGATCCGCACGCCAGATATACGCCGGGAAATCAGGTGCGCATCGCGCCACGCGATCCGCTGTGTTTCGACGCCGAAGGCAACCGCATTTACTGAAGGGAGAGACAACCATGGCACAGTTCATCAACACCAAAGACGCCCTGGTCACCGACGCGATCGACGGGGTTCTCGCAGGTTCCGGTGGCGCGCTATGCCGGCTTGACGGATACCCGCATATCAAGGTTGTCTGCCGCAGTGACTGGGACAAATCGCGCGTGGCCCTGATCTCGGGCGGCGGTTCGGGGCACGAGCCCGCCCATGCCGGATTTGTCGGCGAGGGCATGCTGACTGCGGCGGTTTGCGGCGAGGTGTTTGCCTCACCCTCCGTCGACGCGGTGCTTGCAGGTATTCTCGCCGTTACGGGCGAGGCTGGATGTCTGCTGATCGTCAAAAACTACACCGGAGATCGTCTCAACTTCGGCCTCGCCGCGGAACGTGCGCGTGCGTATGGTCTGAAGGTCGCGATGGTCATCGTGGACGACGATATCGCGCTGCCTGACCTCCCTCAGGCGCGCGGTGTCGCCGGCACCCTTTTTGTGCACAAAATCGCCGGCGCGCTGGCCGAGGACGGCGCCGGTCTCGCCACTGTATCCGCCGCCGCCGAAAAGGTCGTGGCCAGCACCGCGTCCATCGGAATGTCGCTCGATACCTGCACAGTGCCAGGCTCTGCGCGCGAAGACCGGATCGCCGCCGGCATGGCAGAGCTTGGTCTGGGTATCCACGGCGAGGCCGGTGTGCAACAGGTCGACTTTGAGAACGCCGAAAAAGCCATGGAAATGGTGCTCAGCAAGCTTGCCGGACATATTGATGGCAAAGAATGTGTGGCACTCCTGAATAATCTCGGAGGCACCACGCCGCTCGAAATGGCGGTGCTGACCCACGCACTGGCGACTTCCACCCATGCTGCCGGGATCAAAGCGGTGATCGGCCCCGCGCCTATGATGACCTCTCTTGATATGCACGGATTTTCGGTTTCTGTTCTGCCGCTTGATGCCGCGACAGAGGCCGGTCTGGCACGGCCCGTACCGCTGGCCGCCTGGCCCGGGATGAACACGCTGGGCGCAGGCAAGGTTAAGCCACTGCCCGACGGTCTGAGCCCGATCAAACCTATTCCATCGGAGAATCCGCGCGTCCGCAGCCTGATCGAGAAGTGCTGTGATCTGCTCATCACCGCCGAAGATGATCTGAATAAGCTCGATGCGAAATCCGGCGACGGGGATACCGGCAGCACGCTCGCCACCGCCGCAAAGGCGCTCAAGGGATCGATGGACCGTATGCCGCTGGCCGATCTCACGCAGCTTTTCCGTGCAGTTGGCAATGAACTCAGCCAGACCATGGGCGGCTCCTCCGGCGTGATCCTCGCGATCTTTTTCGGGGCCACCGGGGATGCCTGCGCCAACGGACACCCGACCCACGAGGCGCTGCTGAAAGGTCTCGAACGCATCAGCGAGGTGGGCGGGGCGACAACCGGTGACCGCACGATGATAGACGCTTTGCATCCGGCGCTGACTGCCATGCCGGATGGTATTGAGGCGGCGGCTCAAGCTGCCCGTACGGGTGCGGATGGTACGGCAAAGATGGGCCGCGCCAAAGCAGGACGCGCGTCTTATGTGCCCGAAGAGAACCTGATCGGCCACAATGATCCGGGTGCGGAGGCCGTTGCGCGTCTCTTTGAGGGCCTCGCCGCCGCAATGAAAGGATAACCCGGCGCGCTCATGAAAGCAGGTCGCGAGAATAATCCGCTGAAACCCACGGTCAACGACATTGCGCGCGTGGCCGAGGTCAGCCTTGCAACCGTGGACCGGGTTCTGAACGAGCGGCCGGGCGTGCGCAAAATTACCGTCGAAAAGGTCAACAAGGCCATCGCCGATCTCGGTTATGTGCGCGACACCGCAGCGGCCAATCTGGCGCGCGGTCGGGTGTATCGCTTTCTCTTTATCCTGCCGGCCACCGACAATGAGTTTTTGTCGCTGCTGGAAAAGCATATCGTCGGGCAGTCTTTTGGCCTCAGGCGGGATCGCACTCAGATTTCGCTGATCCGGGTGCCCGCCTTTGATCCGATGGCGCTCGCCGAGGCGATCAATTCTGTCGATACCAGCGGGCTGGACGGGGTCGCTGTTTTTGGTCCGGAAACGCCCTCGGTGCGCGACAGTATCGGCAGGCTCCGGCGCGCGGGGGTCGCCGTGGTCTCGCTGGTATCCGACATTCCCAGTTCGGATCGCAACACCTATGTCGGCGTGGATAACATTGCGGCCGGGCGCACGGCAGGGCGGCTGATGGGGCGTTTTCTGTCGCCACGGACCGGCAACGTGCTGGTGCTAACAGGATCAATGCTGGCGCGGGACCATCTGGAACGCCGTCTCGGGTTCGATGAGGTCATGTCGCGCGATTTTCCGCACCTCACAGTTCTGGCCTCACTGGAAGGCCGGGACGATCCGGACCTGATCGAGCGGTTGCTGCCCGACGCTCTTGCACGCACGCCCGATATCGTCGGTATTTATTCTTCTGCGGCAGGCAACGCCGGGCTGATCCGTCATCTGCAACGAAACGCGCCCGATCCCGCGCCGGTCATCGTCGCACATGAACTCACGCCGCTCTCGCGCGCGGCCCTGGGATCGGGCATATTCGACGCCGTGATCAGCCAGGACGCGGGCCACCTCGTGCGCTCGGCGATCCGGATCATGCGGGCCGCCACAGACAACACCCCGATCGATACCGCGCAGGAACGTATCCGCATCGATATTTATCTGAAAGACAACCTGCCGCCCTGACCCGGGCGCAGTTCAACGGGAGGAAACCACATGAAAACGATCAAAGGACCGGCACTGTTTCTGGCGCAGTTCGCAGGCAACGACGCCCCTTTCAATTCTTGGGACGCGATCACAAAATGGGCTGCCGGTTGTGGCTACAAGGGCGTTCAGGTCCCCAGCTGGGACGCGCGTCTTTTTGATCTCGACAAGGCGGCGACCAGCAAAGATTACTGTGACACCTTCAAAGGCGAAGCTGCGGAGAACGGCATTGAAGTCACCGAACTCTCTACCCACCTGCAGGGGCAGCTCGTTGCCGTGCACCCGGCCTATGACGCGGGCTTTGACGGCTTTGCCGACCCTAAGGTGCACGGCAATCCTAAAGCACGCCAGGAATGGGCGGTGAGTCAGGTGAAGAAAGCGATCAGCGCATCTGCCAACCTCGGAATAAAAGATCACGTGACCTTCTCGGGTGCGCTCGCCTGGCCCTACCTCTATCCCTGGCCACAGCGGCCCGCAGGTCTGGTTGAGACAGCCTTTGATGAGCTCGCGAAACGCTGGCGGCCGCTCCTTGAACATGCCGAAGAGAACGACGTGAACATCTGCTACGAAATCCACCCGGGCGAAGATCTGCACGACGGTGTGACCTTTGAGATGTTCCTTGAGCGCGTGGATAATCACAATCGCTGCAACATGCTTTATGACCCGTCGCATTACGTACTGCAGTGCATGGACTACCTCGATAATATCGAAATCTACAAAGATCGGATCAAAATGTTCCACGTCAAGGATGCCGAGTTCAATCCAACCGGCCGGCAGGGCGTTTACGGGGGCTATCAGTCCTGGGTCGATCGCGCGGGACGGTTCCGCAGCCTTGGCGACGGGCAGGTGGATTTTGCCGCCGTCTTTTCGAAAATGGCCGCCAATGATTTTGACGGCTGGGCTGTGGTCGAGTGGGAATGCTGCCTTAAACACCCGGAGGATGGCGCGCGTGAGGGTGCGCAGTTTGTCAGCGATCACATCATCCGCGTGACCGAACGTGCCTTTGACGATTTTGCGGATGGTGGCACGGACGAGGCCGCAAACCGCAAAATGCTGGGGATATGAGCCATGAGTAATCGCATACGCTTAGGTATGGTTGGCGGCGGCAACGATGCTTTCATCGGAGCCGTGCATCGCATCGCGTCGCGCATCGATGACCATTATGAACTGGTTGCCGGGGCTCTGTCCTCCACGCCGGAGAAATCACAGGCCTCAGGTCAGGCGCTCGGTCTGCCCGCAGACCGCATCTATGGTGACTTCAGGGAGATGGCAATCCGTGAGGCGCGGCTGAAAAACGGGATTGAAGCCGTGGCGATTGTCACGCCTAACCACGTGCATTACGCCGCCGCGCGGGAGTTTCTTAAGCGTGGCATTCACGTTATCTGCGACAAGCCGCTGACCTCGACGCTCGCGGATGCGCGCAAGCTTGTCAAAGCGGCAGAGAAATCCGATGCGCTGTTTGTTCTGACGCATAATTACACCGGATACCCGATGGTACGCCAGGCACGTGCGATGATTGCGGCAGGCGAGATCGGGAAAATCCGGGTTGTGCAGGTCGAGTATCCGCAGGACTGGCTGAGCGAGGAACAGGATTTCAAACAGGCGGCCTGGCGCACCGATCCGGAGCGATCCGGCGCCGGTGGCTCGACCGGAGACATTGGCACACATGCCCACAACCTCGCGTGCTTTGTAACCGGGCTGACCGTGGAAAGCCTCGCGGCGGATCTGCAGGCTTTCGTGCCCGGTCGCAGGCTGGATGACAACGCGCATGTGATGCTGCGGTTTAACGGTGGCGCGCGCGGCATGCTCTGGTCCAGCCAGGTGGCGCCCGGCAATGAAAACGCGCTGCGTCTGCGGGTTTACGGCGAGAGCGGGGGGATGGAATGGGCGCAGGAGGATCCGAACAGGCTCTGGTTCACTCCGCTGGGAGAACCCACGCGGCTGATCACGCGGAACGGCCCGGGTGCCGGCGACGCCGCGGCCCGCATGAGCCGTATCCCGCCCGGCCACCCGGAGGGATATCTTGAAGGGTTCGCCAATATCTACTCCGAAGCAGCACAGGCGATCATCGCGCGGCGCGATGGAAAAACACCCGATCCGGATGTGACATATCCGACGATAGAAGATGGTCTGCGCGGTATGGAGTTTGTGGACGCCTGTGTGCGCTCTTCGGCAAAGAACGCGGCATGGATCAACATCTGAGGGTAGAAATGGGCCGGCGCGGCCATCAACAGACTGTTTACGCCGTCCAGCCCGCACCCGCGAAGTATAGGGTAACCCACTGAGAAAAATTATAAATTGCCGAAGGCGGGGTTTAATTGCGTGGAGTTTTACTAAAGTTGCGATAGTTCCGGTAAGGAACTGACAGCTATATTCCGACACCATGGGCTTCTCAGATACAGAGAGGGCCGATGTTCCAGAAGAATTCCGCCGACGATCTGCTGGCATTGTTTAACCAGTTTCGTTTTCCGGTGTTTGCCGCCGAAAGACCGGCACGCGGTGCGCCGTTCCGGATCTTGTGTGTGAACAATACCTTTGAAACGGCGGTCGGCCCGGATGCGGCCACAGATAACGGGGTATGCTGGGCGGATGACACGGCGGGTGGCGCGGCTTCGGTCAGATCGCAATGCATGGCCTGCGCAAATGCCCGTGCAGACATCCGGTTTGAGCAGATCCTGCCCACACCGGAAGGCACGCGGTTATGGGATATGTCATTACAGCATGTTCCGATGCCTGGCAGTGGTGATCGCGTTATCGGAGTGGCTTTCCAGATCCGGAATAACGTGCAGGCCGAAAAACACCGGCAGATGCGCGATGACATCCGCTTTTTCTCCAGTCTCGCTGATCTGCAGGTACAGAACCTCGTCTCGATGTTTGAGACCGCGCAGCAGACCGATCTTTTCTGCACTGATAACGCCGGGCGGGTGGATCGTCTGATCGGAATATGCCGCGGGGTGCAGCAGGCGGTTGGCGACATCCGTAAGGCCCTCGCCAGGTGCGAAAATGCGCCACGCAGCGGAGTACATGATACCTGGCCGCAGAACCCCGCAGCCACCACCGGGAAAGCGCCGGACACGCTGCGCGCGATGTCCGGGGCGGCGCATCAGAAAGACGATAGCAGCAGATCAGCCTGATACGTTACGAAAAATATCTCGCAGGCCAAAAACGGTAACGTTTTGATTGAACCGAATCGCACGGCGGCCTAATATGGCGCGCAACCGGAGGACCTGATGCAGGCATATATCTGTGACGCGCAGCGCACACCCGTCGGACGTTATGGCGGTGCTCTGTCCGCTGTGCGCGCCGATGACCTGGCCGCAGCACCGGTCCGGGCGCTGATTGCGCGCAACCCAGGCCTTGACTGGGCGCGTCTCGATGATGTCGTACTCGGGTGCGCCAACCAGGCCGGCGAAGATAACCGGAACGTGGCCCGCATGGCAGCATTGCTGGCGGGTCTGCCCGTCGATGTGCCCGGGATCACGCTGAACCGGCTCTGCGCGTCGGGTCTGGATGCGGTCGGCACAGTGTCGCGCGCCATCCGGGCGGGCGACATGGACATGGCAATCGCCGGCGGAGTCGAAAGCATGAGTCGCGCGCCTTTCGTCATGCCAAAATCCGACAGCGCTTTCTCACGCTCGGCAGCACTCTATGACACGACGATCGGCTGGCGATTTGTGAACCCCGCGATGAAACAGGAGTACGGCACCCATTCGATGCCCGAGACCGCGGATAATGTGGCCAAAGACTACGGCATCAGCCGTGCGGATCAGGACGCCTTCGCCGCGCGCAGTCAGGAACGCTATGCCGCAGCGCATCGGGCAGGGGCCTTCGAAGATGAAATCTGTCCTGTGGTGATCCCGCAGCGCCGGAGCGATCCGGTGACGGTGACCGAAGACGAACATCCGCGCCCGGAGACGAGCCTTGAAAAGCTCAGCAAACTGCGCGGTATTAATGGCCCGGATCTCACAGTAACGGCGGGGAATGCATCGGGCGTGAACGATGGTGCCGCAGCGATGCTGATCGCGGGGGATGCTGCAGTGAGGGACTACGGGCTGACGCCGATGGCGCGGATTGTCGGAATGACGGCCGCAGGAGTGGCACCGCGCATTATGGGTATCGGCCCGGTACCGGCCTGCGAAAAGCTGCTTGCGCGCACCGGTCTCAGCATCGGGCAGATGGATGTGATTGAACTTAACGAAGCTTTTGCGGCTCAGGGGCTCGCCACGCTGCGTGCCCTTGGCGTTGCAGATGATGCACCGCATGTGAATGCGCAGGGCGGCGCGATTGCAATGGGTCATCCTCTGGGCATGTCGGGCGCGCGCCTTGCGATGACAGCCGCGTATCAGTTGCGGCGGACCGGCGGGCGTTATGCGCTCTGCACCATGTGCGTGGGCGTAGGTCAGGGCGTGGCACTTATTCTGGAGAGGGTGTGAGATATGTATGCACAGATGATCAGATCGACTGGCAGTAAGGTGAAGACCCCTGAGGAAATGGATCCGCAGGAGCGCGCTTTTCAGGAACGCATCGACGCCGGCGGCAAGATCGAGCCGCGCGACTGGATGCCCGAAGGCTACCGCAGAACGCTGATTCGCCAGATCGGACAGCACGCCCATTCCGAGATCGTGGGTCAGTTGCCCGAAGGTAACTGGATCACCCGCGCACCAACTCTGGAACGCAAAGCCATTCTGCTGGCCAAGGTGCAGGACGAAGCGGGCCACGGTCTCTATCTTTATTGTGCCGCAGAAACGCTGGGCGTGAGCCGCGATGAACTGACCCGCGATCTGCTTTCGGGCAAAATGAAATACAGCTCGATCTTTAATTATCCGACCCTGACATGGGCGGATATGGGGGCTGTCGGCTGGCTGGTCGATGGTGCCGCGATCATGAACCAGGTGCCGTTGCAGCGCACATCTTACGGCCCCTATGCGCGCGCCATGGTCCGGATCTGCAAAGAGGAATCCTTTCACCAGCGTCAGGGCTTTGACATCATGATGAAGATGGCGAACGGCACGAAAGAACAGCGCGCCATGGCGCAGGATGCGCTGGACCGCTTCTGGTATCCGTCGCTGATGATGTTCGGCCCGTCCGATGAAAACTCGGTGCATTCCGCTCAGAACATGGCGTGGAAAATCAAGATGAACACCAATGACGAGCTGCGTCAGAAGTTCGTCGATCAGACAGTACCCCAGGCGGAATTTCTCGGCCTGACGGTTCCGGATGCGGACCTGAAATGGAACGAAGAGCGCGGCCACTACGACTTTTCCGAACCAGACTGGGATGAGTTTTTCGAAGTGCTTGCCGGCAACGGTCCCTGTTCAGCCGACAGGATGGAGGCGCGCAACAAGGCCTGGGACGACGGCGCCTGGGTCCGCGAGGGTCTGCTGGCCCATGCGGAAAAGAAAAAATCCCGGGCCGTGGCAGCGGAGTAGAGACATGCAGAACGAATGGCCCCTGTGGGAAGTTTTCATCCGTGGCCAGCACGGTCTCAGCCACCGGCACGTCGGATCTCTGCATGCGGCAGACGCGGAAGGAGCGATCAAAAACGCCCGTGACGTGTATACCCGCCGCAATGAAGGCGTGAGCATCTGGGTCGTCGAGGCCAGGCAGATCGCGGCCTCGTCACCCGGCGACAAGGGCCCGTTCTATGAGCCCGCGAATGACAAGGTGTACCGGCACCCCGGTTTTTTCGATATCCCCGATGATGCAGGTGCAATGTGAGCGACCCGCTTTTCGAATTCCTCTGCCGCATGGGTGACAATACACTGGTGCTGGGCCACCGGGTGTCGGAGTGGTGCGGCGTGGCACCTGTGCTCGAAGAGGACATCGCCCTCGCAAATACGGCGCTTGATCTGATCGGGCAGACAACCCTCTGGCTGAACCTCGCCGGTGAGGTCGAAGGCGCCGGCCGCGATGCAGATGCGCTGGCCTTCCGCCGGGACGTGCGGGAGTTCCGTAACCTGCTTCTGGTCGAACAGCCCAACGGCGATTTCGGCCGGACTATCATGCGGCAGTTTCTTTTTGATGCCTGGCACCGGGCCTGCCTTTCGGCGCTCTGCGAAAGTACACATGACGGCATAGCGGCCATCGCTGAAAAGTCCCTCAAAGAAGTCACGTATCATCTGGAGCGTGCCTCCGATACCGTCATCGGCCTCGGCGACGGCACCGACGAGAGCCACGCCCGGATGCAGACCGCACTTGACCGGCTCTGGCCCTTCGTCGGCGAGATGTTCACCGGCGATGACGTGGATAAAGCGATGACCAGCGCCGGCATTGCGCCGGACCCCGCCAGCCTGCGCCCGGCTTTTGATGAAAAGGTAACGGACGTGCTGACCAACGCGACCCTGACCCCGCCGGAAAGCGATTTCGCTCACAGAGGCGGCAAAACGGGCAAGCGTCATTCGGAACATCTGGGGCATCTGCTGACGCAGATGCAGTGGCTGCAACGCGCCTATCCGGACGCGACATGGTAACCGAAAAACCTTCAACAGAGACTGTTTTCGACTGGCTGCGGGCGGTGCCCGATCCCGAAATTCCTGTGCTCAGCCTCGTGGACCTGGGCGTGATCCGCGATGTGGCCTGGCAGGGCGAAACGCTCGAGGTCACCGTCACGCCGACCTATTCGGGCTGCCCTGCGACGCGCATAATTAACCTCGACATCGAAACGGCGCTGCGCGCGCGGGGTATTGAAAAGCTGCGCCTGAAAACGCAGCTTTCGCCCGCCTGGACAACAGACTGGATCACCGGACGCGGGCGGGAACAGCTCGAAGCCTATGGCATTGCACCACCACAGCCGGCCGGTGGCCCGGCGCGGTGTCCGCAATGCCGTTCTGAAAACCTTGAGCGGATCAGCCAGTTCGGCTCGACCCCCTGCAAAGCGCAGTGGCGATGCCGCGCGTGTCTTGAGCCTTTTGATTACTTCAAGTGTATCTGACATGGCCAGGTTTCACCCCCTTATCGTCACCGGCATCCATCGCACCATTCGCGATGCCGTTGTGCTGACCCTGCGCCCGCAAGACCCCGGGGCTTTTGCCTTTACACCCGGTCAGTATCTCACCTTCCGCCAGGATTTTGACGGCACCGAACTGCGGCGCAACTATTCCATCTGCGCAGGCTCACAGGACGGCCTGCTTCAGGTGGGCATCAAACAGGTGGATGGCGGGGCCTTTTCCACCTTTGCCAATAGCGAACTCAATGTCGGTGACACCCTGCATGCCATGCCGCCACAAGGACGCTTTTTTCCCGGAACAGAGCCTGATCAGGCGCGCAATTACCTCGGTTTTGCCGGCGGGTCAGGGATCACGCCGGTGCTGTCGATCCTGAAATCAGTGCTGGAGGAAGAGCCCCGTTCGACCTTTACGCTGGTCTACGCCAACCGGGCGGTGAACACGATCATGTTCCGCGAAGAACTCGAAGACCTGAAAAACCGCTATATGCAGCGGCTCCGGATTATCCATGTGCTGGAATCCGGCCAGGACATCGGGCTTTTTACCGGACGTGTCGATGCGGAAAAATGTGCGGGCCTTTTTGAACAATGGATCAGCGTGGACGACATAGATATGACGCTGATCTGCGGACCTGAACCGATGATGATCACCATTGCAGACAGTCTGAAATCGCATGGTATGGACCCGGGCAAAATCCGCTTTGAGCTCTTTACGGAGAGCCAGCTGGGGCGTCTTGCCCGCGCGGCTCTGGCCGAACGTGCGGCATCCGCCCCCGGCACCGAAGCACATATCACTGTCGAAGGCGTCACCCGCAGTTTCATCATGCCCAAAGACCAGTCAGTGCTGCAGGCCGCTCTGGACAATGCGCTCGATGCGCCCTTTGCCTGCCGCGCCGGTGTCTGTTCAACCTGCAAAGCGCGCGTGCTGGAAGGCGAATACCAGATGCTTAGTAATCATGCGCTTGAGGATTATGAAGTCGAACAGGGCATGGTCCTGACCTGCCAGTGCTACCCGCTGGGCGATACAATCACCGTGGAATACGACACCCATTAAGGAGGCGTGATGCCCGACACCAGCGCCCTGACCGCCGTTCACAGTTTTATTGCCGGCCGCTGGATCCCGCCCGGCGGCGAGGCGCGCATCATCCAAAGTGCAATAACCGGTGCCCCGCTTTACAGGGCAGGCAGCGATGCACCCGATGCAGCGGCGATCCTGGGCTGGGCCACCGACAAGGGCGGTCCCGCGCTGCGCGCCATGACGTTCCACGACCGCGCCCGCATGGTCAAAGCCCTCGCGCTCTGGCTGAAAGAGCACCGGCAACAGCTCTACGATCTCAGCTTTGACACCGGTGCCACACAGAAAGATCACCTGATCGACGTGGATGGCGGTATCGGCACCATGCTGGTTTTCGCATCAAAGGGGCGCCGCGAAATGCCCGCCGGGCAGGTTTACATCGACGGTGCCGCCGAACAGATCAGCCGCACAGGGACTTTCATGGGTCAGCACATTGCGGTGCCGTTGCAGGGCGTGGCCGTGCAGATCAACGCGTTCAACTTCCCGGTCTGGGGCATGCTGGAAAAGCTGGCACCTGCACTCATCGCCGGCGTGCCGTCTGTTGTGAAACCCGCAACGGCCACCTCATACGTTACCGAGGCCTGCATCCGTCTGATCCTGCAAAGCGGTTTGCTGCCCGAAGGGGCCGTACAGCTGATCACCGGCGGGACCGGTGACATGCTGGATCATCTCGGCGGGCAGGATGTGGTGAGTTTCACAGGTTCCGCCAAAACAGCGCTGAAACTGCGCAGCAATCCTCGTCTTTTGGCCGGCGCGACGCGTTTCACTGCGGAACAGGACAGCCTCAACGCCTCTGTGCTCGGGACGGACGCAGGCCCCGGCACGCCGGAGTTTGACCTTTTCGTCAAAGAGGTTCACCGCGAAATGACCGTGAAAGCCGGTCAGAAATGCACCGCCATACGCCGCGTAATGGTGCCGGAACGCCATGTTGAGGCTGTGATATCAGCACTGTCCGGGCGACTTGCCACGACCACCGTCGGCGATCCGCGGCTGGACACAACCGGCATGGGAGCACTGGTCTCTCAGGAACAGAAAAGCGACGTCCTGAGTAAATGCACGCAGCTCGGCAAGGAGGCTGAGCGTGTCTTCGGCGATCCGGAAAGCTTCTCTGTTGAAGGCGAAAACCTGCAGAAGGGTGCCTTTCTGCCGCCCATGCTATTTTATTGCACGGCCCCGGATGATGCCGCACATCTGCACGACACCGAAGCCTTTGGCCCGGTGGCCACGGTCATGGGATACCGCAACACGGCCCATGCCGCGCGGCTGCTGAACCGGGGCAAGGGTTCGCTCGTGGCCTCGGTTTTCACAGGCGACCCGGAGGTGGCGCGAGAGATCACGCTGGCTTCTGCGGCTTTTCACGGTCGTCTGTATTTCAACAACCGCGCTTCAATGGCGGAGGCCACCGGACACGGCGCGCCGCTGCCGCATATGATCCACGGCGGCCCGGGGCGTGCGGGCGGCGGTGAAGAACTGGGCGGGGTGCGCGGCGTGCTGCATTACATGCAGCGCACTGCGATCCAGGGCAGCCCGGACATCATTTCCGGCATTACCGGGCAATGGATGCCTGGTGCCACCGAAGACCAAAGCAAACCGCACCCTTTCACGCGCCCCTTTGGCGATCTGGCACCCGGAGATACACTGACCGCCGGCCCGCGCCGGATCACCACCGAAGATATCGAAACTTTTGCGCATTTTACCGGCGATATGTTCTACGCACACATGGATGAAACGACCGCCGCAGCTAATCCGTTTTTCCCCGGCCGGGTCGCCCACGGGTATCTGCTGCTGAGTTTTGCCGCCGGCATGTTCGTTCACCCCGATCCCGGGCCTGTGCTGGCCAATACCGGACTCGATAGTTTGCGGTTCAGGGCCCCGGTGAGCCCCGGCGATGAGATATCTGTGACACTGACGGTCAAAGCGAAAACGCCCCGCACCGGGGACTACGGCGAGGTGCGATGGCATGTAAAACTGACCAACGCGGATGATGCCACCGTTGCAGAATATGACCTGCTGACGATGAATGCAGTCTGACGCCTTTTCCACCCACAGACGCGCGCTGACCGGTATCGGCGGCCAGCGTGTCTGGTCGCTCATTGTCTCTGTCTTCGGCGATCTGGCGCAGGACAAGGGCGCGACCATTCCCGGTCCGGTCCTCTCGAAAATTATGGCCGCGATGGATGTGCGCCCGGAAGCCACGCGCGTTGCACTGCACCGGTTACGCCACGACGGCTGGATCAGATCGCGCAGAACAGGGCGAACAAGTCTGCATAGTCTGACAGCGCATGGCCGTCGCGAAACGATCGCCGCGAGCGCCCGGATCTACGCATCACCCGATACTATACCCCGGGACTGGCAGATCATTCTGACACCGGAGGAAGACGACGAAACTGCTCTGCGCACTATGGACTACGCCCCGTTGATGACGGGCGTCCTGATTGGTGCACGGGGGGCGCCTGTGCCGCCGGATGCGGCTCTGTTACAGGGCGAAACACTGCCTGCCCGGATCCGCCACGCCGTGGCACCTGCCCCGCTCTGCGCGGAGTATGCGGCCCTTTATGAAACGCTGAAGCGTATCAGATCCGACCTGCCTGAACTGACACAGCTGCCGCCGGTACACCGTGCAGTGCTGCGCTGTCTTATCGTCCACAACTGGCGGCGTCTGGTGCTCAGACACCCCGATCTGCCGGAATCGGTTTTTCCGGAGGGCTGGCGCGGGCATGACTGCCACCGGCTGGTGTACGATCTGCTGCAGGCACTTCCCCGCCCGACCGACACAGACACCGGGCACTGAAGCGCAAATCGCGCGCTTTCACAGACCTTCGAGGCGCGCTATAGGAAGCGCATGACACATACAGTTTACAAACATGATCTGCCCGACGACCTGGACCTTGGCCCGGTTGTCGCCATCGACTGCGAAACAATGGGCCTGCACCCGCATCGTGACAGGCTTTGCGTCGTGCAGCTTTCAGGTGGTGACGGTAACGCGCATCTGGTTCAGATCAGCAAAGGCCAGACCGCGGCCCCGAACCTCTGCCGCCTGCTGAAAGATGAAACGGTGCTCAAGCTCTTTCACTTCGGGCGCTTCGATATCGCCGCGATGCTGAATGCTTTCGGCGCCACCGCCAGCCCGGTCTGGTGCACAAAAATCGCCAGCCGTCTGGTGCGGACCTACACCGACCGGCACGGGCTGGCGAAACTGCTGCAGGAACTCCTCAACATCGATATCAGCAAACAGCAGCAGTCCAGTGACTGGGGCGCTGACACGCTGACCGAGGCACAGATCGAATACGCCGCCTCCGACGTGCTTTACCTGCACCAGCTGCGCGACGCGCTCACCGCTATGCTGGAACGCGAAGGACGGTTGGACATGGCGCAGGCCTGTTTTGACTTTCTGCCCGTGCGTGCACGGCTGGACCTCGAAGGCTGGCCCGAGACGGACATCTTCGCGCACGCATGAAAACGCCGTTTATCGATACCGCCCGCGAGGTGATCCGCGCCGAAGCCGCAGCTCTGACCACGCTGGCAGACACGCTTGATGCGCGTTTTCGTGACGCCATCGACCTGTTGCTGAACAGTCGTGGCCGCGTGATCGTGACCGGCATCGGCAAATCGGGCCACATCGCGCGCAAAATCGCGGCGACCCTTGCCAGCACCGGCACGCCGGCACAGTTCGTGCATCCGGCAGAGGCCAGCCACGGGGATCTGGGCATGATCACATCGGCGGATGTGGTGCTGGCGATCTCGAACTCGGGCGAAGCCCCGGAACTGGCCAATCTGATTGCCTATTCACGCCGCTTTGACATCCCGCTGCTGGGCATCACGAAAAACCCCGGCAGCAGTCTCGGACGGCAATGCGATGTCATCATTGAGCTGCCCTCGCTGGGTGAGGCCTGCGGCACGGGCGTTGTGCCCTCGATCTCGACCACGATGACCCTGGCGGTCGGAGACGCACTGGCCATCGCACTGATGAAACACCGCGATTTCACGCCGGAAAACTTCCGCGATTTCCACCCGGGCGGCAAACTGGGCGCACAGCTCAGCCGCGTGGGTGATCTGATGCATACCGGTGACGCCATTCCGATGGTGCGCGAAGAGACCCCGATGCCGGATGCCCTGCGCATCATCGGACAGAAAGGTTTCGGCGTTGTGGCCGTCACGGACGCAGACGGCATGCTGCGAGGTATCATCACAAACGGCGACATCGGGCGCCACCTCGACAAGCTGAACGGTGCCACCGCGCGCGAAATCATGACCCGCTCGCCGGTGACCATCGCCCCCGGCGCGCTGGCCGAAAAAGCCGTCAGCGTGATGAATGACCGCGAGATCACCTGCCTGCTGGTGGTGGATCCTGAAACCGCGGGGCGCGTCAGCGGTCTCATTCATATCCATGACTGCCTGCGCGCAGGACTGGGGTGACCGGCCATGCACGTCGACAGCTATTCACGCACCATCGCCTGGCTCAAAGTTGCCCTGCCGCTGATGGCACTGGCGCTTCTGTCGACGCTTTTTCTGCTCTCGCGGGCGATTGACCCGACGGCGTCGATCCCGTTTGCCGATCCGGAAGTACGCGACCGCCTAGCAAACCAGCAACTGTCCGGGCCCTATTTTTCAGGCACCACCGCAAATGGTGATCAGATATCGCTGATTGCCGAAACCGTGACGTCGCCGCAGGACGTGGTGGGCGAAACCCGCGCTTTGGACGTGTTTGTGCGCATGGAACTGGCCAGCGGCACGGGCGTCATTGTGAAGTCCGATAATGCTTCGGTCGATCTGCAACGTGACCGGTCAGCACTGGCCGGCAATGTGGTGCTGACCACCACACAAGGCTGGCAGGTCCGCAGCCAGTTGCTGAATGCGAGGCTTACATCGCTTGAGCTTATTTCCCCGGGAACCGTTTTTGCCCTGACCCCGGGCGGTGAACTCACAGCCGGTAAAATGCGGATGTACTCTCCCGGTGCCGGAGAAGCCGCCCAAATGGTTTTCACAAACGGTGTGAAACTGGTATATCAACCCAAACAGGTGGAAGAATAACGACGTGAAGCTGTTCAGAGTTCTCGGATTTCCCGCCCTGGCAGCGGTTCTTGCAACCAGCCTCTGGGCCCAGGGCGCGCAGGTCGCATTCGGAACCCTGCGGTCGTCTTCTGATCTTCCCGTCGAGGTTGCCGCCGACAACCTTTCGGTCGATCAGTCCACCGGCACCGCCGTTTTCACCGATAATGTGGTGATCGCCCAGGGCGAGATGCGCCTTTCTGCGGCGCGCGTGCTTGTCGTGTACCGCGAGGACACAAGCGGGATCGCCCGTCTGGAAGCGTCGGGCGGGGTCACACTTGTCTCGGGCGAGGATGCCGCGGAATCTGAGGAAGCCGACTATGACATCGATAACGGCACCATCGTGATGACGGGTAATGTGCTGCTGGTGCAGGGTCCTTCGACCTTGTCTTCCGACCGGATGACCGTTGAACTCAACGCCGGTACCGCACGGATGGAAGGCAGGGTCCGAACCGTCCTGCAGACCGGCGAGAGATAATGACGCGACCTGACCTGACAGTTTCCGAAGGGTCGCCGGGGCTGCGGGTTGAGCATCTGCGGAAATCCTATCGCAAGAAAGTCGTGATCCGGGATTTCTCGATGTACCTCGACCGGGGTGAGGTCACCGCGCTGCTTGGTCCGAACGGTTCCGGCAAGACCACAACGTTTTATGCCATCGCCGGTCTTGTGACGCCCGAAGGTGGTACGGTCACGATTGACGGTCAGGATGTGACAGGGTTTCCGATGTACCGGCGCGCCCAGCTTGGCATCGGGTATCTGCCTCAGGAGATGAGCATCTTTCGCGGCCTGTCGGTTCAGGACAACATCGCCGCCATCCTCGACATCACTGAAAAGCACCCGCACAAACGACGCGAACGCCTCGAAGAGCTGCTGTCGGAGTTTTCCATCGAACATCTGCGCCGCGCGCCGGCGCTTGCCCTCTCCGGCGGAGAACGGCGACGTGTCGAAATTGCCCGCTGCCTCGCGGCAAATCCGAAGTATCTGCTGCTCGATGAGCCCTTTGCCGGGGTGGATCCGATTTCGGTGGGCGACATCCGCCACCTTGTGGCCGATCTGAAAAAACGCGGCATCGGTGTGCTGATCACGGACCATAACGTGCGTGAAACACTGGAAATAGTGGACCGTGCTTATATCCTGCACGAAGGCCAGGTGCTGATGTCCGGGACCCCGGATGAGGTTGTCAGCAACGAAAACGTGCGCCGGGTCTATCTGGGTGATAATTTCCGGATCTCCTGACCCAACCGTCAGTTCGTTAACGATTTTTTTTCTTCTCCGCAGATCCTGTTTTGTTTGACTCTGATGCCCGTTATCTGGCTCAGTATAGACATGGCGTTCTTAAGTTTCCGTCTTTACGTACCCGAGCCTGCCCGCCAGGGACAAAAGACTTTAAACTCCGCGCCATATTCCGGAATGCCTGCTGAAACAGAAACTGACCCGTCAGGGCCGGAGCTGAGCAGGGGCGTTCGTCATTTGAAGGAGAGACTATGCGGTACCAGATCAGCGGCAAACAAATCGACATCGGAGAAGCACTTCAGATCCACGTCAAAGAAGAACTGGGCGAGGCTGTCAAAAAATATGCCGAACGCCCGACAGAGGCTGTCGTTGTATTCTCCAGATCCGGTCATGAGTTTGTCTGCGAAGCCACCGTACACCTGTCCACCGGTCTGACAGCCCAGGCCAAAGCCCACCAGAACGAGATCTATTCAGCCTTTGACGCCTGTTGTGAAAAGATGGAAAAGCAGCTGCGCCGATACAAGCGAAGGCTGAAAGATCATCACAAAGACCGGGCAGAACCAGTTGAAATCTTCGGAGCTTCCTCATATATCCTCGCCTCAGACTCCGACTCAGAGGAGTCAAACGAGCCTGAAACGTTGCAGCCCATGATTGTGGCGGAGATGGAAACAAAAATTCCTTCTCTTTCCGTTGGAGAAGCCGTAATGCAGATGGAACTTGCTGGAGCACCGGTACTGGTGTTCCGCAACGAGGGAAAGCAGGGAGTAAACGTCGTATATCGCCGCGACGACGGCAATATCGGCTGGATAGATCCTGAATAGACACACGGGCAGAAGATCGCCTCAGGAACAGTACGGGCAGTATGAATTTTGCAAACCTCCTGAAACCGGAGGCCGTGAAAGTTTTAACCTCGGCTTCGAGTAAAAAACGCCTCATGCACGATCTGGGTGATCTGGCTGAGAGCGCTTATGGCGTAAAATCTTCCGATGTGCTGAACGCGCTGCTTGAACGGGAATCGCTCGGGCCGACAGGTGTGGGTCACGGCGTGGCGCTGCCACATGCCCGCCTGGAAGGTCTCGACCGCGTTGTCGGGGCCTTCGTGCTGCTCGACAAACCGATCGATTTCAACTCGGTCGACCGCCAGCCGGTTGATATCGCCTTTGCGCTCTTTGCGCCTGAAGATGCGGGTGTCGAACACCTCAAAGCACTGGCGCTGGTATCGCGCACGCTGCGCAATGCCGCGATCTGTTCCAAACTGCGCTCTAATCCGAACGCCGCGACGCTCTATACAATTCTGATTTCTGACGAAGCAGCGCAGGCCGCTTAGCTGTAACTTCCGAAACCAAAGGTGAGATAGTCACGCGCATAGGCGGCGGCGGCGAGCCTTTCGGTGCGCGCGGTACAGACCTCAGCAAGTGAAAACGGTACGTCGTCAGGCGATGGCACCAGAGGTTGCGCTTCGGCATAGCCCATCCGCTTCGCAAGCGCATGGAGATCGGCGGCGGCCTCATCCTCGCGGATCACAAAATCCGGCAGCATCAGCCCGCCGAAACCCTGCAGCACCTGTGCCTGGCTGCACCATGCGGCATCCGTTCGGATCGCGGTCTGTCCGGCCAGATTGCCTTTGAGGAACTCCAGAAATGCGTGGAAGGCTGCACGGTGCTGATCAATATCGTAACCGCTGTCCGGCGCGCCGTCAGGCAGCGGCAGCCCGTACCGGCGCACCAGTGTCGTCCGGATCGCATCATAAACCTGCGGGCCGGTCCCGAGGATGTAGCTGCAGAATGCGTGATGCGCGCGCGCCAGTGGATGACGGATCACCGTGAAACTGCGATGGCCGGGCTTTGAACGCTTCCACAACCGCAGATCCTTCTGAGACATTCGCAGACCCAGCGCCTCTTCGTTTACTCCGTCCAACGCAGCCAGCCAGGCGGTGACCGGTGCGACCGGTCCCCCTTTTACAGGCAGATAGAGCAATGGCGCGGTATGCCCTGCCACATAAGTCGGCACCGCTGCGGCCCGTCTTGGCTCAAAATCAGGCACGCGCGACAGGCTGAACGGATCGGCCCCCGCGAGGGCCTTTTCCATATCCTCAAAGTTGCTGACTTTCTCCGAGAGCGGCTCAGGATTCTGAACCTTCAGCCGCATATCAGGCGCATCAAGGCGCGCGTCACTGCCCAGAAACATTGCCAGCCCGTTGATCACGTCGAGCAATCTCAGGTCCTCGTAATCGAGAATGAACGCCGTCTGGCCGCTTGCCTGAAGCTGGTGCAGAACGCTGGTCTGAAAATTCTGCAGATCAGCCACGAATGTAGCAAACTCCGCTGCATCAAAGACCACCTGCGCCTTCTTGCGCCGCGCCACGTCAGTCAGTTTCCACTGGCCGGTTGATTGCGCGATCTTCCAGCTGACATAGCTTTCTGCAGGGTTGCGCGTCAGCAGCACTTTGGCACAACGCTCATCCGTCAGCACCGCATCAAGAACCCGGGGATCGTGATCGTGAAAATATCTGAACCCGGTCAGCCCGGGCTCGGCCCGGATCAGACGCAAAAGCTGCATCGGGTCTTTGTCACGGGTGTCCTGCTCCATGCCGAGCAGCGTGCTGGTGTCCGGATAACCGATGAAGTGCGGGTTGAACGCCTCGCCAAGGCAGGTCACACCGTCCAGCGCATTCAGATTGGTTTCGAGGAAATTCGATCCCGTGCGCATCTCTGCGAATATGACGAATGTGTCGAACCGCCCCATGGATCAGCGCACCAGATAAGGACGCGGCGGCTTTTCGGGCCGGTGCTGCACCACGTCCTGTTCAACCGGGAAGTCACCCATAAGATAGGGATGCATCCCCTGGTTTTTCAGGTTCTGCAGAAACTGTCCGAAGCCGCGCAGACTGACCATGCGCGGCATCTCTTTGAGCCGCTGCGGTGTGCCGGTCCCGATCTCATCGAGGATGGTCTGCAACGGCTCCATCGGGGCCTCGATAAATTCCGCCATGGTCCAGATCCGTACCCGCGCCTTTGTCCAGGTCGAGCGCAGCACATCAAGATGATCGCTCTCGATCTTCTGCAACTCAGCCGCGCGCTTGCGCAGATCCCGGAAATCGGCGTTTGAGCGAAACAGCGGGATGGACCAGGCGCCACTGATCACTGAAATCTGCGCGTTAGGGTCTTTGGCCACGCGCCAGTTGATCACCTGGTTGTCCGCTGGTCCGAACTGAAAACACTGCCGCTGCCCGCGTGTGTTCCAGATGAGATTGGTCAGAAAGAAATTAGCGTTGTAATCGCGCAGCACCGCGCTGTCGCTGAGCGCACCGTTGATCGCGTTCTGACCGTCGGCAAAATGTACACCATCGGGGGCAAAAAGGTGACCATGCACCCGGGCATCGGTGGCGCGCGCGAGCCAGGGTTCAAAGTTGTCGAAAAGCTCGGCAAACCCCTGAAACATCGAGAACGGGGCCGCCGTCACACCGTTTTCCCAGTCTTCACGTGGAAACCGGCTCTGCATGTAAAGGCCCGCGCGCCCGCGCATCCGCCGCTCGACCGCCTTGGCAAAAATCCGGTCAATCTTGCCCGGGTTTGGTTCCTGGCGGCTCATGGCCCCAGCCTCATCGGTCAGAAAAGCGTCATAGAGCCGCTGCGCCCGGGGCCAGATTTTCCGTGCTACAAAACAATCCGACCGCCGCAGCAACTGCAGATGATCGTCATAGAAAATGTGCGGTTTTCCCTGGTAATCGAACTTGGACAGAGTCAGCGACCGGCTCTCGATGTTCACCGAATACTGGCGGGCCATCGTCTGAAAATAGCTTTCATCGGGGATCCAGACCCGTCGGAAATAACGGTCGTATTCTTCGCGCGCGGGATCCTGAAGTATGGCCGACAGGGTCTGGCGGGTCAGGCACCACCACTGCGAACCCATATGTGGCACGAGACCACCAGGTATCTTTCGTTTCATGCGGAAAAACCGCTGCCAGGCGACGTAACGGTCAAAGAGATACCGGTTTTTCTTCCACGAAAACGGAAACCGCAGGGTGAAACGTTCTGCATCAAGCCCGCCCACGGTCCAGGGCACATCGGCCGTCGTGGCGCTCTCGATGAAATCGGTCTGAGGGCGTGCGTCGAGGTAATTGATCAGCTCCTGTACCGGACGCAACGGCAGGCAGGAACCGGAGGCCAGATAGACGTGCCGCACCTGCGGATACTGCGCCAGCATCCTCTCAGACGCGGCCTGTGTCGCAGCGACAATACCCCAGGTGCCCCACTCACAGCGGAAGCGTTTGGAAAATTCGACATCCGGCAGGTCATCAAGTGCGCGCACGAATTTCTGATAGGTTTTGCGCGGCACGGACCGGTCCACATGTATCACCACCGGACAGCCCGAGGCGGACCAGTGGCGCACCACCTCTTCGGCCCGGCCGAGGGCTGTGTGCACCAGCATGACGATGCCGACGCTCATGCCCAGTTCCCCTTGGACATGAGGCCCAGTATCTCAAGCTGTCGCCAGTTGATGTACTTCTCCGACCACTTGCACCAGAGCTGTGTGTCGCGCCCCAGATTGTCGGCATAGGCGCGGTACTCGTAGGATTCCGCATAGTGCTGCCGGCGTTCGATCTCCTCGGACGCCTTATCGGCAAAGGTGTCGATAAATTTCGCATGCAGCAGAACGCCTGAGGCTTTCTCGCCGCCCCATTCGTCGTAAACGAGGTTCAGACCGCGCGGCAGCAACATATGCGTCGAGTGCACATAGGCATAGCGCCGGTCCCATTTCACCAGCGGAATTTTATTCAGCGCCGGCGCGCGGTAAGGCTCGTCGCGAAAAAAAACACGCGACCGCGGTCCGCCCTGGATCCACAGGTTGCCATAGAGATGATTGCGGGTGATCGAATAGTTGCCGCTGTCAAACCAGCAGGCGATCTCCATCGGGTCCATACCCGGCAGATAGCGCTGATCCTCCAGCCGCCCCTTGGGATACATATCCAGCAACATCGCCGAAAATGCCCTGATCGAGCAGGTGTCGAGCCAGTCGGTCAGCGCCTGCAGCGGTCGCGTATCGCAGAACGGATAAAGCAAAAACTCGTCGGGATCGACCACGACGCACCAGTGACCATGGCCGTATCTGCTTTGCAGATGGTTCAGCCAGTCGACGCCATACCGCGATTTGCGATAACTTGACCGGGTACGCCAGACCGACACATCAGCCTGGTCCGCCAGATAATCCGCGCTGCCATCGGTGCTGTCATTGTCGACGATCAGAAAATGCGTGACACCCATGCTCCGGTAGTAATCGAGGAAATAGGGGAGCCGTACTTTCTCGTTGCGCATGGTCGAAAAGAGCAGGATCTCATCCGGTCGGATCGTATCTGTACGGTCGGAAACACGGCGCAGTTCCGGGCTTTTTCGGAGCGCACGAATCCGCAGACGCTTACGCGCCAGACGCATCCGGTAAGACCCCAGAACACCCAAGCTTTCTGCCCTTTTCTGCCACCGCCCGGTTGCAGGCCTGTCCCCGGTTGATCCGGATGTGCCTGCACAAGACTTTCGCCGCTGTTTATAGTTTGCGACTTCTTTACATTTTATTGCCTGAAAAGCGCTTTTTTGCAATGGTTTGGAGTAGTTTCGGGATGTCCGGATCCCGGTCAGTCCCGGTCACCACCGCCACTCGTCATCAGCCCGAGATCGACCAGCTGGCGCCAACCCGTTAAACGTGTGGACTGGGGCTCCCACATGTCAGGGTTTTGTGCCACAGCGTCGTAGTAATCATCATAGGCCTTTGAGTTGGTGAAGTGCTCCGCGCGTGCCTTTTCACGGCGCGCACGGGCCGGTGATCCAGGCAGAAATTTCGTGTGCAGCAGCGCGCCGCTCAGAGCCTCTCGACCCTGCACGTCCCATGTCTGGTTCAAAGCGGGAGGCAGCAGATTATGTGTCGAATTTACATATGCATAAGACCTGTCCCAGTGAACCAGCGGGATCTTGTTCATGGTCGGGGCGCGGCGCGGATCACTGCTGAAAAAGCACCGTGCGCGCGGGCCACCCTGCAGCCAAAGATTACCCATCTTTGGTTGTATCTGCGCCTGATACCCCCAGGCATCGAACCATGGCAAAACCTGAACCGGATCCTGCTCCGGGTCATAGCTCTGTGCGTCCGGAGGGCCCTTGGGGTAGAGATCAAGCATGATCGCACCCATCACCCTCTGGTTGTACTGCATCAGATCCGCAGTGAGCCTGCACAGGTCGCGCGTATCATACCCGGGATAGATCAGAAGCTCATCTGCATCGACCGTGACGGTCCAGTGCCCGTGCGCATAGCGCCGCTGCAACCAGGTGATCCAGTCCATGCCAAAGCGCGATGCCTTATAGCTGGCCCGGGTCTGCCAGAGGCTCACATCGGGCTCTGCGCGCAGATAATCAGCTGTCCCGTCATCGCTGCCATTATCAACAATCAGAAAATGCCCGACGCCCAGCCCGCGATAGTGTTTCAGAAACCACGGCAGCCGCTGCATCTCGTTGCGCACAGTGATAAAGACAAGGATATCATTTCGGGCAATCGCACCTGTGCGCTCAGACACCGGCATCAGATTGTGCCGCGACCTGAACGCCCGCCACAGCATCCGTTTGCGCCGCAGACGCAGCTTGTACCGTGTCAGCAGGGAACGACTGGCAGGCATGAAAAACTCCGAAACAGAGCCGCATCAGCCGACCGGCTGAGTGCAGTCTTTCACAGGCGCTGCCCTGACACCAGCCACAGGGCGGGTGTTACTCCGCCGCTTTGCCCAGATTGACCACTTCGTGCAGGTAGGCCGCGAGATCATCATGCAGCTCAGGCCGCGCAAGGCCAAACGCAACTGTCGCCTGCAAAAAGCCGGACTTGGACCCGCAGTCAAAACGCTGACCGGCAAACCGGTAGCCATACACACCCCGGTCGCTGCGGATCTCTTCCGCGATTGCATCCGTAAGCTGGATTTCTCCACCCGCGCCGCTTTTCATCTCATGCAGGTTATTCAGCACCGACGGCGACAGGATATAGCGCCCGATCACTGCGAGGTTGGACGGCGGATTTTCTTTTGGCTTTTCGACCATGCCGCGGATGCGCACCATCGACCCCATGTCTTCGGCCACATCGAGCATACCGTAAGACGAGGTCTTTTCCAGTGGCACTTCCATCGCCGCGACCATGTTGCCACCGGTCTCTGCATAGGCTTCGACCATCTGCTGCAGACACGGCTTATCCGCCGCGATAACGTCATCCGGCAGGATCACTGCAAAGGGCTCGTCCCCGATCAGCCGGCGCGCGCACCAGACTGCATGGCCGAGGCCCAGCGCTTTGTGCTGCCGGATATAGGCAATCGCACCGCTTTCCATGTTGGTCGATTTGAGGGTGTTAAGAAGCTTTGTCTTGCCCTTCTTCTCCAGTTCCGCCTCAAGCTGCGGCGCGTGGTCGAAGTAATCCTCAAGCGCGCCTTTGCCGCGCGAGGTGACAAATATGAATTCTTTAATGCCCGCTGCCCGCGCTTCGTCGATCGCGTACTGGATCAGCGGACGATCTACCAGCGTCATAATCTCTTTAGGAACTGACTTGGTCGCCGGCAAAAATCTTGTGCCCAGCCCTGCGACAGGAAAGACCGCTTTGGTAACCTCACGGTTCATACTCATGTCCTCTTTTACCTCTGAAAAACACTCACCGCAGCGACCCTAACATCTGCCGGTGCCAAAAACATCAGGCTTGTTGAAATATAGCAGAATTTGCTAAATCTGGTGATACAATACCTGTAATCGACGGTGATCAGCACGATTTTGCCACCGCCGCTGCCACAAATGAGCAACGCCCTGCTACCCCGGTCAGTCGAGGTTCATTTCAGCCATCATCTTTTCCAGCTTCGGCACGTCTTCGGGGTTATTCAGCTCCCAGAACTGGCGGCCCCGCGCTGAGACTTCCACGCAGAGTACGCGGCGCCCGTTTTCCAGAAAACGCAGCTGCTCCAGGCCTTCGAGCTTTTCCAGAGGGCCAGCGGGCCAGTCCGGATAGGCCGTCAGCGCATCCGCGCGATAGGCATAGACACCAACATGGTGAAAAACCGGTGTTTCAGGCTCTGTCCCCCAGGTTTTGCCGGTATAGGGGATGACCTCCTTCGAGAAATAGAGCGCCTGTTTTTGCCGCCCGAACACCGCCGTGGTGCCGCCAACACGTCCCGCCTGGCGGTCCGCCAGAAACCCGTTAAGGGTCGCCCCGTCACAGCGCAGCACCGGTGTTGCGATCTCAGCTTCCGGGTCCGCGCGCAGGCCGGCGATGA
>NZ_JAHEHZ010000135.1:5861-9410 GCF_024639605.1 Roseobacter sp. | reverse complement strand
CGGCGTGCCGCTGTCGCACGGCCAGGGCATGTATTCATATTTTAAGGTCGCGTTGTAACCCCCGTTTTCAAATCCGAAAACCGGCGTGCCGGAGGTGTCCCGCGCAGAGTGCAGGGAATAGACCAGGCAACGGTTTCCGATCGCGACCGCCGCCCGGTTGCCCGTTTCGGCGAAGCGCGCAGAGGCGCTGTGGCAAAACCGCATAACAGCAAAAGGAGGCTGCAAATCCGTCGCATATCGTTCTCTGACTGACCAAAGGGAAAGGTTTTCGCAGCATGAAGTTGACGCCGGGTTGCGCCAGAGACGTCGTGGCAACAGGGAAAAACCGGCTGCCAAAAACCGCAACTAAGGAGCGCTACCGGGCGGCAACCGGTGCGAACTGGTCTGCGCGGTCAGCTTTCGGCATGTCCGCCGGCCGCATCCTCGACTGCTTCCTCGCCCTGATCCGCAATCCAGGCGACACTGACGACTTCCTCGCCCTTGCCGGTGTTGAAGACCTTGACCCCACCCGCGGAGCGTGAGCGGAAGGAAATACCATCAACCGGCACCCGGATCGACTGGCCTTTGGAGGTGGCCAGCATGATCTGATCATCCATCTCGACCGGGAAGGAGGCAACCAGTGCGCCACCGCGCATCGCTTTGTCCATCGCCTGCACACCCATGCCGCCGCGCCCGCGCACCGGATAATCATGGCTGGAGGAGAGCTTGCCAGCGCCCTGCGCGGTCAGCGTCAGAATCAGGTTTTCGGCAGCCGACATTTCCGCATACCGTTCCGGGCTGATCGTGGCATTGGCGTCGGTTTCCTCGTCATCACCCGGCGCGTCCGCATCATCGGCAAGCCCGGCCATCGCCCGGCGCATTTTAAGATAAGCCGCGCGCTCGTCTGCCGTCGCATCAAAATGACGGATCACTGACATTGACACCACCCGGTCATCACCGCTTAGCTTCACACCGCGGACGCCAACAGACGACCGCGAATTAAAGACCCGCACATCTGTCGACGGAAAGCGGATCGCCCGGCCGGACGCAGTGACCAGCATCACATCGTCATCAGGCGAGGCAATACGTGCATTGATCAGCGTCGTATTGGCGTGCTCATCCTCGAACTTCATCGCGATCTTGCCGTTACGCATGACATTTGTGAAGTCTGACAAGGCGTTACGGCGCACAGTTCCGGCAGAAGTTGCAAAGACGATCTGCAGCTCTGACCAGTCTTCCTCGTCGCGATCAATGGGCAGGATCGCGGCCACAGAAACGCCCGGCGGGATCGGCAGGATATTAACTATGGCTTTGCCTTTTGAGGTCCGCCCCCCCTGTGGCAGACGCCAGGTCTTGAGCTTGTAGGCCATCCCGTCAGTCGTGAAAAACAACAACTGTGTGTGCGTATTGGCTACAAAGAGTGTCGTGACGACGTCCTCTTCCTTGGTCTGCATACCGGCGAGACCCTTGCCACCGCGACGCTGGCTGCGGAAATCAGCCAGCGGCGTGCGCTTGATGTAGCCACCGGAAGTCACGGTCACCACCATGTCTTCGCGGGCGATCAGATCCTCGTCTTCCATGTCCCCGGACCAGTCCACGATCTCGGTGCGGCGGGGCACAGCAAAGAGCTCACGCACTTCGCGCAGCTCATCCGCGATGATGCTCATGATCCGCTCGCGCGAGCCCAGAATTTCGAGGTATTCCTTGATCTTACCGGCCAGTTCTTCAAGCTCGTCGGTCACCTCTTTTACGCCGATCTGCGTGAGGCGCTGCAGGCGCAACTCAAGGATCGCACGGGCCTGGGTCTCCGACAGATTATAGGTTCCGTCGTCATTGGCCGTGTGGGTCGGATCATCGATCAGCGCGATGTAAGGCAGAATATCCTGCGCCGGCCAGCGCCGCGTCATCAGCTTTTCGCGCGCCTCAGCGGCATCGGCGGAGGCCCGGATGGTGGCTACAATCTCATCGATGTTCGTGACGGCCACAGCAAGTCCGCACAGAATATGGCTGCGTTCCCGTGCTTTTCGCAGCAGATAGGCCGTGCGCCGCGCGACAACATCCTCGCGGAAGTCTATGAAATACGTCAGGAATTTACGAAGCGTCAGCTGTTCGGGTCGGCCACCGTTCAGCGCCAGCATGTTACACCCGAAATAGGTCTGCATCGGCGTGAAACGGTACAGCTGATTCATCACCACCTCTGCCGTGGCATCGCGTTTAAGCTCAATCACGACGCGCACGCCATTGCGGTCGCTCTCATCCTGCACGTGCGCAATGCCTTCGATCTTTTTCTCGCGCACCTGCTCAGCGATTTTTTCGATCATCGTCGCTTTGTTCACCTGATAGGGAATCTCGTCGATCACGATCGCCCAGCGGTCTTTGCGGATCTCTTCGACACGGGTTCTGGCACGGACGATGACCGAGCCGCGACCTTCGAGATACGCTTTGCGCGCGCCCGTGCGCCCCAGCATGATGCCCCCGGTCGGAAAATCCGGACCGGGCACGTATTCGATGAGCTGCTCCGAGGTCAGGTCGGGTTCTTCGATCAGCGCCAGCGTGGCATCGACCACTTCGCCCAGGTTATGCGGCGGGATATTGGTCGCCATACCCACAGCAATACCGCCCGCACCGTTGACCAGCATATTGGGAAAGCGGGCAGGGAGCACAGTCGGCTCCTGCTGCTTGCCGTCGTAGTTGTCCTGGAAATTGACCGTGTCCTTGTCTATGTCCGCCAGCAGATAGGCCGCGGGTTTGTCCATGCGCACTTCGGTATAGCGCATGGCAGCCGGATTATCGCCATCCATCGATCCGAAATTGCCCTGACCATCCAGCAACGGCAACGACATCGAAAAATCCTGCGCCATCCTCACCAGCGCGTCATAGATCGCGGAATCCCCGTGCGGGTGATACTGACCCATGACATCGCCGACCGGACGGGCGGATTTACGATAGGATTTGTCATGTGTGTTGCCGGTCTCGTGCATCGCAAAGAGGATGCGCCGGTGCACCGGCTTCAGACCATCACGCAGATCAGGGATCGCGCGGCTGACAATGACCGACATCGCATAGTCCAGGTAGGACGTGCGCATTTCCTGTTCGATGCTGACCGTCGGCCCGTCATACGCCGGACGCTCCGGCGTCATTTCATCATCATTGTCAGGGGGTTGTGGTGTGTCGCTCACTGAAACTGCCCGTTTTTTCTGCAGGGTCTATATATTGTGTCCGGACCATAGCAGAGTGGACACATAAGGTGCAATCCCGGAGTTTCCCGGCGCTGGCAGCCACCACAGCAAAGTGATAACACACTGTTTTTATTGAAAAGTAATTTATCCGTGCCATTCTGGAAGTACTGAGGCAGCAAAAAGGCGCAGAGAATGCCCGAAAACGAAACCGAACTGATGCTGAAAGGCTACGGGCTGACAACGGCAGAATTCTATTACCGGATGCCCGATTTTACACATGTCCTGAACACCTTCATCTGGCAGGAATACGACCTGGCACCGGATCATCCGCGGCTTTTTCAGTTTGTCGAATACTGGCAGTCAGAAATCGAAGGGCCGCTTCATTCTGTGC
>NZ_JAHEHZ010000135.1:0-5851 GCF_024639605.1 Roseobacter sp. | reverse complement strand
AAAATGATCAATCCGGGCGAGTGGCGCAATGTAACGGGTGAATTCACACTGCATTGAGAAACCGGCCTCAGGCTGAACAGCTGCCACCACCCAGAACGCAGAACTTCGCACAATGCGGATGGTTGAGAGCCACATCGCCCTCGGCCTCCGCGAGGGTCGCACCCAGCTCAAACTCAGGCGCATAGGGCAGCAGCGTACAGGCCAGGACAGCAGGCCGCTCAGCGCCTTTGCGTTTGACCACCATGCGGGACGAGGCACACATCAGAGCATCGGACGAGATCCCCAGAATATCCCAGCAGGCGGTGGTGATTTCGGGCACATCCACACTGTCATCCATCTCCGGGAACAGAACCGTCATCGCAGGATTTTGCGCATCAATGTCAAAGCCATGACGCTCAAAAAAGGCCGCATACCCCGCGCGGCTTTCCGTTTCGCTCTGCGCCATCACGGACCGGCCGGCAACCGCCATGCGGATCCCGTGATCACGCAACCAGCACATACCGCGCAATGTCTTTTCGAACGCACCGGTCCCGCGTTCTGCGTCATGGACGAGCGGATCAAAGTGATCGACCGAGACCCTGAGGGTAAGCTTTCCCGGAAAGGCCCCGTTGAGCCGCAGAAGCCCCGCCTGCATCTTTTTGCGCATCATCGGACGCATGGCATTGGTCAGGATCAGCACCTCATACCCGCGCGCGAGTGCCGCTTCCGCGATCCCGGTCATGTCCGGATTCATAAAGGGCTCGCCGCCTGTAAAGGCGATCTCAGTGACCGGCCAGCCGCGCGTTTCGATCTGGTCGAGATACTCCTCAACCTCAGCGCGGGTGATATAGACCAGCGCATCGTTCGTCGGGCTGCTCTCAATATAACAGTTCACACATTCGATGTTGCACAGCGTGCCGGTGTTAAACCACAGGGTTTTCGGGTCGTTAAGCGCTACCCTTGCGCGGGCCTCACCGCCGGCCGTTGTCACCGGGTCGCGGAATTTATCCGCATTCGCCTGAGCAGTATCTTTCACGGGTCCGGGTATCCTTCGGGTCGAATTGCGCATACATTTGGCGCAGGACCTGTGCAAAGGCAAGAAAACCTCCGCCCACAGGTGTGCACGGTCTTGTGATCGGTTGGTTTTTGAGTATGTTTGCGCTAACACGGCGTCAGAGATCCTTGCAGCCGTCAAATCAGGAATAAAACCTATGGTTTCGCGTGTCATTCCGGTCGATCCTTTCGACCTTGTCATTTTCGGAGGGACCGGAGATCTGGCCCGCCGCAAGATCCTGCCAGGTCTTTTCCGGCGGTTCTGCACCGGGCAGATGCCGTCTGAGGCGCGGGTCATCGGTGCCGCACGCAGCGAAATGTCCAGCGACGCGTACCAGCAGATGGTGGCAGAAGCGATCCGCGAGTTCGGGGGCGGGCCAGAATGCGAAGACGGAACGCTTGACGCCTTTCTGGAGCGCATCGGTTATGTGGCGATTGACGCACGCGGCACCGGCGGCTGGGAAGATCTGCAAAAGCTGATGGCGGACAGCGGCCGGATTGAGGCCTATTATTTCTCCGTTGCGCCATCGCTTTTCGGGGATCTGGCGGAACGGCTGCAAAGCTATGGCATGGCGGACGACAATGCGCGCATCGTGGTGGAAAAGCCATTCGGGCGTGATCTCGAGACGGCCAGAGAGCTGAACAATACCCTCGCAAAGTATTTCGACGAGCATCAGATTTACCGCATTGACCATTATCTGGGCAAAGAGACCGTGCAGAACCTGATGGCTGTGCGCTTTGGCAATATGCTTTTTGAGCCGCTCTGGAACAGCCAGTTTGTCGATCACATCCAGATCACTGTGGCCGAAACGGTTGGCGTCGGCGGGCGCGGCGAATATTACGATAAATCCGGTGCCATGCGCGATATGGTCCAGAACCACCTGATGCAGCTTTTGTGCCTTATCGCTATGGAACCGCCGGCACGCTTTGACCCCGACGCGGTGCGCGACGAAAAGCTGAAAGTCATCCGCGCGCTTGAACCTGTTGAGCCGCATCACATCGTGCGCGGTCAGTACGAGGCAGAGCCCGGCGATGCGGAAAACCAGCCCGATTACCGTACGGCGGTGGGCAACCCGCGCTCTTCAACCGAAAGCTTTCTGGCGATGAAGTGTCATATCGCCAACTGGCGGTGGGCCGGCACGCCATTTTATCTGCGCACAGGCAAGCGGATGAGCCGCCGTTCCTCCGAAATCTCGATTGTGTTCAAAGACACCCCGCATTCGATCTTCGGCGACGAAGCCGGGCGGCACCGCAACGTGCTTTCCATCCGGCTGCAACCTGATGAAGGGATCACCCTCGGTGTGACGATCAAGGAACCCGGCCCCGGGGGGATGCGTCTGATTGATGTGCCGCTTGATATGACCTTTGCGGACGCGCTCAGCCATGATGAGGTGGAGACAGTGGACGCGTATGAACGGCTCATTATGGATGTGATCCGCGGCAACCAGACGCTCTTTATGCGTGGTGACGAGGTCGAGGCGGCCTGGGCCTGGACTGACCCGATCATCGAGGGCTGGCAGGCGCGCGGCGAGGTACCTAAACCATACGACAGCCACAGTGACGGCCCCGATGCCGCCGAGCAGATGATGAAGCGTGATCACCGCGCCTGGCGAAAGGTATAGCCATGACATTTCACGAATATCCCGACCGCGAGATGGCGGTCATGCAGATCGCAAACCTGTTGGCAGGCAGCCTGCGCAAATGCCTTGCACAGCATGAACTGGCAAGTCTCGCAGTCCCTGGCGGCACAACGCCCGGGCCGGTTTTCGACGTGATGAGTGCAGCCGATCTCGACTGGGAGCGCGTGCACGTGATGCTGACCGATGAACGCTGGGTGCCCGAAGATCATGAGCGCTCGAATGCGGGTCTCGTCAAACGGCGCCTGCTGACCGGCCCTGCGGCAAAGGCAAAGTTCGTGCCGTTTTATCGCGCGGGCATGACGGCGGATGAGGCCGCACCGCTGCTGTCGCAGGAGCTCGGGCACCTGCTACCGGTGTCGGTGCTGTTGCTGGGCATGGGTGCCGATATGCACACCGCCTCGCTTTTCCCAGGCGCTGATACGCTGTCTGCAGCGCTCGATAAAAATGCGCCCATGCTCTGCGCCGTGCACCCTGAAGACCAGCCGGAGGCGCGGATTTCTCTCAGCGCACCGGTACTGGATGGCGCCATGGAAAAACACCTCGTGATCTTCGGGGAGGACAAACGCACCGCACTTGAAAAAGCCATGACACTGCCGCCGGAAGAGGCCCCGGTCGGCGCTGTGATCGGCGGAGGAGATGTACATTGGGCAGCCTGACAGACCACTGGAATGCGCTTGAGGCGCTGGCACGGGATTCTGGCGACCGCAGTATTCTGTCGCTCTTTGATACCCCCGGGCGCGCCGAAGACTTCAGCGCGCAAACCGGCGATATGCTCTTTGATTATTCAAAGACCGGCATCGACGCAGGCATCCGCGACGCGCTGATTGCCCTGGCCGGTGCCGCAGGCGTGGCTGAAAAGCGCGAAGCGATGTTCACGGGCGAAGCTATCAACGACACTGAAGGCCGCGCCGTTCTGCATACCGCGTTGCGCAATCTTTGTGGCGATCCGGTCAACGTCGCGGGTCAGGATGTCATGCCCGGCGTTCTGGCAACCCTTGAGCGCATGCGCCGCTTTGCCCGCGGGGTGCGCGGCAGCAAAATCACCGATGTCGTCAACATCGGTATCGGTGGGTCGGATCTCGGGCCCGCAATGGCGGCAGAGGCACTTTCACCTTACCACGACGGGCCGCGCTGCCATTTCGTCTCGAATGTCGACGGCGCGCATATTGCCGACACGCTACGCGGGCTCGACGCTAAAACCACCCTCGTCATTGTGGCGTCCAAGACCTTTACCACCATAGAAACCATGACCAATGCACGCACCGCCCGCGCCTGGATGACCGACCACGGTGGTGACCCGGCAGCACAGTTCGCAGCCCTCAGTACGGCCGATGACCTGACGGCTGATTTCGGCATCCCGCCGGAGCGGGTCTTCGGGTTCGAGGACTGGGTCGGCGGGCGTTATTCCATGTGGGGCCCGATCGGGCTGTCGGTGATGATTGCCATCGGGCCTGACGCATTCGATGCCTTTCTGCGGGGCGGCGAGGCGATGGACCGCCATTTCCGGGCCGCTCCCTTTGAGGAAAATCTGCCTGTCCTGCTGGCACTGACCGGCATCTGGCATGCACAGGTCTGTGGTCACGCAAGCCGGGCTGTGCTCCCCTATGACCAGCGCCTGACGAAACTGCCTGACTATTTCCAGCAGCTGGAGATGGAATCAAACGGCAAGCGCGTTCAGATGGACGGCACGCCGGTGCTCGTGGACAGCGGGCCGGTTGTCTGGGGGGCCGCGGGCACCAACGGGCAGCATGCCTTTTACCAGCTGATCCATCAGGGCACGCGGGTAATCCCCTGCGAGTTCATGATCGCCGCAAACGGGCACGAGCCGGAGCTTGCGCACCATCATCAGCTGCTGATCGCCAACTGCCTGGCGCAGTCAGAAGCGCTGATGCGCGGCCGTTCGGCTGAGGAGGCGCGCGAGAAAATGCGCGCGAAAGGTTTCACCGGTGACGAGCTTGAACGCCAGGCGCAGCATCGTGTCTTTGAAGGCAACCGGCCGTCGGTCACGCTGAGCTATCCGCTGCTCGACCCCTTCACGCTGGGGCAGATCGTGGCGCTTTATGAGCACCGTGTCTTTGTCGAAGGCGTGATCCTCGGCATTAACTCTTTTGATCAGTGGGGCGTGGAACTGGGCAAAGAGCTTGCCACGTCATTGCAACCGGTCGTCGAAGGCACGGCACCGGCAGACGGCAAAGACGGCTCAACCGCACAGCTTGTGGGATTCATCCACCGGCACCGGGACCCGGCATAGAGCCGGGCAGCGGCGGGCCGTCAGCATTCGGCACAGGCACCGTCTGTTTCCAAAAAGTGGCGGCGCACGTGATCCGGGATAGCAAAACGCCCCTGGCCGTTGTGGTTCAGCAGTACCAGCACACAGTCAAGCGTCGCGCGCAGGCGCCCGTCTGACCAGAGCTCCTGATGCAGTGAGAAAGACGTGGTGCGAAAGGCCGTGCAGCCGCAGGTGACCACATAATCCTCGTCCATACGCATTTCCTCGCGGTAGTGTATGGCGCCTGATCGGATCACAATGCGCGGGTCGGTGCCCCGGCCCGCATAGCGGGACAGGCCGCAGTTCTGAGTATAACGGATCCGCAGCCGCTCAAACCAGTTCATATAGACCGCATTGTTGACATGACGGAGCACGTCGAGTTCGGAAAACCGGACCTTATCAGCCATCGCCACCGGAGCGGGCGGATCAATGCCAAGGCTCTTTTGCTGAGCCGGGCTGAGCGGGGTGTGGTATGGCAGCATAATATGCCAGCATGTACCGCGAAGCGCCATCGTTGCAAAGACTTGTATGCCAGCATGGCTCGGGGCAGGCTGATGTGGAATGCTGCACGGCCGCGTGCCGGCGGGGAAACAAACCGGAGAGATGACTGATGCTCGGACAGATGATGCACGCCCCTTTGCTGATCTCCTCACTTATTTCGCACGCAGCCCGGTATCACAGTGACGCGGAGATCGTGTCCGTAAATACCGCCGGCGGCACCGAAACCACAAACTGGGGGCAGGTGGAAGCAAATGCCCGCAGACTGGCCTCGGCGCTCGGACGTCTGGGACTGTCAGAGAGCGCGCGCTGTGCCACCATTGCCTGGAACAACCGGCGCCATCTGGAGATCTATTTCGGCACCTCGGGCGGTGGGTACGTCTGTCATACCATCAATCCGCGGCTCTTTCCC
>NZ_JAHEHZ010000134.1 GCF_024639605.1 Roseobacter sp. | reverse complement strand
TGGCGGTCTCCCCGGCAAGCCTCAGAGCGTTGCGGGTCATCTGATCATCGCCTTGCTGCTCTCTGAGCCACTCTCCAAGGCCCGCAAGATCGCGCCGCATGACGCTCACAGAGAGCCTCAGACGCCTTAGCTGTTCTTCTGCCGCGCGAGCCTCCTCTGCCCGCTCTGCAATCTCATCTGCACGACGCACCAACGGCGTGAGATCAAATCCGAAGGCCAGTAGTTCGCCCTGTCCGCGCCGGGCAAACCGCTTTCCGTTCGGGCTGTCTCGCCGCAGGATCAGGCCTGCCCGGACAAGATCCGCCAGATGCCGGCGCATCGTCGAACAGGGCATCCCGTTCAGGCGCGCGCAGATTGATGCATTGGAGGGAAAGACGATCATACCGCCGTCCCCTGCCCCGAGGTCTGTCTCCGGATGAAAACTCAGAAGCGCCTGCAGTACGACGAGCGCCCGGTCAGACAGCCCGAAGGACTGGCGAACGGGTCCGAGATTGCGCAGGACGTCCCATTTATTAACGGGAGTTTCCGGCAATGGCGCGCCGGCCGGCGTAATCTGTTCGATCACGGCAGCATCCACGGCGCGCCGGAAGGGCGTTACGGGCTGATAGGTCATAAATAGTTTCACGAAGACAAAGAAATCCCGGGCCGCGAATCACTTTTGACTTGCGGCAGATGGCGCCTGAGATTACCTTGGAGTTGCTAAACACAAGATTGGGTCTCGTAGGGCGTCGGCTTTGCGGGGCCTTTTCTTTTAGTCCTGGTCGTGCCTCCTGTTTTTCATTTTCTGCTCTCGCTCAGTCTTCCGCATGGGTTTTGTACCGCGCGTGAAGCTCTTGCAGGACACCCTCGATTTCGCCATCGAGCCAGGCGCCGAAGGCTGCGTCCTTAATCTCCAGTTTCAGGCCGCCGGGGCTGCGTTGCACGCGGCCGGCAGCTTTGCCGCCGAGCATCACCGCCCGACCGTCGGGTGCCTTTTTCGCAGGACGTTTCTGCGCAGCCGGCTCCTGTGGTTCAACCGCACGGGCTACGGCCTCGAAAGCGGCGACCGAAGGGTCGGCGCCGTCGGCCCCCCGCACGGCGTCCGCCTCAACCGACGAGCGCGTGCCGGTGGCCAGGTCGCACAGCGGCTCAGGTGCGGGGCTGGTCTCGCGCAGGACACGCGCCAGCGCTTCCCAGCGGGGTCGTCCAACCCCGTGCGCCGCCCCGATCGCGCGGATCAGGCCAACGCCGATGCTGTCGACAACGGCCAGCGCCATTGAGACCGCGGATTTACTCACCGTAAGGACCTCGGCCACCTCGGTCTGGGTGCCGAAACCGGCCTCCATCAGTTCTTTGGCAAAGAGCGCCTTTTCAATGAAACTCAGATCGCGCCGGGCCATATTTTCGGAGATCTGCGCGCGCATGGCAGAGTGATCGTCAAGATTAGCGACCAGCGCGCGTACCGTTTTCACTGTATCCGACTGCCGGATCGCCTCAAGTCGCCGGCGGCCATAAACCAGCAGATAGCGGTCAGCCTGTGAGGGATGGCGTCGCACCAGAACAGGCACTGTCTGCCCGTTAGTCTCGATTGCATCGCGCAGATCCTGCACATCGGACGGGTCAAGGCGGTCCGCCACACGGCTGTCTTCGATGCTCCAGGGGTCCAGATCCCAGACCTGATGGGCATCGACGGCATCGCGCGCGGACCGCAGAGCGCGGTTGCTCGACATCATCGAGGCAGGCGGCGGCGCAGCCTGTGCCGCCGTCAGGTTATCCAGCATCGCCATGCGCTTTTTGCGGCTGTCGCTCACGGGCGCCCCCAGGTCTGCCGGATCAGCCCGGCAATCTCGTCGTTTACCGCGTTCAGGCTTTCCATCGCGCGGTCATAAGTGGTGCGGGTAAAGGCCGATCGTTCGACCTCGTAAAGGGTCTGTTTGGTCAGACCGGCATCAGAGATCGCCGTGGATTTCAGCATCGGCGCATTGAGCACCTTGTCGCCGTACATGGTCCGCAGAAAGGCAACGACGCGGTTCTGCGGGGCGTCCGTGGGCTCGTACCGGGTCAGCAGGTAGCGCATCCAGTCGTGCGACATGTCGGCACCGCTTTGCGCGATCACATCCATCAGATCCGCGGTCATGCGCAAAAACTGCGACATCGACATCACATCGAGCATTTCGGGATGGATCGTGACCAGCACACCGGTGGAAGCCGACAGCGCGGACATCGTCAGAAACCCGAGCTGCGGCGGGCAGTCGATGACCACCACGTCGTACTCATCATCGACCTGCGCCAGTGCCTCTTTGACCCGGAAAAAGAACAACCCCGCATTGCCCTGGCTGAGGGCGCGGGGGGTCTCGTGCTCGAACTCCATCAGCTCAAGGTTTCCGGGGATCAGATCAAGATTGGGAATATAGGTTTTGCGGATCACTGACGCGATCGGGGCAGGGTCGACATAACGGATCGCATCGTAAAGCGTGCCGCCGTCCGGCAGGTCATATTCCGGCTGCACCCCGTGCAGGGCGGTAAACGATGCCTGGGGATCCAGATCGATGCCCAGCACCCGGTATCCGGTCAGCGCGAGCCGCTGTGCCAGATGCGCGGAGGTGGTGGTTTTGCCCGAGCCGCCCTTGAAATTCATCACGCCGATGACCTGAAGATGGTCCCCGTCGCGGCGGCCGGGCAGATAATCGCCCGGCTTGCGCGCATTCTTCTCTAACAGCACTCTCAGAGACTGTATATCCGCCGCAGAGTAGAGTCTGCGATTGGCCTTTGTCATCTCCGGAGAAGGGCCTTTTCCATCGAGGTGAAGTTTGCGAAGATATGAGTCGTTAACGCCGAGCAGGGCGGCGGCCTCACCCGAGGTGAACCGCCGCATCTGTTTGGCGGCATCGGGGGGGAAAAGGCTTTCCCGCTGGGCATGTAGCTGTGTCGCCAGCCACTCGGAATGCTGGCGGATCACCGCATTCAGGTCGTCTGGCAGAAAATTACTGTCCATCTGCTCTCTCTTTGTGCCGCAAAGCGTGTTCACGGTTACAGCCGTTTTCCCGGCCTTTTCCGTGACTATTGGCCTAAGCGATGGATTCGTGCAAGGTTTTTCTACATCTGGTGGTGCCTCCTGTGCCAGCTACAACTAGTCGCGCAGAGCCCGCTCCGATATTTCACCTTGAAAAATCCGGCCTGTCCCGAAAAACTGAAGCTTCAGCATAACCGGTGCCAGACGGGCGCGTTTCGGTGAATTATCCACAGACCGGGGGGGTTTTGTGACAGCATCAGACCAGATTAGAGACCTCAGAGACCGGATGGGGCAGTCGATTATCGGCCAGCGCGACGTGGTTGACCGCCTGATCATCGGCCTGCTTGCGAACGGCAATCTGCTGATTGAAGGGCTGCCCGGTCTGGCCAAGACCCGCGCGGTCAAAGCCATGGCCACAAACATGGACGCAGAGTTCAGCCGTATCCAGTTTACGCCCGATCTGCTGCCCTCGGATGTGACCGGTACCGAAGTTTATCATCAGTCACCCGAAGGCGCGTCGTTCCGGTTTGATCCCGGTCCGGTTTTTGCCAATATTGTTCTGGCCGATGAGATTAACCGGGCCCCCGCCAAGGTTCAGGCGGCCCTGCTGGAGGCCATGGAAGAGCGTCAGGTGACAGTCGCCGGGACCACTCACAATCTGCCGCCGCTGTTCATCGTCATGGCCACGCAGAACCCGATCGAGCAGGAGGGCACCTATCCGCTCCCCGAGGCGCAGATGGACCGGTTTCTGATGCACGTGCGGGTGGATTATCCGCCCGTTGAGGATGAGGTGAAGGTTATTCAGCTGGTGCGCCGTGAAGAGGCCGCAAAGCAGAAAGCGGATACAGATAAGAGTGCCGCGAAGATTGAAAAACCGCCCGCGATCCCGCAGTCAGCGGTGTTTGAGGCGCGGGGTGAGATTGCGGACATTCACGTATCAGACGCGATGGAACGGTATATGGCCGATCTTGTCTATGGCACGCGTACGCCTGCGGCCCTGTCAGATGATCTGGCGCGCTGGATTGAAGTGGGGGGCAGCCCCCGCGCCTCGCTGGCGTTTGACAAATGCGGACGCGCGCATGCCTGGCTTGCCGGGCGCGATTATGTCGACCCGGAAGATGTGCGCGCCGTTGCCCATGACGTACTGCGCCACCGCCTGACGCTGAGCTATGAGGCGCAGGGCGAGGGGGTGGCGCCCGATGATGTGACCGATCGTCTGCTCTCCGAGGTCGCTTTGCCCTGAGGAAAGATCATGAGCCCGCGCACTGATCCCCGCATTCACGTAAGCCTCGCGCATCTGCGCGGGCTGCGGGGCCGCGCGCGTGCCATTTCGTTCCGGCCGGGGCAGCCGTCACGCAGCATTCTCAACGGCCAGCATGCTTCGAAGATCAAGGGCAGGGGGCTCAACTTCGAAGAGCTGCGCCACTATGCGCCCGGCGACGATGTGCGCACGATCGACTGGAAGGTCACGGCGCGGACCGGCGCGCCCTATGTGCGGGTCTATACCGAAGAGCGCGACCGGCCTGTATTGCTGGTCGTCGATCAGCGGATGTCGATGTTCTTCGGCAGCGTGCACAATATGAAATCCGTCACGGCGGCGGAGGCGGCGGCCATTTCCGCCTTTCGCGTGCGTGACAAAGGTGACCGCGTCGGCGGGATCATCTTTGATGACACCGGTCTGCATGAGATGCGGCCCCATTCCTCGGCACGCGCGCTTAACCGGTTTCTCGATACGCTGGCTGAGGCCAACGGAGCGCTCAGTGCCGATGCGCCTGCGCATACGCCGATGTCGCTGAACCGGCCCGTGGGCGCGGCTGCGCGGATTGTCCGCTCCGGCGCGCTGGTGATGGTGTTCAGCGATTTTGACGGCTGGGACGAGGACACCGAAAAGAACCTGCGCCGCATCGCACAGCACAATGAGCTGATCCTGTTCAGCGTTCTTGATCCGACCTCGGATCAGCTGCCGCCGGAGCTTGATATCGTGGTCTCTGACGGCACGTTGCAGGCCCGGGTCAATGTCGGCGATGAAACGGTGCGCCGGAAGCTCACGGATTTCAGCACCGGGCGGCTGGCTGCTCTCTTTGACTTCTCGGCGCGCTATGCGGTGCCGGTGATCCCGCTGACCACCGCCGAAGACACGCTGCCGCAGCTTATCCGGCTGCTCGGCGGGGGCAGGGGGCGCGGATGAGCGAAGACCTGTCCGGGCTGGGCCTTGTCGAACTCTACGACCGCCTCGTAATGCCGGATGCGCCGGTGGCGGTGTCGCTCTTGCCGCAGACAGCCGGCTGGGTCTGGCTGGGGCTCGGGCTGCTGGTGGCGCTGGCGGTGGTTGGCCGGGTGGCGACCCTCAGACACCGGGCGCGCGCATACCGGCGCGCGGCCCTTGTGGCGCTGGAGCGCGCGGGCGATGACCCGGCAGCGATTGCAGACATACTGCGGCGTACGGCGCTTGCCGGGTTTCCGCGGCGCGATGTGGCCGGGTTGTCGGGCGACGCCTGGCTCGGATTTCTGGATGCTTCAGCACCGGCTGCGGGCTTTTCCGGGACCGAGGCAGGGCGCGTGCTCGCATCAGCCCCCTATCGGGATCAGCCCCCGCACAGCGATCTGCCGGGTATGGCGGCGGCCTGGGTCCGGACACACCGCCGGCAGGGGGGGCGGGGCTGATGCTGTCCTTTGCCTTTCCTTATGCGTTTCTTCTGCTGCCGGTGCCCTGGCTGGTGTGGAAATTCGCGCCCGCGCATCGCGAGAAAGCGAGCGCCCTGCGGGTGCCGTTCTTCCACAGCCTCGCGGAGGCCGCGGGGCAGACACCGTCGCAGGGGGCCATGATACGCCGGCGGGGCAGGGGGCAGATGCTTGCCGCCATGCTGTGCTGGGGGCTGACCGTGACCGGCCTTGCCCGGCCCGAAATCCTGGGCGAGCCCGTCGTGATCGAAAAGGCCGCCCGCGATCTTGTGCTGGCGGTCGATATCTCAGGTTCCATGGACACGCGCGATCTGCAGGATGCCGACGGCAATCCGGTGCAGCGCCTCGATGCGGTGCGGGACGTGATCAACGGGTTCATCGCGGAGCGTGACGGCGACCGGATCGCGCTGATTGTCTTTGGCACCAACGCCTATCTGCAGACGCCGTTTACCGAAGACCTTGCCAGTGCCGCTGAGCTTATGGCGCAGACCGAAGTGGGGATGGCCGGGCCGCACACGGCTATGGGAGATGCCATCGGGCTTGCCTTGCGCACCTTTGAGGCATCTGACGTTGAACAGAAATTACTTGTTCTGCTGAGTGACGGCGCGGATACAAACAGCCAGATGAGCCCGCTCAATGCCACGGAAATCGCCGCTGGCGCAGGCGTGCGGATTTTCACCATCGGCGTCGGCGATCCGCAGGCCAGTGGCGAGAACCGGGTGGATCTGGCGACCCTGAAAGCCATTGCGGAACGCGCAGACGGAGAGTTTTACACCGCCAGCGACACCGAAGGGTTGCGCGCGATCTATGACGAGATCGACGCGCTGAACCCGAGGCTGGTTGAGACCACCACCTTTCAGCCGAAAGAGACACGCGGGCATCTGGCTTTTGCGGTGGCGGTGCTGGTGGGGCTTGGCACGCTGGCGGGGCTTGTGGCGGGTCAGCGGATGGGAACCGCCGATGGCTGATCTGATCGGTGTCTTTCATTTTCTGCGCCCGGCCTGGTTGCTGATGCTGATCCCGCTTGCCGCTTTGTGGTGGCTGACGCGGCCGCGCCGCACCGGGGAGGACAAGATCGCCGAGGGGATTGCGCCGCATCTGGCGCGTGCGCTGACGGTGGGGTTTGAAGACGGGCGCCGGTATTTCGCGATTGATGGTGTGGCGCTGACCCTGGGGCTGCTGGTGCTGGCCACGGCGGGACCGACCTGGAGCCGCGTCGACAATCCGTTGCTGGCGCAGACCGCACCGCTGGCCGTGGCACTGAAGGTCACGCCGTCGATGGAGAACACTGATGTGCAGCCGACGCGGCACAAACGGGCAGCGATCAAAATCCTCGACCTGATCGACAGGCGGGCAGGGGCGCAGACCGCGCTCTTTGCCTGGGCCGGATCGGCGCACCGGGTCACGCCGCTGACCGAAGACCCCGGTATCGTTCGCTCGTATCTCTCGGGCCTGTCGGCGGATATTATGCCGTCTGAAGGTGACAGGGCGGATCAGGCTCTGGCGCTGGCGCAGGCGGAGCTTGCCCGGTCGGACACGCCGGGGGCGATCCTTTTTGTGCTCGACGATATGAACCCCGCGAATGTGCAGGCTTTCAGCACCGGGGCGGATACGCGCCCGCCGGTGATTTTCCTTGTGGTTGCGGGGGAGGGTGTGCGTTTGCCGCAGCTGGACGGGATCGGCAACTCGACGGTGGTGCGGATCACCGGGGATGACAGCGATCTTGATCAGATCGAACGCCGGGTGATCTCGGCTTATCGCGCCGCCCTGCTGGAGGACAGCCGCCAGGACTGGGAAGACCGCGGATGGATGTTCGGCTGGATCGCGCTGTTGCTGTTTCTGCCCTGGTTCCGGCGCGGGTGGACGATGAAGTGGGCGCTGGCCTTTCTGCTGGTCGGCTTGCCGGGCACGTCCGCGCAGGCGGAGGGCTGGCGCGACTGGTTTCTGACCCCGGATCAGCAGGGGCAGATTGCGATGAATAACAACGATTTTGCGGCGGCCGCCGATCTTTTCGAGGATACGGCCTGGCGGGCCTATGCGCTGCTGCGGGCCGGGCGCTATGCCGAAGCGGCCGAGGCTTACGGCTTTATCGAAACCTCTGAGGCAGCCAGTGCCGAAGGGATCGCACTGCTGCGCAACCGCAAATATCGCGATGGTCTGCGCGCCTTTGAAAAGGCGGTGGAGCGCGATCCGGAGAATGCCGTGGCGGCTGCCAACCTCGAAGTGGCCAGAGCGCTGGTGGCGTATGTGGAACGCAGCCAGGAGGCCTCCGACACCGGGGAGGACGCAGGCATCGGCGCGGATGACACGGTCTATGACAACGAAAGCGGCAGGGGTGAGGAGATGCTGGTGGACCCCGAAGAGACAGGCCCGCCCGCCGGGCTGAGCACCGAGGACTGGATGCGCGCCGTGGACACTCAGGTCGGTGATTTTCTCGCCTCGCGCTTCCGGCTCGAGACCGTGAGGGAGGCCGAATGATGCGGGCTCTGGCGCTGATTTGCGGACTGCTGGCGGGGATCATTGCCGCCCCTGTTGCCGCTCAGGATCCGCAGATTACGGTGACAGCGGAGCAGGAAGAGGTGATGGTCGGCCAGCCGTTCATGGTGGTGGTGCAGGTACTGGTGCCGACCTTTATGCCGAAAGCGCCGGTCTTTCCGGGTTTTGAGATGCCCGGGCTGATTGTGCGGCTGCCCGAGCGGTCGACCGCGCCCGTGAGCGAGAAGATCGACGGCGTCACCTGGGCCGGTGTGCGCCGCACCTACCGGATATATCCGATGCGCGAAGGGGTGACCGAAATCCCCGCTCAGGAGATCTCGATCGTTTACAAGGACACCGCGACGAATGAGGATGTTGCGCTGACGGCGGAAGTGCCGGCCACGCGCATTGTGGCGACCGTGCCGCCCGGGGCGCGTACACTCGACCCGCTTGTTCTGGCACAGGAGATCACCGTCACGCAAAGCTGGGACGCGGCGGAGGGGGAACTGGCGGTCGGCGATGCCATCGTGCGCGCGCTTGAGATCAGCGTGACGGGGGCCTCCGCGCTCTTTGTGCCGCCGCTGCTGGACGCAGCCCCGCCACGCCCGGCAGGCACCACCGGGGAAACAGAGGTCACCGGGGAGCCGGGCGCCACCTTCGGCGCTTATCCCGAAGACGCCCGGGTCACGGAAACCATTAACCGCGGGGTCATGTCCGGCACCCGCTCAGAAGAGATTACCTATATTGCGCAGACCGGTGGCGACGCGGAGTTTCCCGATATCACGCTGCGCTGGTTCAATACCGGGAGCAATGAGGTTGAAGAGATCGTGCTGCCCGGGCGCAGGGCGACCGTCACCCGGCCCGCACCGGTGCGGGCCCCGCTCAACCGCGATGTGGCGCGGCGCGGCGCGCTTTTTCTGCTGGTCACGGCGCTGGTCCTGCTGGCCGGGCGCAGGTGGCTCGTGCCGGTGCTTGCGCGCGTTGTAAACCGTATCAGAGACACTTATGCCGCAAGCGCGTGGGCCGCACACCTGGGCGCCCGACGCAGTGCGCGGCACGAAGATCTCAACGGTCTGCTCGACGCGCTGGAGGCGCGCAGGCACCGGGGGGCTGCACCGGGTGCGACCCTGACCGGCGCCGTCGATGCCCTGGGGCGCGCGCGCTGGCGCGACGGGGCGGGAGAGGCGGAACTGACCCGCCACTGGGCCGCCGTCCGGAGCGCGTTGCGCCGTGACCGGCCGGTGCTCACCACCGGCCAGCACA
>NZ_JAHEHZ010000033.1 GCF_024639605.1 Roseobacter sp. | reverse complement strand
ACCGTTTCTGAAATCGGCCTCGGATGCCTGAGCTTTGCCGGCTTTTACGGACCGAGCGACGAAAAAGAAGCGCATACCACACTTGCAAAGGCACGTGATCTCGGGATCGATTTTCTGGATACCGCAAATGTGTACGGCATGGGCGCGTCGGAAGAGATCATCGGGTCGTTCCTGAAGAGCGGCGGGCCGGGGTTCACCATCGCTACAAAAGCCGGCATCTGGCGCGACAAAGAGCAGGGCAACCGCGGGTTCAACAACAAACCCGATTACCTGCGCCGCGAGCTTGAAGGCTCGCTCAGGCGGCTGGGGCTGGAGCAGGTTGATCTTTTTTATGTGCATCGCCGGGACCGCGAGATCGAGATCGAGGATGTGATGGAGACGCTGCTGACCTTTAAAGCCGAAGGCAAAATCGGCGGCATCGGATTTTCCGAAATTGCACCGGCATCTTTGCGACGCGCGGCGGCCGTGGGGACCGTCGATGCGGTCCAAAGTGAGTATTCGCTCTGGACGCGCCAGCCAGATCTCGGACTGCTGACCACCTGTGAAGCTCTTGGCGTCACTCTGGTGCCCTATGCCCCGCTCGGACGTGGCATTCTCGCTGATGAAATGCCGGACCCCGCCACCTTTGGAGACAGTGATTTCCGGCGCCGCAATCCGCGCTTTACCGAGCCTGCGTTCAGTCTGAACATGCAGCGTATCACGGAGTTCAGAAAACTTGCTCAGGAACTGGGCACGACGTCAACGGCCCTGGCGCTCGCGTGGTGTCTGGCGCGGGGCGAGCGGGTTATCCCGATCCCTGGCACCCGGACGGCACAGCATCTGGCACAGTGCGCCGCCGCAAGTGATCTGGAAATGACCAGCGAGATCATGTCTGCGCTGGAGACCGTGCTGCCATGTGGCTGGGCGCATGGCGACAGATATTCTGCCGCGCAGTGGAACGGTCCGGAAGGGTACTGCTGACCGTCTCTGATCAGTCGAGACCTTTGACCGCAATCTGCGCATCCGGCGCCGGTTTCAGCACTTTCTGGACGAAATACAGCCCGGCAAACATTGCAACACCGATCAGGTCAGTGGTGAGTCCGCCCGAAATCATAAAGAGCGCCGCCAGCACAATGCCCACCCGCATAAACCAGGCAGCGCGCGCGCCAAAGAACCAGCCCTGGACGCCTGCAGACAGCAGGAACACCCCGAAGATCGCGGTGACGGCGGCTTTGAGCACGATGAGCCATGCACCCTCCATCAGGATGGCCGAGCTGTAGAAAAACATGAAAGGCACGATAAAGGCCGCGATGCCGATTTTGAAGCTGGCCACCGATGTTTCCATCGGGTTGGAGCCCGAAATGCCGGCAGCCGCATAACTCGCAAGCGCCACGGGGGGCGTGATCGCCGAGAGAACCGCAAAGTAAAAGACAAAAAAGTGCGCGGTCAGCAGCGGGATGCCGAGCTGCACCAGGCCCGGTGCGACAACCGAGGCCGCCACCGCGTAGGCCGCTGTGGTCGGCATGCCCATGCCCAGCAGGATCGCGATGCACATCGCGAAAAAGAGCGCCAGAAGCTGGCTGACGCCGGCAAGATCGAGGAGCAGTGCAGAGAAGCGCGCGCCAACACCGGTCAGCGAAATCACACCTACGATGATGCCGGCACAGGCGCAGACGGCGATGATCTGAATGGACATGATCCCCGCAAGCTCAAAGGCTCGCAGGATCGAGCGCAGGCCCATCCGGTTCGGTGTCAGCCATGAAACGACAGCCGCGGCGACCGTTGCCAGCGTGCCGGCCCGGATCACTGAATAGCCCATGAAGAGCGCCACAATCAGAATGATGATCGGGATGAAGAGATAGATCTGGCGCACGAGCTTGTTGAACTTCGGCAGTTCATCCTCGCGCATACCCCGCATGCCCAGCTTGGCGGCCTCAAAATCGACCATGAAGTAAATGGATACGAAATAGAGAACCGCGGGGATAATTGCGGCGATGGCGATCTCGGTGTACGGAATACCTGTGATCTCGGCCATGATGAAGGCGCCGGCGCCCATGATCGGAGGCATAATCTGGCCACCGGTGGATGCCGCGGCCTCGATCGCGCCAGCGGTCTTTTTGTGATAGCCGACCTTTTTCATCAGGGGGATTGTGAGCGAGCCCGTGGCGACCACGTTGCCCGCCGAGGTACCGTTGATCATGCCCATCAGACCCGACGCGAAGATCGCAACTTTGGCCGGGCCGCCCCGGGCGCGGCCCGCAGCGGCGAAGGCGAAGTTCACAAAGTAATCGCCCACTTTGGAGGCCTGCAGGAAGGCCGCAAAGATGATGAAGAGGATAATATAGGTCGAGGAGACCGCAGTCGTCGGCCCGAGAATTCCCGCATCGGAATAGACATGGCCGAAAAAGCGCTGCCAGGTATAGGCGTTTGTGACGGCGAGGATGCCCGGCATAAGATGTGCGGTGAAGGTATAAAGCAGGAAGATGCCTGTGATGATAACCAGCGCCAGACCCGCCACCCGGCGTGTCAGTTCCATGATCATGGCCGAGCCGGCCGTCGCCGCAAAAGCAACGCCGATGGGCACAAAGGTGGTGCCAACCGAGTTACGCGCGGCTGTGCCGTAGATTGCGACCAGATAGGCAGCGACCACAATGGCGCAGACCGCAAGGACGATGTCACTGAAGGCAAAGGCCGTGCGCTCGCGACGCTCAAACCAGCCCAGTATGATCCCGCCAAAGGTGGCCACGAGCAGCGGAATGCCGAACCAGCGCACTTCGCTGATGTAGATGTCGGTGCCCGGGAAAGCGGCCCATGTGGTCAGACCGCCCATCTGCGGCAGGGTATCGGAGTTGATCAGGTTGAAATAGCCGATGGTTGTGAAGGCGGAAATAAGCGCAGGAATAAGAAGCAGAGCTGCAGCCAGCGATATGATGCGCGGGCTGGTTTTTGCGTCTTCGTCTTCGGACGGGAAAATATGCGCGGCAAAGAGCAGAAAACCAAGCGCCAGTGCACCTGCAATGTGCACGATGCGGAAGTTCCATGTCTCCAGCGGGAACTGCGGCAGAAACGGCAGTTCGATGCCTGTCATTGATGACAGCGACACCCCGTTCAGCGCCAGCATGTGAAACGAGGCATAAACTGTCGCCAGCGTCGCGAGGATGATGCCGGAGGTTCCGGCGAATGTGCGGCGGTTACGCTCTACGGGTTCTTCATCAACGCCTTCGGCAAGAACAATATCGTCTGTCGGCCCACCCTGCGGCGTGATTGATTTGTCTGACATTGTTCCCCCGGTTTCAAAATCTGCGCGCTTTTCATGGCGCAAAGCTGAAAATGCCTGCGCCACTCAGAGCGGCGCAGGCCGATTTCTCAACAGGTGCCCGTCAACGGGGCGCCTGAGCAACAGTTACATATCACCGTGGATCATGTCTGCAGAAATTTGCGCACCGGCATTTTCGGTGAACCAGCGTGCGGCACCGGGATGCCATGCCATAACGGTGTTCCGGTCCCAGAACTCGGGAAGCGAGGATTGGGCCGCGCGATGTGCAGTCACCATACGCTCGTTGTCGGACATGACCGCGTCAACAACCTCGTAGATGAAGCTCTCGGGCAGGTCACAGTTGGCGATCGCGAAGTTCCACATGGAGACTGAACGGGCCGGTGCTTCGAGTGTGGTGTAGGCTGACTCAGCAATTTCAAATGCTGCAACCGGGAAGGCTTCGATGATTTTCGCCTGCTCTTCTTCGGTGAACTCGATGATGTTGATGTCGGTCTGCACTTCGAGCTGCGACACTGCCGGAACCGGTACACCGGCGGCAAAGGCGATCACATCCAGCAGGCCGTCCTGAAGCTGACCGCCAAGGTCAGACCAGCCGCCGTTGCGACGGTCGAAATCGACACCAAGCTCTTCCATCATGCGCGGGAAATACGTGTCGGACGTCGAGCCCGCCGGGCCGAAACCGATGGCTGCACCAGCCGGAATATCCGCGATGGATTTGATGCCCGAAGACGCCAGCGCAGTCACCGAGAACGGTGTCTGGTACATCGGGAACATTGCGCAGGCGTTGTCCATCTGCAGGCCGGGTGCGATCGGGTTGCCGCCGCCGATGGATTCTGCGGCCGGACCCATTGTGGTCATGCCGAACGCGAGATCACCGGTGTGCACCAGCGCCATGTTCTGCATCGGGCCGCCGGTGACTTCAGCGCCGCCGTTGACGCCGAGCACATCAGATACAATGCCGGCCCAACCGGAGCCGTAGCCGAAATAGGTGCCGCCCTGCGAGCCGGTGCCGACAGTGAAGCTGTCCGGCCATCCGGTCTTGTCGACGTGACCGTCAGCAAATGCAACGGTTGCCGTCATTACAGTTGTCGCGGCCACGGCCGTCATTCTGGTGAGTACAGTCATAAGGATTTTATCCTCCCCTTAGGTTTTTTTTGCGCGTCTGACCGCCGGGCCGGGTGTGACTTTCACCGTCCCGACGTCACAAATCTGCGTGGTGTAACGTATAGGCCGCGCGGCGCGTCTCTCAAGGCTGTATTCACCAATATACTGCCTTTTATATTATACAATAAATTTATGTAATTTGATTTTATGCGGTCGCAGAGAGTGCCGCGAGGTCTTTTTCCAGCACCGACATAAAGCCGTCGCGGGCTGCGTGCCGGGTGTCACGCAGCCAAACGGCGGCCAGTGCAAGTTCTCCCTTTGTCTGGTTCTGGTCCGGCGCAAGATCGATGAACGTCACGCCCCCGACACCAAGGCGCGAGGCCCACCTCGGCACGATCGCGAGCCCCACACCGGTGCCCACAAGGCTCACGATGGTCTGTTTCTCTTCGGCGATCTGGGCCACGCGGGCGGTCAACCCCGCTTCGAGAAACAGTTTCATGGTCATATCGTGGCTGTGCGGGCGCGAACGGCGGTCGGGTACAATAAGCGGCTCCTCAGCCATATCTTTCACCCGGATCACTTTTCGGGAGGCAAGCCGGTGGTTCTGCGGAACGGCCACCACAAGTGTTTCTGAAAAGAGCGGTCGGAATTCGAGACGGGCATCGCGTACTTCAGGCGGGCGGACAATCGCAATATCGAGTCGTCCGGTAAGAACCCTTGGCAGCAGGCGGATGGTTTTCTGCTCCATCAGTTCAATGGCGACATCCGGCAGACCGGCGCGCAGCCGTGGCAAAATCTGAGGCATCAGCCCGGCTGCGGCACTGTCGATCACTCCGATCCGGAGTACAGCGCTTTGTTCCTTCTGCTGCTCGCGAAAGGTGGCTGCGAGCCTCTCGGCACGCGCGACGACATCGCGCGCTGCTTCGACAAATTCACGGCCTGCATCAGTGAGCGAGACACTGCGCGTTGTCCGCACGAGCAGCCGGCCGCCAAGGCTCTCCTCCAGCAGCCGGATGTGCCGGCCCAGCGACGCCGGCAGCATGTTGAGACGCTGCGCCGCCCGGCCGAAATGCAGCGTATCGGCAACAGCGATCAGGCACCGCAGCTGTCTGAGTTCCATGGAAAGCCCGCATATTATTTAACTATTAAATATAATAATCTTTCATTGCGCTTACCTCGTCAAGTCGCAGATACAAGGGCCAAACTCAAGCGGCACCGATCCGCGATCAGACGCCACACCTGCCGCCGGTGCCCCCTCAGCAACAGGACTCACTTATGAAAACGTACAGGATTGCGGCCATACCCGCCGACGGGATCGGCCCCGAAGTTATCGACGCAGGCAACGAGGTGCTGGCCGCACTCGCGGAGCAGGTAGGTGACATTGCCTTTGATGTGACCACTTTTGACTGGGGATCGGATTACTATAAAAAGCATGGCGTTATGATGCCCGAGGACGGGCTGGAGCAGCTCAAACCCTTTGATGCAATATACTTCGGAGCGGTCGGCGCACCGGATGTGCCCGACCACGTGACGCTCTGGGGGCTCAGGTTGCCGATCTGTCAGGGGTTTGATCAGTATGCCAATGTGCGGCCCACAAAGATCATCCCGGGCGTGCAATCGCCGCTGCGCAATGTGAAGGTCGGCGATCTCGACTGGGTCATCGTGCGCGAAAACTCCGAAGGTGAGTACTCCGGCCATGGCGGACGCGCGCACAAAGGCATGCCCGAGGAGGTTGGCACAGAAGTCGCGATTTTCACCCGCGCCGGTGTCATGCGGATCATGCGTTATGCTTTTTCACTGGCGCAGCAGCGACCGCGTAAACTGCTGACCGTGGTGACCAAATCCAACGCACAGCGGCACGGCATGGTGATGTGGGATGAGATCGCAGCAGAGGTATCGAAAGAGTTTCCGGATGTAACCTGGGACAAGATGCTCGTAGATGCGATGACCGTGCGCATGACCCTGAAACCCCAAAGCATCGACACGGTCGTGGCCACCAATCTGCATGCCGATATTCTCTCGGATCTGGCCGGTGCGCTGGCGGGCAGCCTTGGCGTGGCGCCCACCGCAAACATCGACCCCGAAGGACGCTACCCGTCCATGTTCGAACCTATCCACGGATCAGCCTTTGACATCACCGGGCAGGGCATCGCAAACCCGGTCGCGACCTTCTGGACCGCTGTGCAGATGCTGGAGCATCTGGGCCAGCCGCAGGCCGGCGAGCGCCTGATGAGTGCGGTTGAGCGTGTCTGTGCAGCCGGTATCATGACTCCGGATGTGGGCGGCACCGCCACCACACGAGAGGTCACGGATGCTGTGATAGAGGCGCTCCGGGGCCGCAACGCTCTGGCCTCGGGTTTGAAAGCGACAGACTGAACCAGCTTGTCCGGCGTCTGCGCCGGACCGTGGACAATATGCCTGAAAGGCAAAGGATATGACCGAAAACACCCTGAAAATCGCCGTAATCCCCGGAGACGGCATTGGCAAGGAAACCGTGCCCGAAGGTTTGCGGGTTCTGGAAGCGACTGCAAAGCGATTCAGTCTCGGGCTCGAATTCGGGATTCATGATTTCTCCTGCGCTGAGTATTACGAGGCGCATGGCGAGATGATGCCACCGGACTGGAAAGACCGGGTGGGCGGCAGTGACGCGATTTTTTTCGGGGCGGTGGGCTGGCCGGAGAAGATTCCCGATCACATCTCGCTCTGGGGCTCGCTGCTGCAGTTTCGCCGCGAGTTTGACCAGTACGTCAGCCTGCGGCCCGCTCGCGCGATGCCAGGCGTGCCGCTGCCGCTGGCGGGGCGTGAGGCGGGCGATATCGACATGATGATCGTCCGCGAGAACACAGAAGGCGAATATTCGTCGATCGGCGGCCGCATGTTCCCGGGCACTGACCGCGAGGTGGTGATCCAGGAGACGGTGATGAGCCGGATCGGGGTCGACCGGATCTTAAAATACGCCTTTGATCTTGCGGAAAAACGCAGCGGGCATCTGACCTCGGCCACGAAATCGAACGGCATTTCGATCACCATGCCTTACTGGGACGAACGGGTGGAAGAGATGGCGAAAAGCTATCCGGACGTGCGCGTCGATAAGTTCCATATCGATATTCTGACAGCACAGTTCGTGCTTCACCCGGACTGGTTCGATGTGGTCGTGGCCTCGAACCTCTTCGGTGACATTCTGTCTGACCTCGGGCCAGCCTGCACGGGAACAATCGGTATTGCGCCCTCGGGCAATATAAACCCGGAGGGGCGGTTTCCGTCACTTTTCGAACCGGTCCATGGCTCCGCGCCGGATATTGCGGGCAAGGGCATCGCCAACCCGATCGGACAGATCTGGGCCGGGGCAATGATGCTGGAACATCTGGGCCACATCGACGCCGCACGCGCCATGGTCTCGGCCATTGAGACCGTCCTGGCGGAAAAAGCGCTGCGCACGCCAGATCTGGGCGGAGATGCCGACACGAAGACCTGCGGCGAAGCTGTGGCGGACGCGGTTCTGGATGGTGCTGCCGGGTGACCGCATCGCGGCATATGCCCGGGTTTACGCTGCACCGGCGCGTGGTGAACGGAGTGACCATCAACTATGCGGTGGCCGGTGAAGGCCCCGGGCTTCTGCTGCTGCACGGGCATCCGCAGACGCATATCGCCTGGCGCAAAGTGGCGCCGGAGTTCGTTGCGGCGGGTTACCAGGTCGTGGCCGCCGATCTTCGCGGATACGGTGACAGCGGCAAACCGGAAAGCGGGCCGCCGCACGCAACCTACTGCAAACGTGAGATGGCGCGCGATCAGGTAGCGCTGATGGCAGAGCTTGGACACACGCGGTTTTCTCTCATTGGCCATGACCGTGGCGGACGGGTGGCGCACCGCATGGCGCTGGATCATCCTGAGGCCGTGGACAAGATAGTTGTTGTCGATATTGCGCCCACGGCGACGATGTATGCGCGCACTGATAAGGCGTTCGCGACCCGGTATTTCTGGTGGTTCTTTCTCATTCAGCCCGGTGGCCTGCCGGAGCGCATGATCGGCGCAGACCCCGCATATTTCCTGCGCCGGCATATTGACGGGCAGGTCAGAACGCCGGATGCGGTCTCTGACGAGGTCTTTGCCGAATATCTGCGGTGCTACGAGGATCCGCGAACCATTCACGCGATCTGCGAGGATTACCGCGCCGCTGCCGGGATCGATCTGGAGCATGATGCAGCGGATGACGGCCAGAAAATAACCGCCCCGCTGCTCGCGCTCTGGGGTCGCAAGGGCGTGGTGGGCGAGCTTTACGATGTACTGCACACCTGGCGGGAAAAGGCACATGAGGTGGAAGGCGAAGCGCTGGACTGCGGGCATGCTGTGCAGGAAGAGGTGCCGGAGGCGTTTTCCCGCAGGGTGCTGGATTTCCTCGGCCGCTTAGGTCACGCGGGAGGGCTGTCGTGCGGGACCTGATAGCCACCACCGCGTGCGCTGTTGCAAAAACCGGGCGGTCTGGCTTGCGAAATGCCGCGCTGAATGTGACGCTCGGCCGGCGGCACAGCCTCAGCACTGAGAGTTTCGCAAACCGCCCGCACGGGGCGGGCTGTTCTCAGAGGCGCTCGCCAGACTGATCTTCCGGCACTGACGCCCCGCGCCTGTTGCCGGCGCAACTGCCCTGGGAAAGGTGACATATGTCCGACACGATGCCTGAAATGACCCCGCCTGAAATCAATAACGGTGCATTGCGGGCGCCGGTGGACCCGGGCCTGCTGGGCACGGCCGTGCTGGATAAACCGGGCGCTTATGAGGCCGGCAGCTTTCAGAGCTTTACGCTGACGTATACCTGCGGACGGTTTGGCATCGACGACAGCGGCAGCCTGCGGGTGGCGTTCCGCTTTGCAACCGATCAGACAAACCCGCAGTTTGACGACCCGCAGGCGCCCGGATTTACAGAAGTCACCGCGTCCAACAATGCGGTCTTGCAGACGCGGTTTGATCCCAAGGGCAACATCCGCCCCTGGGACAGGACACTGCAGATCAAGGTCGTGAAGGGTTTCATGAAAGAAGGCGATACGATCACCATCCGCTTTGGCGTCACCGATCAGGGCGGGCCGGGCATGCGGCTGCAGACTTTTTGCGAGAGCCGCTATGAGTTCCGGGTGCTGGTTGACCCGATCGCGACTTATAATTTCCAGACCCTTCCGATGCAGCCGGCGATTTCGATCGTGCCGGGCCCGCCTGAGACCTGGGTGGCCGTGGTGCCCTCTACTATCGTGCCGGGCGAGCCCTTTACGCTCAAGATCAAGGGAGAGGACCGCTGGGGCAATCCGTCGGACCAGGCGGACAAACGCCTGAGCCTTCGCGCCAGTCAGACGCTGGGCGGGCTGCCCGACGTGATTGAGATGAAGCCTGGCCGATTTGCCACCGAGGTCGGGGGGCTGACGGTGGGTGCAGAAGGCCCGCTGGCGATCACCATCCATGACAGTGACGGCGCCCTGCTGACCACCTGCAACCCGGCTGAGGTCGTGGCGGCACCGAAGCGACGCAGCTTCTGGGGCGACCTGCATGGCCAGTCCGATGAAACACTGGGCACGAACAGTGCTGCCGATTATTTTGCTTTCGGGCGGGACCGCGCGTTTCTGGATGCCTGCGCGCATCAGGGCAATGACTTTCAGATGACGGATACATTCTGGAAGGACCTAAACAAAGTCACTGCACATTTTAATGAGCCGGGGCGGTTCGTCACCCTGCCCGGCTATGAATGGTCCGGAAACACGGCACTTGGCGGCGACCGCAATGTGTTTTTTCCCGTGGAAGGACGCATCATGCGGCGCTCTTCACATGCGCTGATCGAGGATCAGAGCGACGCCGGCACGGACTGCCACACGGCGGGCGAACTCTTTGAAGCCTTTGCCCGGGAAGAGGAATGGGACGTCATCTGCTTTGCGCATTGCGGCGGACGGTATGCGGACATCACGCTGGCCCATGACGGGCGTTTTGAGAAATCAGTGGAGGTCCATTCGGCCTGGGGAACGTTTGAGTGGATCGTACAGGACGCGTTCAAAAGCGGCTACCGCGTCGGGATTATCGGTAATTCGGACGGGCATAAAGGCCGCCCGGGCGCCAGCTATCCGGGCGCAGGCTGGTTCGGTGCAGTGGGCGGGCTCACCTGTTTTCTGATGCCCGAACTGACCCGCGAAGGGCTTATCGGCTGCATCAACCGGCGTCACCACTATGCCACGACCGGCGGGCCTTCGGGACGTATGCGGATGGAAATTGACATGACCTTTGATCAGGACGCCACGCTCTGCATCGATGATCCGGCACTGGTCAGCGATTACCATAGCGAAGCGTGCACAGCCGCCATGATGGGCGATATCGTGCACCTGCCCGGCGGCGATGCGCAGCTTGATTTCAAAGTATCCGCGGCGTCGCCGGTGCGCCGGATCGATATCTTCAACGGGACCGATCACCTTGAATGCATCCGTCCGTTCGCGAATGAGGCACCGGGCAATCGTATCGGGATGCTCTGGGAAGGCGCTGAATACCGGGGCCGCTTTCGTGCCGTGCCCTGGGACGGATCGGCGCATTTCACCGACGCTCATATCCGCGAAGCCGTGCCGGTGAACTTCTTCAACCGTGACAAGACGCTGGATATGCCGGACGCGGAAACACTGGAATGGCAATCGGTCACGACCGGCAATCTCGCAGGGTTCATTGCGACGCTCGACGACAGCACTGCCGGCATGCTGGACATCCGCACGGCCCTCATCAACGAAACGGTCGCGCTCAGCGACATCGGATACGAGGATACCGTGCTCGATGCCTCGGACATCCTGCCGCGCGGGATCAGGCTTTTCCGGCTGCCGGATGAGAACACTCACAAGACGGTCAGTATCACGCGCAGCCTCACGCCGCAGGTAGGCCGGGACAATCCGTTTTATGTGCGCGTGACGCTTGAGGACGGCACGCAGGGCTGGACCAGCCCGGTGTATGTTCTGCGGTCAGTCTGACCACCGCGCAAAAGGGTCACATGCCGGCCAGAGTACTGAGCGCCGGGTGGGTGAAAGTGCGCGGCACCGTCACAGCAAAGAAGGGCTCGGCAATCCCGAGGTCAAAAGGCGCTGTGGCAACCCGGCCTGACGCGATCTCATCGGCAAGCACCACCGCCGGCGCAACGGCGAGACCCGCGTTTTCACGCGCGAGCAGGCGCACCATCGCCATATCATCGACATCAGCGAGAATATGCGGGGTGACCCCGAGCTTTGCGATCAGATTTTCAAATCCGGCGCGGATCACATTTTCGGTGGGCAGAATAAGCGGTTCGGTTCTGAGCAGGTCACGCAGCGTGTCGTGACGCAACCTGTCGGGATGACCGTGTATGCCGACAGGCTGCTCTGCGATTTTCTGCGCGGCGAAAGCTGTGGTTTCACCGCCGGCCGGAATTTCCGTCGTCAGAACGACATCAAGGCTCAGAGTTTCGAGCCGGGCCAGCAGCGTGGCCGTATTGCCGGATTTGAGGACCACCCGGTGGCGCGGATCACTGAGCAGCGGGCGGATAAACTGCATCTGAAAATTGCGGGATAGCGTCGATAGTGCGCCAATGCGCAGCGGCCGGTCAACGTCGCTGCTGAGATCGAGGGTCGCCAGAAGGGCGTCGCCTTCGGTAAAGATCCGTTCAGCGTGCTCCAGCGCAATCTTTCCGGCTTCGGTCAGCACCAGACGTCGCCCCACGCGATCAAAGAGCGCATGCCCCAGACGGTCCTCAAGCTGGCGGATCTGCATGGACAGGGCCGACTGCGACACATTCAGCCGCTCCGCCGCGCGGCCCAGATGCCCGCCGGATGCAACTTCACGGAAATACCGCAGATGATGATAGTTGAGTTGCGCCATTGTTCACTTATTATGAATGATATCATCTGAAAGATATATTTTTATTTATCTTTTGGCCGCGATATCACCCCTCTGAACACAAAAAGGGGTCAGAAATGGATATCGTCGTTACAATTTTAAGCTCACTTGCCGAACAGCTGCAAAAGCCGACACTGGCATTTCTGATCGCCGGCATGGTGCTGGCTGCGATGGGCAGCAAATTCGAAGTGCCCGAACCGGTATATAAATTCATCGTCATTCTGCTGCTGCTCAAGGTGGGTATGGGAGCCGGTATCGCCGTGCGCGATGCGAATTTCATGGAGCTCTTTGTCCCGGCGCTCGGGGCCGCGGTTGTGGGGATCGCCATCGTGCTGCTCGGCAGCCGGACACTCGCCCGGCGCAAGGGCATCAGTGAAGTCGATGCGTTGGCCACGGTCGGTCTTTTCGGCGCCGTCTCAGCCTCCACGCTGGCTGCCGGCATGGCCATTCTCGACGACGCCGGCATGTTCTATGAAGGCTTCATCGGCGCGCTTTACCCCTTCATGGACATCGCCGCCCTTGTAACGGCCATTGTCATGGCACGGATGTCGGCGGCACGGCGCGCGGCAGGCTCTGTGACCGTGAATGCCGGCGGCACAATGACCGCAGGCGGCAGCAGCAGCATGGGCGGCCCCGGCAAGGGTGTGATCGAAGAGGGTCTGCTCAGGAACATCCTTGTCGACACCCTGCGCAGCCCCGCGATCTCTGCGCTGCTGGCGGGTCTGGCGCTCGGCCTTCTGTCCGATCCGAAGTCGGTCTATGGCAGCTTTTACGAGCCGCTCTTCCGGGGCTTGCTGTCAATTCTGATGCTGATCATGGGCATGGAAGCATGGGCGCGGGTCTCTGAGATGCGGAAAGTCGCACATGCCTACATTCTGTATGGTGTGACGGCGCCACTCATCCACGGCATGATCGGTTTCGGCGTTGGGCTGATCGCGCATGAAATGACAGGGTTCTCGGCAGGTGGTGTCGTGCTGCTCGCTGTGATGGCGGCATCAAGCTCGGACATCTCCGGACCGCCGACGATGCGCGGTGCTTTGCCCGATGCCAATCCCTCGGCCTATGTCGGCACTTCTACGGGCATCGGCACACCGGTCGCGATCCTGTCGATCCCGCTCTTCGTGGCTCTGGCCGAAACCTTTATCGGCTGACGCGCTGATCAAAGACCGGGAACCAGCGGGGGCGGTCTCTTCAGGGGGCCACCCCTTTTTAATTTGCACGGGTCAAGGCGCAGGACAATCCGGCGTCAGGCAGAAATCAGGCGGACCAGCGGACCGGTCTGGTCGGCCACCGTGTTTTTCAGCACGGTCAGCGACATCTCATCGTCTTTCACAAAATCGATGAAGTTCTGGTTGAGGTTGCTGAAAATCAGTCCGCCCAGCGCCTGCGCATTCAGATCACCTGTGACATCTCCCCGCGTCTGCAGGGCGGCCACCAGATCGGTTACCTGAGCTGCCAGCCGCCTGTCCAGGTCGTGATAAAGCATGCCGTACCGAGTGCCCGGGGACTCGATCGAGAGCGCCATGGCAGAACGCCACATCTCCTTGGAGAGATACTCCAGCGAGTGGTCGTAATAGCCATATATCAGCGACAGTATCGCCACCTGCACTCCCTCGGGCGGACCAGCCACGATTGCGGCCCCGGCCTCGAGGACTTCCTCGACTTCCATGGCCACCACGGCGATCAGAATGTCGCCTTTGGTCTGGTAATAATTATAGACCGTACCGACCGAAACGCCGGCCCGGCCTGCGATATCACCGATTCGCACCGACCGGTATCCGCTCACCCGAAACTGTGAAACAGCCGCCCCGAGGATGCGGCTTTGGCGGTCTGCCTTCTGTTTTTCGCGCAATCCGGACATTTGATCTTTCGCTCTGACGGGATATTTACGATTTAGCGTTGACGAAATTATGAATGAGTTCAACTTTTTTCACAGCGGTGCCGGAAAACGGTGCCTTAGTCATAACACGGGAGTGAATAAATGAGCCGCATGACCACAATTCTGCTGGGCACCACAGTGCTCGGCCTGAGCGCAGCAGCCGCTGCCGCCGAAGGAGAACTCAATGCACTGGTGTGGTGCGACCACACTGATCCAGGGCTGATCGAACCCTTTGAAGAGGAGTTCGGCGTCAAAGTGAACCTGCGCGAATACGAAGGTACGGGTGCTGCACTCGCACTGCTGGAGCAATCCCGCCCCGGAGACTGGGACGTGCTGGTGATCGACGGCATCGATGTGTTTCGCGCGGTGGATGCAGGCCTTCTGGCGCCGCTGCCAGCCGAAGATCTGCCCACGGCTGATTTCTTCCCCGAGGTGGTTATGGCCGACAATAATGTGGTCGATGGCGTGACCTATGCCGTGACCGAAAAGTTCGGATACAACACGATTTCCTACAACTCCGAAAAGGTCGATCCGGCGGATATGGAAAGCCTCGCGACTGTCTGGTCGGACAAATACAAAGGCCGGATCAGCATCTATGACTATTATCTGCCCGTCATGGGGCTTGCTGCGATTGCCAACGGGATCGACACCGCCGGGATCGACAGCGGATCGCTCGAGACCATCGGGGGCACGCTCTCGACCCTGCGCGGACAGGCCGCATCGGTTGCCGGCGTTGTTGCCGCTCAGACAGCGCTCGCCACGGGCGAGGTTGATATCGTTGTGGGCGGCGGCGAGTGGCTTACAGCCGTGCTGGCCGAAGAGCAGCCTGAACTGACCTGGACGATCCCGAAAGAGGGTGCGGTCCGCTGGGCGCAGTCCATCGGTGTGCTGGAGGCCAGCGAAAACAAAGATATGGCCATGGAGTTTGTGAAATACATCACCGGCCCCGAAGGCCAGGCCCGCCTTGCCACATCCTCGTGTTTCTGGGGCATGCCCGCCAATGCCAAAGCCGGTGAGCACCTGAGCGATGACCAGAAAGCCGTGCTGCGCTGGGACAGCCAGACCGATTATCTGGCCCGCACACAGCTTTACCCGGCCCCTGACACCGATCTCGACATCGAGATGCAGGACCTCTGGCTCGACACGCTCCAGCAGTGAGCCGGCCTGCTCCACGTTTGCAGGGCGCGGGCTTTGTAGCCCCTGCCCTGCTGTGGACACTTGCGTTTTTCGTCGTGCCCTTCCTCGTGATGGGCGCGATGAGCCTTGCGACGCTTGAAGGACGCACCCTCGTCTGGGGCCTTTCGCTCGCCAATTATACCGAACTCACCGAAAAGGCTTATCTCTGGCGAGCGGTTATGGTCTCGATGGAGATCACCCTGACGGTAACGGTGGTGTCGGTTGTGCTGGCATACCCGCTGGCCTGGATCATCGCGTTTCGTGTGCCACAGCGCTGGCAGCGACTGGCGCTGCTGCTTGCTATCCTGCCGTTCTGGACTTCTTATGTGGTCCGCTCCTACGCCTGGTTGCTGGTGCTCGCCCGTGAAGGCGTCGTCAATCAGACGCTGATGTCTCTGGGGCTGATCTCTGAGCCGGTGACGCTGGCCAATACCCGCTTTGCCACGGTCACGGGATTTGTGCATTTCTTCGTGATGCTTCTGACGCTGACGATCTACGCCAACCTTGTGCAGCTTTCGCCCAATTACCGGCGTGCCGCGATGGATCTCGGCGCTTCCGCCTTCCAGACCTTCCGCCATGTGATCCTGCCGCTGACCCTGCCCGGCATCGTCACCGGCGCTTTTCTCACTTTCGTCCTCTGCATCGGCGACTATGTGACCCCGCAGATCCTCGGCGGCAATACCGAACTGACCGTACCACAGGTGATCATGGTGCAGCTGGGAAGGCGCGCCGACTTCCCGCTGGCCTCCGCGCTGGCGATCGTCCTCATGGCAATCGTGACGCTGGTTTATATCCTGTCGGCACGCTGGCTGAGGCTTGACCGGATATGATGCGCTTGCTGCCCTGGGCTTACCTCATCGTCGCTTTCGTTTTCATCTACCTGCCGGTGGCCTCGCTGGTGCTGTTTTCATTTCAGGACGGCGGGCTCCCGGTGCCTCCTTTCGAGGGGCCGTCGCTGCGCTGGTATGCGGATATCCTCAGCGACGGTGATGTCATGGCCGCCCTCGGGAATTCACTTCTGGTGGCCGCAGGCTCGGCAGCCCTGGCCTGCGCGCTGGGGTTTCTGGCGGCCTACGGGCTCGCACGCCATGTGCTGCCGGGCTCGGCGCTGATACGCGGCTTGCTGATCGCGCCGCTCACGGTAAGCTATCTGATTGTCGGCCTTGGCCTGCTCATTGTGATACAGCGCACGGGTCTGGGCCTGTCACTGATGACCGCGGGGATCGGCCATGTGGTGATCAATCTGCCGCTCTGTTTTGCCATCATCTATGCCTCCATGGGTGCGCAGCAGCAGAATGCCGAACGCGCCGCGCGGGACCTCGGGGCAGATGAGTTCCGCGTCATCACGCTTGTAACCATTCCTATGCTGGCTCCGGCGATTGCTGCGGCGTTCTTTCTGTCAGTCACGCTCAGCTGGGACGAGTTCATCATCTCCTTCCTGCTCACCCGCTTTGACGTCACCCTGCCGGTGGAGATCTGGTCGATGCTGCGTTCCGGTCTCTCGCCACGGCTCAATGCCATCGGCAGTCTTGTCTTTCTGGTCTCCGTTACGGCGGTGCTCATCCTCGAAATTTTCGTTTTCAGAAAAAACCGCTCATGACCGCGCCCGTCTCCATCAGATCAGTCAGCCATACCTTTGGCGATTTTCAGGCCCTCAGCGATGTGTCGCTGGAGATCGGTGCGGGGGAGTATGTGACCCTGCTCGGTCCCTCGGGCTGCGGCAAGACGACACTGCTCTCAGTGCTGGGCGGGTTCATCGACCCCACCGCTGGCGAGGTTCTGATCGACGGGCGCGACATGACCCGGGTAGCCCCGGCCAAACGCCCCACCACCACGATGTTTCAGGATTACGCGCTTTTTCCGCATATGTCGCTGCGCGACAATGTGGCCTTTGGTCTGCGGATGGGCGGAATGGGGCGCGCCGCGCGCTATGAAGTGGCCCACGAGATGCTGGATCTGGTGGGGCTGGCGCACGCTGCCGCCACCAGGCCCCATGCACTTTCCGGCGGGCAGCGTCAGCGGGTGGCGCTGGCGCGCGCGCTGGCCGTGAAACCGGATGTGTTGCTGCTGGATGAGCCGCTTGGCGCGCTTGATCTTAAGCTGCGGCGCGCGATGCAGGACGAGCTCAAAGCAATCCAGCGCCGCGTTGGCACAACCTTTGTGCATGTGACCCACGATCAGGAAGAAGCGATGGCCATCGCCGACCGGATCGTGGTGATGAACGCCGGCCGCATTGAGGACGAGGGCCCGCCCGCCCGCATCTACCGCGAACCGGCCACCCTCTTTGCCGCGGATTTCATGGGCGAGATGAACCACATCCCCGCCCGCTCGGACGGATCAGTGGTAACGACCTCCTTTGGACCATTGCCTGGTCTGCGGGCGGCAAGAGGCGATGCGGTCCTGTGCATCCGCCCCGAGGCCCTGCGCAGCGGCGAAGGCGCTCTCTCCTTCGGTCCGGGAGAAATAAAGGTCTCCGCGTTTTTCGGCACCTACACCCGGGTTCAGGTGGTACCGGAAGCAGCCCCCGACCTGGTGCTGACCGCACATTTGCCGCCCTCTGAGATGCCCGAACCCGGCAGCCGGCTGACACTCTCGGCGGATGCCCCGGCATTCAGCCTTTTCCCCACAGGAAACTGACCGATGGATCGTGCAAACCCCGAAGACTGGTACCGCCTCGAACGCAAAAGTGATGATATCACGCTGATCGCGGAGCCGTTTATTCAGGAGTTTTACCGCTGCAACGTCTGGCATGTGCGCGGGCGCGACCGCGATATGCTGGTAGACAGCGGGATGGGCGTGGTGTCGTTGCGCGAATGGGTGCCACTGGTCACCGAACGTGCGCTCACGGCTGTCGCCAGCCACACGCATTTCGATCACATCGGGTGCCATCACGAATTTGACGACCGCTGCGTGCACCGGCTGGAGGCTGCGATAATTGCCGACCCGACAAATGCCGCGACGCTTGCGGATCCTTACGTTACCGACGAGATATTTGACCGGCTGCCGCCCCTGCCCTACGCCTCTGCGGATTATGCCGTAAAATCCGCTCCGGCCACGCGTTTGCTGGAGGATGGCGATGTTATCGATCTCGGTGACCGGCATTTTGAGGTCATTCACACACCCGGCCATTCGCCGGGCGGTATTGCGTTGTGGGAAACGGCCACTCAAACGCTCTTTTCGGGCGATGTCGTCTATGACGGCCCCCTGATCGAAGACACCTATCATGCTGATGCGACTGATTATTACCGCTCTATGGTGCGGCTTTACGATCTGCCGGTACGGGTCGTGCACGGCGGTCATTTCCCCAGCTATGACAGCGCGCGCCACCGGACGATCATCCGCGCCTGGCTCGACGAAAAAGACAGCTTCTGAAAAAATTCATCAAAAAAATCACCTGCACCGCCAGGGATTGACCGCCATGCTGCGTCAAACGTACGTGATGCGGATGGAAACAAGCGACGAAGACCTCGCTCTGGCAGCGGCAGGCGGCGACGGCCGCGCCTTTTCGGCGCTGCTGGACCGACGCTATGATGCCGTCTTTCGTCTCGCGTTCCGACTCACCGGGTCACAGCATGAGGCAGAAGACCTGACCCAGGATGTCTGTGCCGCGCTGCCGGCAAAACTGCGCAGCTTTGCCGGCCAGTCGCAACTCAGCACCTGGCTTTACCGGGTGGTTGTAAATGCGGCCCACGACCGCCGCCGCCGGGCCGCAAGCCGGGCCAGGGCGGCAGACGGATGGGGCGACTGGGAGGTAAACCGGCGCGCAGAGAATGCGGAGACCGCCGCAGAGATCGACTGGCTGACCGCCACAATGCGTGCGCTGCCCGACGATCTGCGCGACACGCTGGCACTGGTGCTTGATGATGTTACCCAGCGCGAGGCGGCGCTGGTTCTGGGCGTCACAGAGGGCACCGTCAGCTGGCGCGTGTCAGAGGCCAAAAAACGTCTGCGCGCGCTGCGGGCAGAGCAGGAGGCATCGCTATGAGCGACGAATTCGAGGACCTGAAAGCGGCGATGCGCGCCGCCACGCCGGCCCCTGACCAGGGTAAAAAAGCCGCTGATCTGGCGCTTGCGCAGAAAAACTACGCCAACCTCCAGGGATCGCAGGTTGAGGCACGTCTTACTTCCACCAGGGCCGGTCATGGCCTTCTGAACGGAGTAAAGACGATGCTGAATTCACTGACAACACGCGGCGGCCTGGCCGCCACCACTGCCCTCGTGGCTGTCGGCGTCCTGTTTCTGACGCCGCTGGGCGAGGATCTGATGACGCCGCCCTCCCCGGTCACCGGTCTGCGCAACCCGGTGCCTGCCGGTGTAGATTACGCAGATCAGACTGAGACGGAAAACGCCGGTCTTGCGGATGATGCTACCGCGCGGGAGAACAGCGCCCGCCTTGCGCCACCCGCGCCACAGGTCCCGGATCGCGCGGCCAAAACCTCTCAGCTGCGCGCCCCGTCAACCGGGCTGCAGACGTTCGCTGAACCTGAGGCCAGCGCGCCAGTTCTGATGGAAGAGGCCTTCATCGACCGTCCCGCGCCCTCACAGCCGGAAGCCAGCAGCGAAGAGTTTTCAAATGCCGGCGCGAACCCGGTGCAGATCACCGCTGAGACGCCCGTTTCGACCTTTTCTGTCGATGTGGACACGGCGTCTTACCCGGTGATCCGCGATTCTCTGACGAGCGGCTCTTTGCCGGACCCCCGCGCGGTGCGGATCGAAGAAATGATCAATTATTTCACCTATGACTATCCCGCGCCGGACGGTGAAACGCCGTTCCGCCCGACGGTGACCGTCAGCCCAACACCATGGAACGCGGACACGCAGCTGGTGCAGATCGGCATTCAGGGAGCGATGCCGGCTTTGGAGGACCGCCCGCCGCTCAATCTGGTGTTCCTGATTGACACGTCGGGATCGATGAACCAGCCGGACAAACTGCCGCTGCTGGTGCAGTCATTCCGGCTGATGCTCGGACAGCTGCGCGCCGAGGATCAGGTGTCGATCGTGACCTATGCGGGCAGCGCTGGCCGGGTGCTGGATCCGACGCCCGCAAGTGAGCGCGACACAATCCTCGAAGCGTTGGAGAACCTTTCGGCAGGCGGCTCGACCGCAGGTCAGGCCGGGTTGCAGCAGGCGTACCGCACTGCCGCCGACATGGCTGAGGCGGGCGGGATCAGCCGCGTGATCCTCGCCACAGACGGTGATTTCAACGTCGGGCTTTCGGACCCCGAGGCGCTGAAGGACTACATCTCCCGCGAACGTGACAGCGGCACGTATCTGTCGGTTCTTGGCTTCGGACGCGGCAATCTTGACGACGCGACCATGCAGGCGCTGGCGCAGAACGGGAACGGTCAGGCCGCCTATATCGACACGCTCGCAGAGGCGCAGAAAGTGCTGGTGGACCAGCTTACCGGCGCGCTTTTCCCGATCGCCAATGACGTTAAAATCCAGGTGGAGTTCAATCCAGCGCAGATCGCGGAATACCGGCTCATCGGCTATGAAACCCGGGCGCTGCGGCGCGAGGATTTCAACAACGACGCGGTGGACGCCGGCGAGATCGGCGCGGGCCACAGCGTTACAGCACTTTATGAGATCACGCCGGTGGGCTCACCGGCACAGCTCAGCGACCCGCTGCGGTACGCCACCTCCGCGGATGTGCCGCAGAGCGATGAGCTGGGTTTCCTGCGGCTGCGCTATAAAGAACCGGGCAGCGACACAAGCCGGCTCATTGAGCAGCCGATCACACGCGACGCAGGCGCCCCCGGAAATAACGGGTTCGCCGCGGTAATCGCCGGGGTCGGGCAACTGCTCACCGGTGCCACCTATACCGGCGACTGGGGCTGGGAGGAGGCCATTGCCGCGGCCATCGCGACCCGCGGCGAAGACCCGTTCGGGTACCGTACCGAAGCCGTGCAGCTGATGCGCCTTGCGCAGAGCCTCAGCACCCGCTGAGGCCCTGAGATGCGAATCTGTTGACGCCGCCCGGACTTTGCGCCTAGCGTCCCGGTGGTACTGGACAGTTGTGTACAGTACCACCGGCTGGCTGTTCAGGAGATCGGACATGAATTCGCATTACCGCGTGGTTGTCATAGGGGGAGGTGTGGTCGGGGCGTCGGTTCTCTATCATCTGGCAAAGCTTGGGTGGACCGATGTCTGCCTCATCGAACGCTCAGTGCTGACCGCCGGGTCAAGCTGGCACGCGGCAGGCGGCATTCACGCACTGAACGCGGACCCCAACATCGCCGGACTGCAGGCCTATACCATTGACCTGCTAAGCGAAATCGAAGCGGAAAGCGGTCAGAACATCGGGCTTCATATGACCGGCGGGCTCACGATGGCCGGTACGCCGGATCGCTGGGAATGGCTGCAATCGGCCTATCGCACATTCCAGTCCATCGGCATCGAAGACTGTCGCCTCGTGACCACCGAAGAGGCCGTGGCACTCAACCCGATCATGTCGGGCGAGGGCCTTCTGGGCGGTATGTGGGCGGACCGGGAAGGCTATATCGATACGACCGGTACCGTGCATGCCTATGCCGGTGCCGCGAAAAAGCGCGGTGCGGAAGTGATCGAGCACAACCGGGTGCTGGAACTCAACCAGACGCTGGAGGGCTGGGAGGTCGTCACCGAAAAGGGCACCGTGTCCTGCGAGCACGTAGTCAATGCCGCCGGCCTCTGGGCCAAGCAGGTAGGGCGCATGGCGGGTATTGAACTGCCGGTGAGCCCGCTCAACCACCACTACCTTATCTCCGACACGATCCCGCAGCTTGAAGAACTGGACTTCGAAGTTCCGATGACTGTCGATCTGGAAGGCTTCACCTATCTGCGGCAGGACCAGAAAGGCGTATTGCTGGGCATCTACGAGATTAATCACCAGCACTGGATGATGGACGGCGCGCCCTGGGAATACGGCTTTGAATTGCAGCAGGAAGACCCCGACCGGATCGAGCATGAACTGACCCTGGGGTTCAACCGCTATCCCTGTCTGCAGGAGGTTGGCGTGAAAACATGGGTCAACGGTGCCTTCACCTTCTCACCTGACGGCAATCCGCTGGTGGGCCCGGTGCGCGGCAAGCGCGGCTACTGGTCAGCCTGTGCCGTAATGGCCGGCTTTCTGCAGGGCGGAGGCGTCGGCAAAAGCCTTGCCGAATGGATGATCCACGGCACGCCGGAGGCCGACGTCTATGGCATGGATATTGCGCGCTATGGCGTCTGGGCAGAGAACAAACAGTATATCAAAGAGACCACCGGCCAGTTCTATACCCGCCGGTTCGTGATGACCTATCCCAACGAACAGCTGCCCGCGGGCCGGGTGCTGAAAACGCCAGGCGCTTACGCCGATATGACCGCGGCGGGCTGTCAGTGGGGACAGAGCTGGGACCTGGAAGTGCCGCTTTATTTTGCTGAGGCGGGCTTTGAGGAGACGCCCTCGCTCAAACGCCCGAATGCCTTCCCGATCGTCGCCGGTGAATGCCACGCGGTGCGCAATGGCGTCGGTCTGCTCGATATCTCCGGGTTCTCGCGGTTTGAGGTGACCGGACCAGGCGCGCGGAAATGGCTCGACCGGATCATGGCCTCGAAACTGCCCGGGCCGGGGCGTGCAAGGCTGGCGCCGATGCTGGCCGAAGACGGGCGGCTCAAGGGTGATCTGACAGTGTTTAACTGGGGCCCCGGCATGGACGGACAAACCACCTGGTGGATCATGGGCAGCTACTATCTGCGCGCCTGGCACATGCGCTGGTTTGACGATCACATGGACGAGTGCGTGCACGTCCGTGACCTCGGCGAGGACACCGCAGGCTTCTCTCTTTCAGGTCCGAAATCGCGCGCGGTGATTGAAAAGCTGACCGACGCAGCCGTGGGCGATTTAGCCTTCATGGGGTGTGACAGCTTTGATATCGGGCTGCTGCGCTGCAAAGTCGGGCGGCTCTCGGTCACGGGAGAGCTTGGCTATGAAATTCACTGCCGCACCGGCGATCACGCCACGCTGCGACGGATCCTGCTGGAGGCCGGCGCCGATCAGGGCATCCGCGAGGTCGGCTTTAACGCGCTCCTGAGCCTGCGGCTGGAAAAAAGCTTCGGCATCTGGAATGCGGAATTCACGCAGGGCTACACGCCGGGCATGACCGGCATGGACCGCTGGATCGACTGGGATAAGAATTTCACCGGCAAAGCGGCGGCTCTCGCGGAACGCAACGGCAACGGCCCGGCCCGACGCCTTGTGACGCTGGAAATTGCGGCGGACGACGCGGATGCCAGCGGCTATGAGCCGGTCTGGGCAGGCAAGGATAAGGTCGGCTTCGTGACCTCGGGCGGCTTTGGCCACACCATAGGAAAATCGCTGGCGATGGCGCTGGTGGATGTGGCGCATTGCGCAGAGGGTACGGACCTGTCGGTGCATGTGGTTGGCGTGGAAAAGAACGCCAAAGTCATCGCGCCCTCGCCTTATGACCCGGCGGGACGGGCAATGCGCACATGACACTCGCAGAAAACAAAGGGCGCCGCAGGACCCGGCGCGGCGGCACCACACCCGCACCTGCGCGCAACATCAACTACCGCACCCTGCGCAACCCCTTCCCACCAGCGCGTGTCTTCACCGATGACCGGATTTCAGCCATCCACGAGGGCGCACTTTCTGTTCTGGAAAACCTCGGGCTCAAAGTGCTGCTGCCCGAAGCGCGTGCCCTGTTCGCCAAAGCCGGCGCGCACGTTGACGACCGCACAGAGATGGTCCGGATTGGCCGTGACATTATTGAAGCTGGCCTTGCCAGCGCACCCAGATCGGTAACCCTGCGCGGTGGTGCCCGGACCCGTGATGTGCTGCTTGAGCAGGGATCACTGGTGTTTCAGCCCGGTGCCGGTGCACCGCATGTCACAGATCTGGTGCGCGGCAGGCGCCCCGGCCGGGGCCAGGACTTTGCCGAACTGGTTAAGCTGACCCAGTATTTCGATGTGCTGCACATGATGCCGCCGCTCGTCGAGCCGCAGGACGTGCCAATGCATCTGCGCCACTATATGACCATGGAAACAATGATGGCACAGTCAGACAAGGTGCCTTTCATCTATGCGCGCGGCACACCACAGACCGAACAAAGCTTTGAAATGCTGCAGGAGTTTCGCGGGCTTTCGGATGAAGAATTTCGTGCGGAAAGCCATTCCTACACGATCATAAACACCAATTCGCCACGCCAGATCGATATTCCCATGGCGCGCGGGCTCATCGATTTCGCACGTGCGGGACAGGTCAGCATAGTCACTCCTTTCACGCTGATGGGCGCGATGGCACCGGTCACGGTTGCGGGCGCTATGACGCTGAGCCACGCCGAAGCCCTGGCCGCCATCGCGCTGACGCAGCTTGTGCGGTCCGGAGCGCCGGTCTGCTATGGAACCTTTACCTCGAACGTGGATATGAAATCGGGCGCACCCGCTTTTGGCACGCCTGAGCATTTCACCGCGAGTGTCGTGGCCGGGCAGCTTGCCGGGCTGACCGGGCTGCCCTGGCGCTGCGCCACCGGCTCGGCTGCCAACCTCAGTGATGTGCAGGCGGCACAGGAAACTCAGTTCGGGCTCTGGGGCTGTCTGTTGTCGGGGGCTACAGTCGTTCTGCACGCGGCGGGCTGGCTTGAAGGGGGGCTGACCGTCTCCTATGAAAAGCTGATCACTGACGTTGAGGTGCTGCAGATGGTGGCCGAACTTTGCGCCGGCACCAGCGCTGAGGACGCCGATATCGCCCTTGATGCGCTGGCCGAAGTGCAGCCTGGCGGGCATTTTTTTGGCGCGCAGCACACCATGGAGCGTTATCAGACTGCTTTTTATGAGCCGCTGATCGGAGATCTGTCGAATTACGGCACCTGGTCGGAACGGGGTGCCGTGGATACCACCACGCGCGCCTCTGATCTGTGGCAGAGGATCCTGCACGACGCCCCCGGCCCGCAGATTGATCAGGAGGCTCTGGCGCGTCTGCAGGAGTATGTCGCTGTGAAATCACAGGCCGGCGGCGCGCCCCCGGAAAGCTGACCGCGAAGCTGAAACAATAGTCATCTGACGCCATTGTGTTACAATCCGGGCGACGGATCGGATATATCCTTTGAAATCAGCTGAAGTACGCTAGGTCTGAACTGTCTCTGAAACAACTTTTCCCAAAGGGCTTACCGATGATGCGCTTTCCCGATCCTCTCCGGGCCTTTGCCATTTCTGCAATGCTCATCCTGGCTGCAGGCGCATCACCTGCTCTCGCACAGGGCCGGGCCGCCGCCGTCGGCGTGGAAACCGTTGAGACCCGCAGCATTGCCGAGACCATTCCGCTCTTTGCAAAAGTCGTGACCTCGCGCGAGGGCACCATTGCCAGCCGCATAGCCGGCACCATCGACAGGGTGCTCGTACTCGAAGGCGTTCTGGTGGCTCAGGGCGAGGTTCTGGCCGAGCTCGACACCGAACTGCTGAGCATTCTGAACCGCCAGGCCGAGGCCCGCCGCGCAGAGGCCAGTGCCGGCGTCGCCACGGCAGAGGCGCGCACCGAACGCGCGCTCAATGCCCTCAACCGCATCGAAGGTCTGCGCGATACCACCTCTTTCTCTACCAGCCGGTTTGACGAGGCGCAGGGCAATTATTTTGAGGCACAGGGCCAGCTTGCGGAAGCCGAAGCACGGGTGCAAAGCGCCGAGGCGGCCCTCGCCGAGACCCGGTACCAGCTTGAGCGCGCGCGGATCACTGCGCCCTTCACCGGAATTGTTCTGGACGTGCACACCAACCCCGGCGAATTTATCAGCTCCGGCGCTCCGGTTGTCTCCCTGCTGGATATCTCCGCCTTGGAGGTCGAAGCCAGCGTGCCGGCACGGTATATCAGCGTGCTGAAGACCGGACTTGCCGTGAAAGGGACCACCGAAACCGGCGAAGAGCTCGACATGACGGTGCGTGTGCTGCTTCCGGTCGAGGATCCGTCCACCCGCACGCGGCCTGTGCGCTTTACCTCGCCGCGCCTGCTGGAAATGCCCGGCACAGCCATCGGCCAGTCGCTTACGGTCTCGATCCCGATCAGCAAGCCACGCGACGTACTCTCGGTGCCCAAGGACGCGCTGGTTCAGGCGCGCGGCGGCTGGACCGTTTTCGTCAGCGAAGACGGCAAGGCTCAGCCGCGCATGGTGCAGATCGGTGTGGCCCTTGGCGACCGTTTCGAGGTGCTGGACGGGCTCGCCGAAGGGGATGTGGTCGTCACCCGCGGCAATGAACGACTGCGCCCGGGCCAGGATATCGCGCCCGCGGGCGGCGCGGATCAGGGATAGCACCACATGGATATCATCCGCTTTGCCATCGAGCGCCCGGTCGCTGTTATCGCCGCCGTGATCATGGCGGTGCTTTTCGGCATCATCGCGGTCAGCCGCATCCCGATCCAGCTCGCTCCGGACGTGCGCAAACCGATTGTGGTGATCGAGACTGTCTGGCCCGGTGCCGCACCCTCTGAGGTCGAACGCGAGATCATCAACCCGCAGGAAGAAGCGCTGCGCGGGCTCGACGGGCTCGACATCATGACCTCCAGCGCGCGCACCGGGCAGGCCGAGATCACGCTCGAGTTTGGCATCGGCACCGATATGAGCCAGTCACTGCTGCTGGTCTCCAACCGCCTCGACCGCGTGGGCGATTACCCTGACGAGGCCGGCGAACCCTCGCTTGATACCTCGGGCGCTGATGACAGCCCCATCGCATGGGTGTTGCTGACGGCGCTGGAGGGTAATAACCGCGTGATGGCAACCTTCGGCGACTTCGTCGAGGATGTGATCAAAGACCGGGTCGAGCGGATCGAAGGGGTCTCCGCCGTCAACGTCTTTGGCGGGGTCACGCAGGAATTGCAGGTGGTGGTGGATCCTCGCCGTCTGTCGCGCTTTGATCTGACCGTGCCGGAAGTCGTGCGCGTGCTGCGCAGTGAAAACATCTCGCTGTCGGCGGGCGATGTCGAAGAAGGCAAGCGGCGCTATATCGTGCGGGCCGAAGGCAATCTGAACACTGTCGAAGCGATCCGGTCGGTCGTGCTGCGCTCTGACATCAGCGCCGGCGGCTCGGGCCGCGTGCGCGTGGGTGATGTCGCCGATGTGAGCTTTGCGTTTGAGGATCCGACCGCGCGTCTGCGCTTTCGTGGCGAGCCCGGGCTGGCCTTTAATATCGTGCGCGAACCCGGCGCCAACGTCATCGAAACCATGGAGGCTGTGCGCGAAGTTCTGACCGAGCTCAACGACGGGCCGGTCACCGATGCCGGGCTCAGAATGCGCCAGGTTTACGACGAAACGGTTTATATCAACGGTGCTATTCAGCTTGTCACACAAAATATCTGGATCGGTGGCGGGCTTGCGGCGCTGGTTTTGCTGATGTTCCTGCGCAGCCCGCGCGCGACGCTCGTGGTCTCCCTGGCAATCCCGGTCAGTATCGTGGCGACCTTTGTGGCGATGGCTGCCACAGGGAGGACGCTCAACGTCATTTCGCTGGCCGGTATCGCTTTTGCTGTTGGCATGATCGTAGATGCCGCCATAGTTGTGCTGGAAAACATCTACCGGCTGCGCGAACAGGGCAAATCGCGGCGCGAGGCGGCCTATATCGGCGCGCGCCAGGTCTGGGGCGCGATCCTTGTTTCGGCGCTGACAACCGTGCTGGTCTTTGTGCCCATTCTGATCATGCAGCTTGAAGCCGGACAGCTTTTCCGCGACATCGCGGTGGCCATTTCGGTCTCGGTACTGCTGTCGCTGGTGGTCGCCGTCACGGTGATCCCGGCTCTGGCGAGCCGCCTTTTGAAAAGCGGCACACAGAACACCATGCGGATCTGGGGGCTGGATCACCTGGCCGGAGCCTTTCATGGCCTTGTGATGGCCTATGTGCGTCTGACCGTGCGGTTCCGGGCCATCGGCCTGATGATGGTCGTTCTGATTGCGGGGGGCGCGGGCGTGGCCAGCATCGCCTTTCTGCCGCGCCTCGAGTACCTGCCCGAGGGCAACCGCAACCTCGTTTTCGGTCTGATTATTCCGCCGCCGGGGTACAATCTCGACACCACGGAAACCATCGCGCAACGCATCGAGGCGGTCGCCCGCCCGCTCTGGGAAGCCGCCCCCGAGACCGAGACCGCCGACGGCACACCGACAATTGAGAACTTCTTTTTTGTTGCCCGTCCGGGCGCAAGCTTTGTGGGCGCAGCTGCCGTCGATGGCAGCCGCGCGAGTGAACTCATCCCGGTCCTTTCAGGCCCGATTTTCGCCGAACCCGGCACCTTCGGATTTATGACGCAGCCGTCGCTTTTTGGCCGTGGCGTGGGCGGCGGGCGTACGATTGAGCTCAACATATCCGGTCAGGATCTCGACGAGATCCTCGGCGTCGCAGGCCAGGCGGCGGGCATCATCTCGGGCCTTCTGCCGCGGTCAGAGGGGCACCAGTTCCGTCCTATTCCGGGCCTGGAGCTTGGCGCGCCAGAAGTCCGGCTGGTGCCCGACCGGCTGCGCCTTGCCGATGCCGGGCTCAGCAGTTCCGATCTGGCGACCACCGTTGATGCCTTTAACGACGGGCTGCGCGTGGCGGAGATCACCGTGGGTGCCGAAAGGATCAATCTGATGCTCAAGGGCGATCCGGGCCTGCAGACCGAACAGCGCACCCAGGACATCGGGAATTATCCGGTGG
>NZ_JAHEHZ010000254.1 GCF_024639605.1 Roseobacter sp. | reverse complement strand
AGAGGAGATCATCACGCGCCTTCAGGAACTGCTTGATGCGCGCGACTGGAGCGATCCGGCGCTGCCTGACGGGCGCACGCTCTGGCATGTGCCCACGGTTTACGGCACCGATCTTGCCCCCCAGCTTGAAGAGGCAGCACGGGCCGTGGGCATCGACCCCGATGAGGCGATCCGGCAGCTTTCAGCCTCGCGCGTGCGGGTGCTGACCATCGGTTTTTCGCCTGGCCAGCCCTATCTGGGACAGCTCGACGCGCAGTGGAACATCCCCCGCCAGCAGGACCTGACCAAAAGCGTGCCCTCCGGGGCGCTGGTTCTGGCGATCCGGCAGATGTGCCTTTTCACCAATGCCACGCCCACCGGATGGCGGCACATCGGCCAGACCGCTTTCAAGACATTCAGCCAGAAAAGCGCGCAGCCCTTTGCGCTCTCGCCGGGTGATGAGTTGATCTTTCCATCTGTCAGCCCGGCGGAGCTGGAAAAAATCCGGACCGGCAGCACCGCATCATTTGGTGGCGCGGACAGGGAGATGATCACATGAGCGCCGCGCTTAAAGTTCACTCGGCAGGGCCGGCGCTCAGCCTGCAGGATCTCGGGCGGCGCGGCTGGCTCGCCTTTGGCCTCACGCGCGGTGGCGCGGCGGACACCCTGGCCCTTCACGAGGGGGCGGCATTGCTCGGCCACAGCGCGGAATGCGCGGCCATCGAGATGACCGGCATGGGCGGCACCTTCGAGGCCACGGCAGACACGGTGATCGCCCTGACGGGCGCGCGTATGACCGCCACGCTCGACGGTGCGCCGCTTGTCTGGAACGCCAGCCATGCCCTGCCTGCGGGCGCAAAGCTCGCCATTGGCGGGGTGCAGGCGGGCACCTGCGGTTATCTGCATGTGGCCGGCGGGTTTGATGCCCCGGTACAGATGGGCGCACGCGGCAGCCATCTTAACGCGGGCATCGGCGGTCTGTTACAGGCCGGTGACGAACTGCCGGTCACAGGCGCCACGGCGCGCAGCGGGTATTTCCTGACGCCTGACAACCGGCTCGCGGGGGGCACGATACATGTGGTCTGTTCGATCCAGACCACAGAGTTCTCCGAAGAAACCCGCGCGCGGTTTGCCGCGACTGCCTTTCGCCGCGACCCGCGTGGCAACCGCCAGGGCGTGCGCATGGATTCCGACGGCGAAGGGTTTTTTGCAAACGACGGGCTGTCGATCGTCTCTGAGGTGATCGTGCCCGGCGACATTCAGATTACCGGTGACGGCGCACCTTTCGTGCTGATGTGCGAAAGCCAGACCACCGGTGGCTATCCGCGGATCGGCACTGTGATCCCGTCGGATCTGCCAAAAGTGGCGCAGGCGCCGGTAGGCGCGCCCCTGCAGTTTGAATTTGTAAGCCATGAAGAGGCCCGCGCGCTGGAGACCCGCGCGCGGGCCGCGATAAAGGGGCTCGCAGGGCAGGTACAGCCGCTGGTCCGCGACCCTGCCGACATCGCCGATCTGCTGAGTTACCAGCTTGTGAGCGGCGTCGTTTCCGCGTCCGCCGACCCGTTTGAGACATGAAAAGGAGACCCTGATGACCCGTGTGGATATCAACGCCGATATGGGCGAGAGCTTTGGCCCCTGGACCATGGGCGACGACGCGTCGCTGCTGAAAACCGTGACTTCGGCCAATATCGCCTGTGGTGCGCATGCCGGCGACCCGGACGTAATGGCCGCGACGATGAAAATGGCGCTTGAGAACGGGGTGGGCATCGGCGCACATCCGGGGTTTGACGATCTGCAGGGCTTTGGCCGCCGGCGCATGACCGTGCCGCGCGCCAGCCTTCAGAATTCAGTGCGCTTTCAGGTGGGCGCCGCCATCGGCATGGCGAAATCTCTGGGTGGAAAGGTGCGCCACGTGAAGCTCCACGGCGCGCTCGGCAATATGACGTCCGAGGATGAGAGCCTTGCGCGGGACTGCTATGAGGCCGCTCTTTCGGTTGATCCGGATCTTATCGTGATGGTGCTTTGTGCCACCGCACAGGAGGCTGCAGTCCGCGATCTGGGCTGCGCCTGGGCGGGTGAGATCTTTGCTGACCGCGCCTATAACGACGACGCGACCCTCGTGGACCGCAGCAAACCCGGGGCCATCATCCATGACGCGGCCCTGGCCGGGCAGCGCATGGTCGGGATGGTCCGGGAGGGCGCCATCATCACCGCCTCGGGCAAGCGCATCGAGACCAGCATCGACACGATCTGCTGTCACGGCGACACCCCCGAAGCCGTCGAAATCGCAGCCTCCGTGCGCCGCACGCTGGAAGAGGCGGGCATCACGGTCAGCACCTTTGAGGGCCGCAAAGACTGAGCCACCCCGGCGGGCGTTTACACCCCTGCCCCGCGGCGGTTAAAACGAAAGCCACACCGGACTTCTTCTGCGGGCCGCGCCCGGCAAGGACATCATGGCCCGTTCACTTCTTCAGGCGTCGCTTCTTGTGAGCTTTGCCATGCTGCTCAGCCGGCTCTCGGGCCTTTTTCGCGAACAGGCGCTCGCGGCACGTCTGGGCATCGGTGCACAGACTGATGCGGTGGTGGTCATTCTGACGCTGCCTGATCTGCTGACCGCGATCCTGATGTCGGGCGGATTCAGTGCGGCCCTGGTGCCCGCGCTGGTGCGCGCCGATCCTGCAGCCCGCGTAGCGTTATTGCAGCGTATCACGATCTTTACCTGCTGTGCGTCGCTGACGCTGGCCGTGCTGATTTTCCTCGGGGCAGAAACGGTTGTCCGGCTGCTGGCGCCGTCGCTCGATTACAGCGCTCTGACCGGGTTTGAGGACGGCTTTGCGATATCGCTTCTTGCCATTCCTGTGGCCTCCGTGATCGGTGTCTCGGCTGCCTGGCTGCAATCCGAGGGACGCGCGGCGGTGCCGGGTCTCGCAGTTCTGGCCTTCAACGCGGTG
>NZ_JAHEHZ010000253.1 GCF_024639605.1 Roseobacter sp. | reverse complement strand
ATATCTATGAAACGCTTTATCAACAGAATTCCGGTGCTCTTGTTATTGCCAATAACCTTGCCAGCCTGCTCGTGACATACAGAGAAGACGAAGAAAGCCTCGAGCGGGCCTGGTCGATCGGCCGGCGGTTGCGGAGTATTGATCTGGCCCCCATTCAGGACACCTATGGCTGGCTGCTGCATCGGCGTGGCGACTCTGAGGAAGCCCTGCCTTATCTGGAAAGTGCGGCCGAAGGTCTTCCGGAGGACCCGATCGTTCAGGCACATCTGGGTTATGTCTATATAGCGCTGGAGCGAAATAATGATGCTCTGAAACAGCTGCAGAAAGCGGTCGATATAGCCGGCCCTGTCGACACGCGTGACAGGATCGAACAGGCCCGCGTGGAAGTCCAGCGCCTGCGTGATCTGACCGGGAACTAAGGGTGGATTGCCCTGAAACGTGATCTATCCACTACAACAATGATCATGTTTCTGCCGATGGGGTATTTTCACTTGAGTTTACGGGCCAGTCTGACACTAAACTGAACAGAACTCGCGAAGGTAGTCTGATATGAAGCTTTTTAACCTCTTATCCGTTGTGGTCGCCTTGGTGTTCTGTGCGGTCTCCGCAAGCGCACAGAGCGACTATACCATCCAGCCGGGCGATACGCTGCAGATTGAAGTGCTGGAAGACGCCAGCCTCAACCGCTCCGTATCCGTGTTGCCGAACGGGCAGATCAGCTTCCCTTTTGCCGGCACAATCAACGCAAGCGGCCGGACAATAGGCCAGGTTCAGGCCGCCATCCGAGGTGCAATCGCGTCTAACTTTGCAGCGCCGCCGACCGTTTTTGTCGGTGTTGTGCCGCGCTTTCAGCCGGACACCGCCATCGCGGGCCCTGTGATCGACGTTTACTTCGTGGGTGAGGTGAACAATCCGGGCCTTGTTGAGGTTAAAAAGGGCACCACGCTACTGCAGGCTGTGGCCATCAGCGGTGGTGTTTCAAGATTTGCTGCTATTAAACGTATCCAACTGCGCCGCACTGACGGAGCCGGCGTGCAGCGTGTCACGATCCTGAATTATAAAGCCCTCGCAGACGGGGCAGTCACAAACGATATCGAGCTTAGGGACGGTGATGTCATTCTGGTACCGGAACGGCGTCTGTTCGAATAACAGTCATTCGCACAGGCAGAAAAAATACAAAACGCACCTGTTAACTGGTGCGTTTTTAGTCATTTGCACCGCAGGCGCTGTGGTGCATGCACAGGACACGGATGCGCCAGGGATTGTCGGGACATTTGATGTCACGCAGCGCCTGGAGTACAGCGACAACCCCGGCCTTGATGTGGACGGCGATTCCGATTTTTTCGGGCGGACCCTCCTCGGGTTCAATCTCACCAGTGTCACAGGTCTTGATCAGCTTTCGCTCGATTTGGGGACTGAGGTTGAGGAATGGCGGGACGATAACGACTCCAGTTTCGATCCCACGAATTCATTTGCCAGCATCGGATATGACCGGGAAACCGGCAATGCGCGCATCGGCTTTGAACTCCGGTACCGCGAATCCGATTCTGATTCCGATAACTTTGATGATTTCGATCAGAACGGTAATATCATCAACCAGGATGACGGCACGCGGCAGACCTATGGTTTTGTGCTGGACGGTGCTGTGGGCCTGAATGCGCCGATCGGGGCGAGCTGGGGCTTTGCCTATGACGAGATCACCTTCAGTGATACCACCGACCCGGATCTGACCGATCAGAGCAACACTGCGTTCGACGGCCAGCTTGATTTCCGGATTGATCCGCGGATCACGGCGAGCCTGACGGCCAGTTATGAGGACTTCGACGCGCAGGGTAATGGTGTGAACCGGGAGAGAACCGGTCTGGGTGTGGCGGTCTCGATGGAGGTCACGCCGATCCTGACGGCGGATGTCTCTCTGAGCTATGACAGCATCGACCGCAGCGGCGACGAGACTGGGACAGACGACGGTCTGAGCGTCGGGGCATCTCTCCTGCGGGCGCTATCCAACGGCACCCTGGGGCTGAATTTTGCCTCCGATGTCTCCAGCAACGACAACGGCCGGCGCTCCTTTCTCAGCGTCAGCCGGGATATGGAACTGCCGCGCGGCTCTCTGTCTGCTGAAATCGGGGTGACCGGGGCGGATACGATCGGCAGTGATCCTCTGATCAACCTTGATTACGTCCATGAGCTGCCGACCGGGCAGATCAACTTGGGGCTGTCGCAGTCTGTTGTGACCGACAATGATAATAATGAACAGCTCAACACCGCTTTGCGCGCCGGGTATGATTATCAGATCAATAATCTCTCTGGTCTGGGCGCCACCTTCACGTATTTTGACCGTAACGAGCTGGACGAGGGTGTTGACGGCAAGCGTATGGAGGTTGGCCTGACCTACCGGCGGGATCTGACCCGGGACTGGGGCCTCGTGGGCGGGGTGTCGCACACGCTCTCCAGCGAGGACGATTCTGAGGACCGCAGCCGCAATACCATCTACATCGGCCTGCAGCGCAGCTTCAACTGGGTGCCCTGAGACCCGCGCTTGCATCCTCTGTCACAGACTGCCCGGTGTGATGCATGAAGACATCTGACCCGCCCGATGACCGCCCGGCAGAGGCGGCCCCTTCCCCCGGGTCCGGGGTGCTGATTGCGGTGATCGTCATCTGTTTTGCCGTCGAAGGCCTGCTGCAGCTCTCGGATCTGCAGCTTGCGGGCCCGCTCCGGCTGAGATCGCAGGCCTATGAGTATTTTGGCTTCTGGGCCGGACTTTTGCAGTCCTGGACCCCGAACTATCCTGCCCAGCCCTGGCTGATGTTTCTGACCTACGGGTTCCTGCACGGCGGCGTGCTGCATCTGGTGGTGAATATGGTCACGCTGTGGTCTTTGGGTCTGGCTGTGCTGGACCGTGTGGGGGTGCGTGGCTTTGTGTTGCTCTAT
>NZ_JAHEHZ010000133.1 GCF_024639605.1 Roseobacter sp. | reverse complement strand
GGGTTCCTCTGATGCTGCTCGCCGATGTTGAGCGGCAGCGCAATGTGCACGAGGTTCAGGGTAATGCGGGCGTACGGCGGTGCACCCGTGAGACGCAAACTGAAAAGACCTGCATCCGCCGACCTCGCACCGGCGTTGAGACGGTCGGATCCGCCGGGTGATTTGTGGATGACCTCCGGCTCGTAATACGCGTCCACCCCGGCCCATTCGGCAAAGCCGTGGTGAAAGGCTGAAACAGATCCGGATATCGGTCCTTTGCTATGCAACCTGCTTTGCTCATCTGTGATGAATACCATGCAGGTGCAGCGTGTCCCTGTCGCAATGCGGCACAATGCGGGATACCGGCGCGAACAGGATTTGCCGGAAATCAAGAACTCCGGATGCCACGCAGGGCCGGTCAGCTTTGTCGGCAAAACAGGTAATTTCCGTTCTGCGCTGTATCGCTGGAGACCTGTCCTCAGGATGGCTCCGGTGCAAAGACCACTTTCGCTGCAAAAGGGTCACTATCTCTGTGCTCATCTGTGGCCTTGCGGGTACCAGCGCCCCTCCCTTCAGTTCGCCTGTGGCCAGGCCCGCCCTTGCGCTTTGAGTGTTGCCAGGAGATGGTTTGCGGGAATGAAACCGGGAGGGTAACCATGACATTTCTCAGATCAGTCTCAGTCATCGCCGCGACGGCAATTGTACTGGGCTCCGGCGCGGCGGCAGAAACCCGTGTCACGTATAAGTCGGCCAAGGCGGGGTCGTCATACTTTCAGATGGCGGTACAGATCGCCGAGGCGATGAAGGAAGGCACCGGGGGGGACGTCTCCGTCACGGTCGAAGAAAGCCAGGGGTCGGTGCAGAACGTGATGGAAGTGCGCGCCCGTGGCGGTGATTATGTCTTTACCACGCCACCAGCTCTCATCGGTCTTGCGCAGGAGGGCAAGGCGATGTTTGAAGGCAAGGGCGATCCGGCCTTTGATGAGATCAGAGCGCTTTTCCCGATCCCCTCGCTGACTATGCATTTTGTTATGTCTGCGGACAGCGGCGTGCAGAGCTTTGCGGATTTGGAAGGCAAAACCATCCTGCTTGGCAGCGGGTCTTTCGGGGCGCGGGAGGGTGCGAAATATATCGAACTTTTCGGGCTGGAAGGCAAAGTGACAGTTGCGGATTCTGAGCTTTCAAACGCTGTGAACGCTCTCAAGAACGGACAGATCGACGGCTTTGTCACGGCCGGGTCCTGGCCTGCGCCCAATGTGATCGAAGCTGCCGCCTCAACCGGTGTGAAGGTGCTTTCCCTCGATGATGCGCAGATCGATATGTCCAAGCGCACTCGGCTGACCATTCCTGCCGGCACCTATGCGGGTCAGAGCGAAGATATCACGACAACCTCTCTTCCCGTGGTCGCCTACACCACGTCAAAGATGGATGATGACACCGCCTATCTGCTGACAAAAACATATTGGGAGACGCGCGAGGATATGGCTGGAGATGCTGCATGGTGGGCGGGCGTGTCGACCGATATGCTGAGCAATATCACCAGCCGGATTCACCCCGGCGCGATCCGATATTACCAGGAAATCGGCGCATCTTTGAGTGACGCGCAGATGTAATCGCACTCCCGCGCCCCCAAGCGGGGCACGGGCCACCCATGCAGAATGAAATCGGCCCGATACCCCTGCGCGCGCTCTGGATTGCCCTCGGCGCGCTGACCTGTGCCTTCCACATCGGGCTGATTTTCTTCGGACTGGTGCCGAACCTGGTGGCGCGTCCTTTGCACATGGCGCTGGTCCTGCCGTGGGTGTTTGTTTTCGGCGCTGCGACACGCGGTGCAGCTCTCCGGGGGGCCATTATTGCGGCAGTCGGCGTTGCCGGATGCCTGTGGATTGCGCTCAACCATGCGGCCCTGCGCAATCAGTACGGTTTTCTCGAAGACCCGTTTCAGGTGGGTCTTTCTCTGGTGCTGCTTCTGATCGTGATGGAGGGCGCGAGGCGGATGATTGGCTGGCCGCTGCCGATGGTCGCCTTTGCCGCGTTGCTCTACGGGCTTTTCGGGCAGCACATTCCCGGAGAGTTCGGACACGCCGGCACACCGCTGCGCAGTTTTCTGGGCACGCTGATTGTCGCGGAAGGCGGGCTCTGGGGCAGCCTGACGGGTGTTTCTGTCGGCGTCGTTGCGATATTCGTGATCTTTGGCGCGGTGCTTAACGCGGGTGAGGCCGGGCAGGGGTTCATGAATGTGGCTTCGGTGGCCGCCGGGCGTCTGACCGGCGGAGCGGCAAAAGTGTCTGTGCTCTCCTCGGCACTTTTCGGCTCTATTTCAGGCTCTGCATCGGCGAATGTGGCCTCTACCGGGGCGATCACTCTGCCTGCGATGACAAAGCTCGGCTATCCGAAACGCCTCGCGGCCGCAGTCGAGGCGGTGGCGTCCTCGGGCGGACAGATCATGCCGCCGCTGATGGGGGCGGGGGCCTTTGTGATGGTTGAGCTGACCGGCGTGCCCTATGTGGAAATCATGATTGCGGCACTGCTGCCTGCCATCCTCTATTTCTTGACGGTCTGGATGGGCATTAACGCCTATGCGCAGCGTTTTGAATTGCGCGCGGTGCCCGAGGATGAGCGGCCTGGCAGGCGCGCCGTGATCATCACCTCGGGGTTCTTCCTTGTGCCCTTCTCCGTGCTGCTGATCGCCATGTTCGCGCTTGGTTTCACGGCGCAGTATGCGGCGGCACTTGCGATCTTTGCCGGGGCTGCTGCGCTGATGTTTGACGCGACGCCCGGCTTTAATTTGCGGCAGGGACTTGCGCGGACGGGTGACGCGATGCTCAGCGCCGGGCGGCAGGTTGCCATGATCGCGATTATTATTCTTTGCGCTTCCATCATCATCGGTGTGCTCGGCATCACGGGCCTCGGCGTCAAGACGACCTCGGTTATTCTGTCAGGATCGGGCGGAGAGCTCTGGCCGGCGCTGTTGCTGACGGCAGCGGCCTGTCTGCTTCTGGGCATGGAGGTGCCGACGACGGCGGCCTATGTGATCTGCGTTTCGGTCGCAGGACCGGCGCTGATCGAGCTTGGCCTTGAACCTTTGCAGACACATCTGTTTGTTTTCTGGTTCGCTCTTTTGTCGACCATCACACCGCCCGTTTGCGGCGCGGTATTCATTGCGGCCGGGATGATCGGAGAGAACTGGTTGCGCGTGGCGCTGACCGCAATGGCGCTGGGCGTCGGGCTCTACGTCATTCCGCTCAGCATGATTGCCAACGAAAGTCTGATCCGTATCGCAAGCGAACCCGCGGCGGCAGTCCTCGCATTCGCGCATGTGGCCGTCGGGTTATCCTGTTTCTCTTATGCGCTGATCGGGCGGTCAGACCTGGTGATCCGCGCCGGGCTTTTCGCGGTGGGGAGTGTCGCGACATTCCCGGGTCTGTTGTTCTGAGCACCAGAACCCGGTTCAGTAACCCCGGTCCGGATCAACCACATTAAACAGCGGCCGTCCGTTCAGCCAGTTGTCCAGATTGCGCAGGAAAAGCGCAAAGGAAGCTTCGTCCCAGTCTTTGTGCACGGCAGAGCAATGCGGCGAGATCAGCAGGTTGGCGGTGTTCCAGAGCGGGCTTGACGGGGGCAGGGGTTCGGCGGGGAACACATCCAGAGCCGCTCCGGCAATCCGGCCTGAATTAAGTGCTGCGCGCAGGGCATCCTGATCGGTGACACCACCACGGGACACATCGACAAAAACAGCCCCTTCTTTAATCACCCCGATCGCATCCGCGCTAAGCATATCGCGGGTGTCATCTGTCAGCGGGGTGCAGACCACAACCACATCTGCCTGCGGCAGCAACCGGAAAAGGTCCTGAGACGGGCGCACATCGTCAACGTTCTCCATCGCCTCAGGGCTGGCACGTGTGCCGGTCACCTGCATGCCAAAAGCTTTTGCGCGTGCCGCGATCGCGCGTCCGGTGTGCCCCAGACCGACGATCAGCATTGTTTTACCTTTCACCGGTACAACAGATCGCATCTGCCAGCGCCTGAGCGCTTTGTCCTGAACAAAGCCCGGTACATCGAGCGTAAAGTGCAGAATGCAGCCCATCACGTATTCGGCGATCATATCGGCGGCGACCCCGGCAGCGTTGGTGACTGTAACGCGGTCCGTGTTCCAATGGCCCAGATGGTCAGTTCCGGCCCCGCCGTTGGCCACCCAGACCGGGCCTCCTTCGGCGAAAAGGGCTTTGGCAGGAAACCCAGGCGCGGGATCAAACCTGACCGAATAAACGACATCCGGCCTGTGTGTTGAAATCGCCGCGGGCAGGCCGGCATTGGTGCTACAGGTGCCGACCTGCGCACCGGGGCAGGCGGCAAGCAGGCTGGCTTTCTGCGGGGCGGTCTGATCGCTGTGGATCAGAATGCGGGGCGCTCGCGCCATATGACATTTTCCTTATGAAGCTCTGCTCTGTCGGCTGCGGCCGGTCTGTTGCGTCTGTTTTGTGATCGCGTATTGCAATCGCAACCGCCGGGATCGCGACCTGGTTCCCTGTCCGGCCCTGCTTTGCCCGGCCCGGCAGCGGGGATCAACGGCTGCACGGGCGCTGCACCGGCCCGGAAGCATCGGTTTTCTGCGCCGGAGGGAGCTTTCGCATCACAGGCCCGCCAGATGCACCTTCCAGCCGGACAGAACCCGCAGCAAACAAGGTTTATTCAACCCATGTGACTGCAATGGTTCTGTTTTGTTCTGCACAGACGTGCGGTTTTGGGCGCAAAGATGTCGGTTTCTCTTGAGGTCGGCGCCAAAGTGGCACACACATTGGGGAACTTTTTTCAGGCCCTGAGATCAGGAGTTCGCGTGTCCCTCTTCCTTATCGTTGCCCTGCCCTTCCTTGGCGCTCTTTTGCCGGGGCTGATGAACTCGGCCGGTCGCGCGGCCTGCGCCGGTGTTACCTTTATGGTGTCGCTGATGGCCTTCATCGGGTTGCTGACCAACCTGCCTGCGGTGATGGCGGGCGAAGTGGTCCAGGCCGGGGTCGACTGGATGCCGGCGCTGGGGATGAACTTTACGCTGATGCTCGACGGTCTGGGCTTTTTCTTTGCGCTGCTGATCCTCGGAATTGGCCTGCTTATCATCACATACGGGCGGTTCTACCTCTCGCGCGAAGACAATATGGGCGAATTTTTCACCTATCTGCTGCTCTTTCAGGGCGCGATGGTCGGAATCGTTCTGAGTGATAACATACTGCTCTTGCTGATTTTCTGGGAACTGACCTCGCTGTCGTCCTTCCTGCTTATCGGTTACTGGAAACATCTGCCCGAAGGCCGGCAGGGCGCGCGCATGGCACTGACCATCACGGGTATGGGTGGGCTTGCAATGATCGCGGGTATGCTGATCCTCGGCCAGATCGTCGGCAGCTATGATCTCAGCGTGATCCTGCAGAACCGCGATGTCATTCAGGAAAGCCCGCTTTATCTGCCGGCGCTGCTCCTGATCCTGGCGGGCTGTTTTACCAAATCGGCGCAGTTCCCGTTCCACTTCTGGCTGCCGCATGCCATGGCTGCACCGACCCCGGTATCGGCCTATCTGCACTCGGCCACGATGGTAAAGGCCGGTATTTTCCTGATGGCGCGCATGTGGCCGGTGCTTTCGGGCACGCCGGAATGGTTCGTGATCGTGACCACCGCGGGTCTTGTGACTATGGTCATCGGGGCGGTTATCGCGCTCTTTAAACATGATCTCAAAGCCCTGCTGGCATTTTCGACCGTCAGCCATCTGGGGCTGATCACCATGCTGCTCGGAACCGGCACGGCGTTCGGCGCGATGGCCGCGGTTTTCCATATTCTGAACCATGCAACGTTCAAGGCGGCGCTCTTTATGTCAGCGGGCATTGTCGACCACGAGGCTCATACCCGCGATATCCGCAGGCTGGGCGGGCTGCGGACGCTGATGCCGGTGACGTTTGTAATCGTCACGATCGCGGCGCTGTCGATGGCCGGTATTCCGCTGCTGAACGGGTTCCTCTCCAAGGAGATGATGCTGGAAGAAGCCTATCACACAGTGCTTTTCGGCTCGCACTGGCTGGTGCCCGGGCTTGCCGTTCTCGGATCACTCTTTTCGGCGGCCTACAGCTTCCGGCTTATTGCGCATACCTTCCTTGGACCTGTGCGCGACGATTATCCGGCTAAACCACACGATCCGGGTGCGGGCATGTGGATGCCCCCTGCGATCCTGACCGTGCTGGTCGTGGTCATTGGTCTTGCGCCGTTTCTTGCGGAGCCTTTTGTGAAAATGGTGACGGCATCGGTGCTGGGAGACCCGGCCGATGTGCCCAAAGCCTATTTCAAAATCTGGCATGGCCTGGTGCCAGCGCTTTATATGTCGATCGCCGCGACCGTCGGCGGTCTGATCCTTCTGTCGCTCTTCAGACCCGCGCTGAAACTCTGGGATACCGCACCGCGCCCCGAGGCGAAAACCATATTCGAGGCCGTGATCGCTGCGGCTGTTTCAGCCGCGCGCACGTTCTCGCACGGTCTGCATAATGGTGCTTTTACCCGCTATGCGGCAATCTTTGCCGTGACCGTTGTTGCGGCCGGTGCCCATGCGTGGAGCACAGGTGTGACAGGTCCGGCGACCCGCAGCATGCAACCTGCGGAGTCGGTGCCAATTGCAGGCTGGCTGATGCTGGTGGCTGCAACCGTGGCGCTGGTGTTCCAGCACCGCAACCGGTTGCTGGCGCTTATTCTGATCGGGATCGCGGGGCTTATGGTCTCGGTGGGCTTTGTGTTCTTCAGTGCGCCGGATCTCGCGATGACACAGATCACGGTCGAAGTGGTCACGATCATTCTGCTCTTGCTGGCGCTGAACTTCCTGCCCAATCGCACACCGGTGGAAAGCAGCGTGCTGCGCCGCACCCGTGACGCAGCGGTCGGCATCGTCGGCGGGCTTGGTACCATGGCGCTGTCTTATCACTATCTCATGCGTGATGCGGTCGCGACGCCGATTTCGGAATTCCACCTTGCCAATTCTTACAAAGGCGGTGGCGGTACCAACGTCGTAAACGTGATCCTCGTGGATTTCCGGGGCTTTGATACCTATGGCGAGATTATTGTTCTGGGGATCGCGGCGCTGCTGATCTATGCGCTGACAGAGACGCTGCTTTCAGGGCCGGTACGGGCACGGCTGCTCAACCGCAGGCCTGACCAGCCACTTGCGGGTGACATGCACCCGATGATGATGGTGGTTCTGACCCGGGTGATCATGCCCGTTGTGGTGATGGTCGGCTTTTACATCTTCCTGCGGGGCCACAATGAGCCGGGCGGCGGCTTCATTGCGGGTCTGATCGTGTCGATCGGCGTTGTGATGCAGTATATGGCCAGCGGGTTCAGCTGGACCTCGGCGCGCCTGAGATATCCCTATCACGGGGTGATCGGGGCGGGTGTTCTGATCGCCGGGCTCACAGGTATCGGATCCTGGTTCTTTGCCAAACCCTTCCTGACGTCGGATTTTACCTACGTGCGTATCCCGCCCTTCAATGAGTTCGAACTGGCCACGGCGGCGCTGTTTGATCTGGGCGTGTTTCTGGCGGTGGTCGGTGCGGTGATGCTCTCGCTGGAAAGCTTCTCGCGCCTCGCGCGCCGTGCCCATGTAAAGGACAGCGAACACCCCATGGACATCGACCCGTCGCGTGATGATCCGCAGCCGGCAGGGGGGGAGGCATAACATGGAACTGCTTGTCGCTTCCGCCATCGGCATTCTCACCGCGGCCGGGCTTTATCTGGTGCTGCGTCTGCGCACCTTTCCGGTCATCCTCGGGGTGTCGCTGCTGACCTATGCGGTCAATGTGTTTCTCTTTGCCTCCGGTCGTCTGACCGTGGGCGCGCCGCCGATCCTGCAGAAAGGGGTTGAGACCTATACCGATCCTCTGCCTCAGGCGCTGGTGCTGACGGCAATCGTGATCTCTTTCGGGATGACGGCGGTTGTCGTGATGATCTCATTGGGCGCTTATCTCGGCTCGGATGATGACAGCGTGGATGATCCGCTCCTGCCTGAAAAAGACGGCGGGAGGGATGTGACATGATTCACTGGATTATCGTTCCCGTCATTCTGCCGGCAATCCTTGCACCCTTTATCGTACTGGCCGCGCGCTATCACCTTGGGATCCAGCGGGTTTTCTCGGTGGCGGGCGTGCTGGCGCTGATCGCCGTTGCCGCCGGTCTGGCGTGGCAGGCAGCCGACGGGACGGTCACGCTTTATCAGCTTGGTGACTGGGCGGCGCCTTTTGGCATCGTGGTGGTTGGTGACAGGCTTTCAACGCTGATGGTTCTGCTGACCTCGGTGCTGGCGCTCTTTGTGCTGCTCTATGCGATCGGATCCGGCTGGGACGACCGGGGGCGGCATTTCCACGCGCTTTATCAGTTTCAGCTGATGGGGATTATGGGTGCATTTCTCACCGGTGACCTCTTTAACCTCTTTGTCTTCTTTGAGGTTCTTCTTATCGCCTCCTACGGGCTGATGATCCATGCAGGCGGCAACGAAAGGCTGCGGGCGGGCGTACAGTATGTCCTGTTCAACCTTCTGGGCTCCACGCTCTTTCTCTTTGCTCTGGGCTCCATCTATGCTGAAACCGGAACACTCAACATGGCCGATCTGGCAGAGCGAGTAACTCTGATCGGGCCTGAGGCGACAGTGGGGATCCGGGTTGCGGCGGTGCTGCTGCTGATGGTCTTTGCGATCAAGGCAGCCCTTGTGCCATTGCATTTCTGGCTGCCGTCGAGTTATGCCGAAGCCCCCGCGCCGGTGGCAGCACTCTTTGCGATCATGACCAAGGTGGGCGCTTACGCGATCATCCGGGTCTATACCATCATCTTTCCGCCGGATCTTGAGGTCACTGCGGGGCTCTTTGACGTCTGGCTGTTGCCGGCGGCGCTGATATCGCTGGCCATCGGAATGACCGGCGTGCTGGCTGCGCGCGAACTGAACAGGCTTGTCGCCTTTTCGGTGATCGGCTCGATGGGAATGGTGCTGATCTCAATTTCGCTCTTCACTCCGACCAGCATCTCGGCAGCACTGTATTACATCGTGCACTCCACGCTGGCAGCGGGCGCACTTTTCCTGATCACAGATCTGGTGCGCACCGGGCGCGGTAACCTGATGCTGACGGCACAGCCCCCTGCGGCCGGGGCGACGGCGACATCGATCCTGTTCTTTGCAGCCGCCATCGCGATGGCCGGCCTGCCGCCGCTCTCGGGGTTCCTCGGCAAGCTGCTGATCCTTGATGCTGCCTTTGGGACGCCCCATGCATCCTGGGTCTGGGCGGTCATCCTGATCTCCAGCCTTGTCAGTATTGTGGGCTTTGCCCGCGCCGGCAGCGTAATCTTCTGGAAAGCCACAAGTGTTGTGGTGCCGGACAAGGCTGAAATCTACGCCCGACCGACGATCCTGTCGTACGGGGCGGTCGGTGTTCTGCTGATCCTCCTGGTGCTGCACACTGTCTTCGGGGGGATCGTTCACCGCTATACGGGCAGTATCGCTGCGGGGCTGTTCGCGCCTG
>NZ_JAHEHZ010000032.1 GCF_024639605.1 Roseobacter sp. | reverse complement strand
CAACCATACCATTCCAGATGGTGCGGGCGTCATCGTATTCTGCGCTGCCTTTCAGGTGCACCCCGCCCGGAGTGACCCGTCGAGGGTGTCAAGTGCGTCCTGCGTGACGGCAACAGCACCGCCATCAAGTGAATTGAGATCAAACATAAGAATTAGCCTTCCGTTTTCAGGTAAGGCTTCTTGCGCAACTGCCTCAACTGGCACACGGAAAAAAGCCGCGTCTCACCTGATCCCGGTGACAGGGCATAAGAAAAACCGGTTTCGTGCGCCGTTCTGACTCTCAGGCGAAAATGCCAGGGTCAATCCGGTCCACAGGTGTGATGACGTCTGCCGGAATGTTGAGCCGCTCGGCAGCTTTGCGGATGCTGTCCTCGTCGGGCGCTTCATACAGGCAGTAGGTTTTACGCTTGTCAGCGCTCAGAAAGGAAAAAATCCATTCTATGCCTTCTTCATCATTCACTTCTTTGATTTTAAGCCTTGAGTCGTCGTCCACTTCAAGTTGTTCAGCGAACTGTCTTTCAATAATAAACCTTGGCATAATCAGCCTCGCAATTTTCGGCACCAGCTCTTACGTTGCCCTGCCTTCAAGCTTTGATCTGAGCGAAACCATACCCAAATCACGGGCGATTGCCAACGCCTCAGCCTCCAGATGCAACGCCTGAGCCGCGTCCTTTGCACGTCCGCGACGCTTCAGGGCCGCGGCAAAACCGGCTTTGCTGTGAGCAATCCACGGAGGCGCCTTCATCCGGGTGTCGATTTCAATCGCTTTTTCAAACATTTGCTCTGCTGTGTCCCAGTCGCCCGCCAGAGCTGCGAGATTGCCCAGCCTGCGCGCCGCGGCGCCGGTGCAGGCTGTGGTCGCACCCGCAGTGATTGTCAGGTTTTCGTAGGGAAGCAGCCTTTCATATATGGTTGCGGCATGATTTTCACTGGCCACTGCGATGCAGATCTCTGCCAGATATGACAGAGTGGTCGAGTACATGGCGTCCGGATTAAGAGCAAAACCGGTTTCAGACATTTCGCTCAGGATACGCGCGGCGGCGTCTCTGTATCCCAGTTCAGCCGCGATAACGCCAAAACCGGGCTTCCAGCTGGCATCCCCCGGGCTTTCGGTCATCAGGCGTTTGATAACCGGGGCAACTTCGTTCAGACGGCCCTGTTCCCGGCGGATCGTAAACATCTGGACGCCGAAAACACCCTCGACATGTTTGCCGTGGGTATGCCGCCCGATCTTTACAGCCTCGCCGGCATAGGTCTCGGCGCGCGCGAAATCCCCTTCCAGGGTGGCAACCATCGCGCGGGCATGTATCTGCACCCAGTAGAGCTGGCGATGATCGTCCTTTGTCGAAATGTCACTCAGCAGTGCAAGCGAGTGGTCCATCAGCTGACGGTCCGCCATTTCCGCACCGACGAAAAGGCTCAGTGTCCGCTCACGACCCTGGTCGATCGTGCCGAGCTGTTCGGCCACCTTGTGCATCGCCTCAAGATTCTGGCGCCAGTCGCGCACTTCGCTTTCCTGGCGGGCGACAAAGGCCGCGGCAAAGCGCGCCATCATAACGTGGAACTGGGATTTCAGGTCTCCCAGCTTCGCGGCCAGTTTCAGGCATTGCTGGCTGTAATCGGCACTTTCCGCAAACTGGCCTGTGAACATATAGGTCCGTGCAAGCTGGCTCATGAGTTTGCAGCGGCGTACCTCGTCTGTGCCCGGCAGATCACCCAGTGCCTTCAGGCACACTTTGATTGCTTCTTCATGCGCCTGGCCGGCCATCATGCAGGAATCTGCGAAATGATGGGCCGCATCCGCCGCAATCTCAACATCACCGATGTCCTGCGCTGCCTGCGATGCTTCTTTCAGAGCGGCAATGCCCTCGGGCAGTCTGCCGACACTGTCATAACCCCGACCGATAAGAATCTTGCCGGTGATCACTTCACGGCTGGTCTCATCCCCCAGTTCGCGTGCGGCTCTGAGGGCTTCTTTGGAATTGGCCATCGCCTCGTGACCGGCCGACCTTGCGAGGGCTGTTTCCGTGGCAGACCGCCAGCGCTGAAAGGCCGCGGCCCAGTCTTCCGCCGCGGTCAGGTGGTGGGCGACAAGCTCGGGGCGCCGCTCAGTTTCCGCGGACCTGAGCTCTGTCAGGGCAGCCGCGACGCGGGCATGCTGATCCCTGCGGGTGGAGGCCAGCATGGACTGATACGCCGTGTCGCGAATAAGCGCGTGCCGGAAAACATAGTGGCCGCGATTGTGCCCGCTCTCAAAAATCAGACCTGACCGGCAAAGTTCCCCAAGTGGCGTGTGAATGTCCGCCGGGTTCCGGCCCATCGCTGCACCAAGGAGATCAGGTTCAAATTCACGGCCGATCACTGACCCGGTGAGGGCGACCTGTTTGGCATCCGGTGAAACCGCATCGAGCCGGGCCATCAGTGCGCCCTTCAGAGAGGAGGGCACGTTCAGTTTGCCCTGGTCACCTGACGTCACAATTGCCCGTGTCAGTTCCTCGACAAAAAGCGGGACCCCGTCGGTCTTTTCGATGATGGTCTGCACCAGATCCTCGTCCGGCTCACGTCCGGAAATGTTGCGTACGAGGTCGGCGACATGCTGTGAATCAAAGCGGCGCAGTTGCAGGGTCTGCACATGGGCGTCGCCATCATCCCGGTTCAGGACCCAGCCTGGCCGGTGCGTGATCAGAATCATCAGCGGCAGATCCGCACAGATGGCCGTGAAGCGGTCGATAAGCGCATGTGTTGACGGGTCGATCCAGTGCGCGTCTTCGACGAACAGGATCACCGGACAGACACCTGAGCGGGCTTTGACCGTATCAATCAGGGTCCGTATGGTGATGTCGCGCTGTTCCTGCGGGGTCAATCCGATGATCTGCTGCGCAACCGCGCTGCGCGGCGCCACCAGAGCGGCGAAAACCGGAAGGACCTGCGCCAGATCAATGCCGGGCCGTATCGTCAGCATCGCGCGCACCTGTTCCAAAACGCGATCGTCGTCAAACCCAGGCTCGACGCCTGCGTCCTGAGATATCCGCTCCGCGACCGGATGAAACGGGCTGCTGGTCAGATAGGGCGAGCAGTTCAGCCGGATAATATCCGCATTGCCGGCGACTGTTGTGCTGGCCAGAAACTCTTCGGTCAGGCGGGATTTGCCGATGCCGGCCTCGCCCGCAAGCAGCACAACTTCGCCTTTGCCGTTGCCCGCCCTTTGCCAGGCCTGTTCAAGGATCCCTTTCTCGAAATTCCGGCCGACCAGAACGGTGCCGGCGTCCTCACGGTGCACCGCGCGAAACCGGCTTTCCGCGCTGCGCTCCGCAATCACCTGCAACAGCGTACGTGGCGCGTCAAAGCCTTTGAGGTCGACCGGGCCCAGCGAGGCAAATTCAAATATCCGACGCAGTGCGGTTTCGGTTTCTTCTGCCGGCAATACGATGGAATTGGGCGGCGCATGCTCCTGGATCCGCGCCGCGAGATTAACGATCGGGCCGGTCATCGCCCCCTCTTCATAGGTATTTTCTCCGATGGTGTCGCCGACCACCACCTCACCGCTGGCAATGCCCAGACGCACCGCCAGAGGCTCTCCGTCCGGTGTTTTCATCGCGCTTACGCGTTGCACTGCGTCCAGCCCGGCCTTGACCGCGCGCACAGCGTGATCCTCATAGGCGCTCGGCCATCCGAAAAATACCAGCAACCCGTCGCCGAGATACTTGGCCACGTATCCTCCGTAGCGACTGACGGCGCCCGCAACTGCGTCCTGATAGCGCTGCAAAAGAAGACGCATGTCTTCAGGGTCGAGACGATTGGTCAGCTTTGTCGAACTGACGAGATCGGCAAAGAGAACGGTGAGATGGCGGCGCTCCGCAAGAGCACCTGCATCAGGCTTTGACGGGAAAGACCTGCTGGCAGAGGCCTCACTGTGCGACCGGTCCTTTTCAGGTCTCTGCCCTGCCTGCGGGCTTTCCTGAGGAACGTTATCATGATCACCCTGCAGGCCCCCGATCGCTGCCAGCAGAATCTTTCTGTGGCCAAAACTCACGCCGAGTTCCTTAAGATCATCGCCTGTGAGCAGCGGCAGCACTCTTTCATCCACATCATGCTGCGCAAAGGGCTCTGCGTATTGCGACAGTCCCAGTCCGCTCAGCCATGCGTTGATGTCAAATGCCATGCTGCCGAGCATGGACATTCATGAAGCTTCAATCAAGTGACGGATCACGCCGGGCACCCGCCGCACTGCGCCTGGCAGCGATATGGCCGTTTCGTCAGTGCCGGGCGGTCGTGTCATCCTGTGCGATTTCCCGCAGATACACATCAAACAGCACCATATTGACCCCGGGCGATGCTGCAAAAGACGACCAGGGCGCATGGAACTACCATCGCGGTGTCCAGGCTGCCGGATCAGGATTAAAGAGAACGCTGAAGTAGTCCGGGCCGGAGCCTCCGTCAGCCTTTAGCGGAGAAGTGCAGCCAGGCTCAGGCGGACCTGCACCGATAACCGCCGGCATCAATAGTGCCAGTGCCGGGGGGAGGCCCGTACCGGACCAATAACACAGGACGCGTCTGGTTATTAAGGATAAGGCGCACCTGCTGTATGTATCAGGCGTTTTGCAACCACTTCACGATGGAAGCCCGTTTCGTCTCCATATGCCCGGCGAGGGTCCGTCCAAGTTCCGGACCGTTTCGCTCACTAAGATACAACAGGATCTTTTCGTGCTCCGCGATGGCCGTGCGCCAGCGTTCCTCGGACATATTGGCGAGATAGCGCGCGCGCTGCATCCGCAGCGACAGCGCCTGACAGGACGTGGTCAGCGTGTCGTTGCCTGCAGCCAGCAGGATGACACGATGAATCCTCTGATTGATCGCGAAATAGCCGTCGAGATCACGTGCGTTATACTTTTCGACCATTTCCAGATGAAGTGACCGGACCGCGTCGATGCCGGCATCGGTGATATTTTCACATGCAAGCTCTCCCGACAGAGCTTCAAGCGCGCCGAGTACAGGAAATACCTCGTTCACCTCGCTGACGGTCACTTTCGTGACCCAGGCCCCCCGGTTCGGCTCCAGCCGGATCAGACCTTCAGACGCCAGCACCTTCAACGCTTCACGCATAGGGGTCCGGGACACGCCGAACTGCGCGCAGAGGTTTTTCTCCGGCACCTTGGCGCCGGGGGACAGCTCGCCGCTGATCAGCATTTGTTGCAGCCGGTCCACCAGCTCCTGGTGCAGCGATTTGCGGGAGATGGCCTGTGGCGCAGAGTTTTCAAACATGATCAGTCCCGCCCGGCTGCGTCAGGGCCATTTCCAGCAGCCGCGCCACATGGATCGGTTGCCGGCCTGTCGTGTCCGCCATCTGGTGGCGGCAAGATGTTCCGTCTGCGACGATCAGCGTGTCCTTGTCTGCCGCGCGCACGGCGGGCGCAAGATCCGCCTCTGCCATTCTGCGCGAGATTTCATGCGTTTCGACGCCATAGCCGAATGCGCCCGCCATGCCACAGCAACTTGTCTCGATAACCCCCACTTCCGTATCGGGCAGCCGGGCCAGCGTCTTTTCAATGCTGCTCATCACCCCAAGCGCCTTCTGGTGACAATGCCCGTGAAGCAGCACCTTGTGCGCGGGCGATTGCAGGGGCAGGTCGAAGTCCGGATTGTCCTCCTGATCGGCAATGTACTCTTCCAGCATCCGCGCTTTCTTAGCAAGGCGTTCGGCGTCTTTGCCCGGCAGGAGCCCCGGAATTTCATCTCTCAGGGTCAGCAGACAGCTGGGTTCGAGCCCGATGACGGGCAGGCCTTTTTCGACATAGGGCATCAGCGCATTCACAAGCCTCTGCGCCTCTGTGCGGGCTTCCTCCACCAGGCCCGCAGACAGAAACGTCCGGCCGCAACATAAAGGGCGCTCGCCTTTCGGGGAGCGCGCCACGACAAATGGCACACGGGCCGCATCAAGCACCTTGACGGCGGCGCGCAGGTTTTCGGGCTCAAAGTACCGGTTGAAACTATCGGCAAAAAGAACGGCCTGCGGATCGTCCGACAAGGACACTTCGCTGTCTCTGAACGGCCTGGAACTCCACACAGGCAGCTTGCGCGACGCGGTAAAACCGGTGGGCTTTTCCAGCAGCTTCGAGAGGCCCGGCACAGAATTACGCAGGTTGGCCAGAAACGACAGCCGTGAAGCCCAGGGCGCATAGCGCGGCAGCCAGGCAACCAGCCGGTCATGCAGGCTGATCCCGTTCTTCGCCGCGCGCGCCGCGAGCACCTCGATCTTCATGCGCGCCATATCAACGCCCGTCGGGCATTCGCGCTTGCAGCCCTTGCAGGACACGCAAAACTCCATCGTCTCTGCCATCTCATCGGAGGCCAGCGCATCCGGCCCGAGCTGACCAGATATGGCGAGCCGCAAAGTGTTTGCCCGACCACGCGTCAGGTCCTGTTCCTTGCGCGTGACCCGGAACGACGGGCACATGACGCCACCTTTGAGCTTCCGGCAGGCGCCGTTATTGTTGCACATCTCAACGGCGCCCTGAAATCCGCCCGCACTGCCCGGCCATTCGGACCAGTCCAGTCCGGTATCAAAACCGGGCACGGCGTATTCCGGGCCATAGCGAAAGAGCGTCCGGTCATCCATCTTTGGCGGATCGACAATTTTCCCGGGGTTAAACAGCCCCTCGGGGTCAAACCGCTTCTTCACCTCGCCGAAGTTTTCGACCATGCGCGCGCCGAACATCTTTTCGTGGAATTCGGAACGCACAAGGCCGTCACCATGCTCTCCTGAATGCGATCCTTTGTACTTTGCGACCAGATCAAAGCATTCTTCGGCGATCGCGCGCATTTTGCTGACGTCCTGATCCAGCTTGAGGTTCAGCACGGGCCGCACATGCAGACATCCGACAGAAGCATGGGCATACCATGTCCCCCTGGTGCCGTGTTTGTCAAAAACATCCGTCAGCTCCGCGGTGTACTCTGCCAGATCAGGCAGTTCGACCGCGCAGTCCTCGACAAAAGATACCGGTTTGCCCTCTGCCTTCATCGACATCATGATGTTCAGTCCTGATTTGCGGAACTCGGCAATTGCGTTTTGCAATCCGGGCTCGGCTACAGGCGTCACGCCACCCCAGGATTTACCGGTGCCGGTCCAGGAGAACCCCAGATCTCCCATCATGTCTTCAAGCTCTTTGAGCTTTGGAAGGTTCCGCGCCGGGTCTTCCTCGGCAAATTCCACCAGCAGCAGCGCCTCCGGGGTGCCGGTTACGAAATCCGAGATTGTCTGGCGAAAAAGCGGGATGTCCCGTCCCAGAGCGATCATCGTCGAATCAATCAGTTCAACGCCCTGCGGCCTGAGCGTCACCAGATGCTGGGCTGCATCCATCGCTTGATAGAAGGTCGGGAAATGACAGACCCCGAGCACCTTGTCCCGGATCAAAGGCGACAGTTTCAGCTCGATAGCTGTGGAATAGGCGAGCGTTCCTTCTGAGCCGACAAGCAGATGCGCAAGATTGTTTGGCGTGTTCATCGGCACCAGCGCGTCGATGTTGTAGCCCCCGACACGCCGCATCACTTTGGGAAAACGGGTATCGATCTCAAGCGCCTCGCGGGCGCCGAGACGCAGCAGGTCTTCAGAAAGGTTCGTGAAATCCTGTGCGTAATCACCGCCTGCAGGGCCAAACCTGTGTTTGCTGCCATCCGCCATGAGAGCGTCGATTGACAGCACATTGTCACGCATCATGCCATACCGCAGAGATTTGCCGCCGCAGGAATTATTGCCGGCCATGCCGCCGATCGTCGCCCGCGACGCGGTGGAGACGTCAACAGGAAACCAGAGCCCATGTGGCTTCAGCACCCGGTTAAGCTCGTCGAGCACGATGCCCGGACGTACAACACAGCGACAGTTTTCGACATCGAGTTCGAGGATGTCGTTAAAATACTGGGTATTGTCGAGCACGAGGCCTGTGTTAACGGTTTGGCCACACTGCGAAGTGCCCCCGCCGCGGGCAAGAACCGACACGCCCTGTTCCGAGGCAATATCCAGTGCTGCGCGAATGTCATCTTCGGATTTCGGCGAGAGCACACCCAGCGGCATCATCTGATAAAGCGACGCATCTGTGGCGTAGCGTCCGCGCGAGAAATCGTCAAACAGCAGATCTCCTTCAACGCGCTTTTCAAGACTTTCCAGCAGGTTAGGCATTCATGCTCCAGTACAGCTTCAATGGCGCGTCAGATTTTTTATTGACATAATTATGAATTCAAAATTACGTTGTATCAATAATTTTCTGGTCACCCCGCCGGCTGAAACCGGCGCTGCACCAGAAATCCGGGAGGAAAAAACCAGACATGAGAAGAGCCGGACGCCATTTTTTGCAGATACCGGGTCCCAGCGCGGTGCCCGACAGAATACTTAGCGCAATTTCGCGCCAGACAATCGACCATCGCGGCCCTGAGTTTGCAAAGGTGGGTCTGCGGGCGCTGGAAGGCATGAAGGGAATATTCAATACGGAAAGCCACGTGTTTATTTACCCGTCCTCGGGCACGGGGGCCTGGGAGGCCGCTCTGGTCAATTCGCTCTCTCCCGGCGACCGGGTGCTGATGTTTGAAACCGGGCATTTTGCGACCCTGTGGAAAAAACTGGCGGAGAAACTGGGCCTGAAGGCGGAATTTATCGAGGGCGACTGGCGCGGCGGTGCCGACCCCGATCAGATCGAAGCCCGTCTGGCAGTAGACACTGCGCATGAGATCAAAGCTGTCTGTGTGGTGCACAACGAAACCTCAACGGGCTCCGTATCACCGGTGGCCGCCGTCCGTCAGGCCATCGACAACGCCGGCCATCCGGCCCTTTTTATGGTCGATACGATCTCCGGACTGGCCTCGCTTGAGTATCAGCACGACGCCTGGGGAGTGGATGTCACCGTGTCCGGATCGCAGAAGGGTCTGATGCTGCCACCGGGACTGTCTTTCAACGCGGTGAGTGAGAAGGCCATGGCGGCGAATAAAAGTGCCGGACTGCAGCGGTCTTACTGGGACTGGGCGGAAATGGTCGGCCCGAACAAGACCGGCTATTTTCCCTATACGCCCGGCACAAACCTTCTTTATGGTCTCAATGAGGCGATCGATATGCTGCATGAGGAGGGTCTGGAGAATGTATTCGCCCGCCATGCCCGCCATGGTGCTGCTGCGCGCAAAGCGGTCAGAACCTGGGGGCTCGATGTGCTCTGCTCGGCGCAGGGCCAGGAAAGCGGCGTTCTCACCGCTGTCGTCATGCCCGAGGGCCACAGCGCGGATGCGTTCCGGGCATCGACATTAGAGCATTTTGACATATCTTTGGGCAATGGTCTGTCAAAAGTCGCGGACAAGGTATTCCGCATCGGGCATCTGGGCGATTTCAACGACCTGATGCTCATCGGAACCCTCGCAGGCGTGGAGATGGGCCTGAAAAAGGCGAATGTCCCGCACCGGGAGGGCGGCGTACAGGCGGCGATGGCTATGCTGGCCTGACAGCAAACAAGCCGTGAAAACACGGCACTTTAAGGAAAACAAATACTCTGGGAGGAGAAAACTTTGAAAAATCTTGTGAAACTTTTCGCGGCGACCGCGATCTGCGGCATGGCAACATCGTTATCTGCAGCAGAAACAATGAAATTCGGCCACGTCGGGGCGCCCGGCTCGCTCTTTGAAGCGACGGTGAACAACTTTGCAGAGTGCACGAACGCCGCCCTCGACGGTGAGGTTGAAGTACAGACTTTCGGCTCGTCGCAGCTGGGCAAAGACAAAGAGCTTCTGCAGAAACTGAAGCTGGGACAGGTTGACTTCTCATTGCCGTCCTCGGTTATGTCCTCGGTCGATGACACCTTTGGCATCTTTGAGATGCCTTACATCATTTCTGACCGCGACCACATGCGCCGTGTGCAGGATGCGATGATGGACAAGTTCCAGTCCGCTGCCAATGACGCCGGCTATCACATTGTAGGGCTTGCAGAAAACGGCTTTCGCAATATTACCAACAACGTCCGCCCGATCAACGTACCTGCGGATCTTGAGGGGATAAAACTGCGGACACCCAACGGCGTATGGCGTCTGAAAATGTTTCAGCAGTATGGCGCCAATCCGACACCGATGGCGTTCTCGGATGTCTTCACCGCGCTGCAGACCGGTGTGATCGACGGCCAGGAGAACCCCTATGCTCAGATCGCTTCTGCCAAGTTTCAGGAAGTGCAGAAGTACCTCTCGGTGACCGGCCACGTTTACACACCGGCCTATGTTCTGATGTCCAAAAAGAAGTATGACGGACTTGCGGATAACGTCAAAGCCGCACTGACAGACTGTGGCAGCAAAACCCAGGACTTCACCTATGAAAAAGCGGCAGAGCTGGAAACCAGCCTGCTGAAGGTCATCGAAGACGCAGGTGTGGAAGTGAACACCGCCGACAAAGCGGCGTTCATCGAAGCGTCCAAGCCCATCTACAAGCAGTTCGCTGACGAAGTTGAAGGCGGTCAGGAAATGATCGACACCGTGCTCGGCCTCGGCCAGTCCGGCTGATCCGGACCATCAGGGGGCGACCGGCATCCCGGCCGCCCCTTTCGTGACGCCCACCTGACAACCATTGAAACCGGACACGTCGCGGCTCGCGCAGGCCGGAGCGTTGTCCCGAGCAGGTCTGCACTTCCATGGAAAATTCCGCCTACCCGACGCTGTCGCGTATCAACCGGATTATCAGTACGATACTGGAGTGGATCACGATCAGCCTGATGGTCCTGCTGACGCTTACGGTAACACTGGCCGTTATCGCGCGCCTGATGGGCCAGAGTTTCTCCTGGTACGATGAGGTCGCCGCGATCATGCTGGCGTGGATCACATATTACGGCTCGGCGCTTGCGGCGCTGCACCGACGCCACATCGGTTTTGACACTGTGCTGCTCGCCATTCCGGACAGGTTCCGGATTATGGCCGTTCTGGCCGGTGAACTGATTGTACTGACCTTCTTCTTTCTGATGGCCCGGGCCGGACTTCAGGTGCTCGACGTGCTGGCCGGAGACACGCTGATCTCGCTGACCTGGGTGCCAATTCAGTTCACGCAATCGGTGATCCCGATCGGGGCCATTCTCTTTATGACATGCCAGTTGCTGAGCCTGCCGGCCTATCTGCGCCTGACAGCAGCGGGCATTTCGCTCGAGCATGCCGAAATCGAAGAAGAAGTCGAAACAGAACTCGAAAAAAACAAGGACAGGGTCTGATGCTGGTCGCTGCTATTTTCGCTGCCCTTATGTTGATGATCTGCATCAACGTCCCCATTGCCGTAGCGCTCGCCATGTGCGGGGTCATCGGCCTGCTGGTCACCGAGGGCGCAGACAGCCTCGTGACCATCGCGCTGGACATGTATGACGGCTCGACCAAGTTCTCGCTCATCGCCATTCCGATGTTTGTTCTGGCCGGCGCGATTATGAATGCGGGCGGGATCACCGACAAGCTGATCAACTTCGTCTCCGCCATCATCGGCTTCATCAGGGGCGGTCTTGCGATGGTGAACATCGGCGTGTCGCTCTTTTTCGCCGAAATCTCAGGCTCCGCTGTGGCGGATGTAGCGGCGATGGGCTCCATCCTGATCCCTCAGATGAAAAAACGCGGGTACAGCAAGGAATTCTCCGCCGCCGTAACATCCTCCTCTGCGTCACTTGCGATCATCATTCCGCCCTCGATCCCGATGATCCTTTATGCGGCGTCCGCCAATACTTCCGTGGAACAGCTTTTCGTGGCGGGTATCGTGCCCGGTCTTCTGGGGGCCGCAGGTCTGATGGCCGTCGCCTATCTTTTTGCCAAACGATACAACTTCCCGACCGAGGACGCCTTCAACATGGCGCGCCTGCGCCAGACGTTTGTCGAAGCGCTGCCCGCCTTCACGCTTCCGGTGATCATTCTCGGCGGCATCTTTGGCGGCTATGTCACGGCCACTGAGGCTGCCGGCCTCGCGGTGCTGGCCTCTCTTGTGGTTTCCGCCTGGTATAAAAACCTTGATTTCGGCCACCTGCGCCGTGCGATGCTGGATGGCGGAATTCAGACAGCGGTCGTGATGCTGCTCGTTGCCGCCTCGGTTCTGATGGGCGGTTTTCTGACCCGGGCGCAGATCCCGCAGCAGCTGGCCGAAGGCATTCTGTCGATCACGACCCAGCAATGGGCCATTCTGCTGATCCTGAACTTCTTTTTTCTGATCGTGGGCTTCTTTCTGCACTCCGCCGCGGCCATTATTCTGGTCATTCCGATCGTCATCCCGCTGATCACAGCGGCAGGCATTGACCCGGTTCACTTCGGCCTTGTGGTCACGCTCAATCTCGCCATCGGGCAGCAGACGCCCCCTGTGGCCTCGGTGCTGATCACCGCCTGTTCCGTGGCGCGGGCCAACATCTGGGAGGTGTCCAAGGTCAACATCTGGTTTGTCGGCGTGCTGCTGGCGGTACTGATGCTGTGCACCTATGTGCCGTCGGTGCCGATGTTCCTTGTGGAGTATTTCTACCGATGACGGACCAGACCCCTGACCTCACCGAAGAGCTCCGCGACGGGATCCTGTGGCTTGCGTTCAACCGGCCGGAGGCCCGGAATGCGCTGACCTTTGCGATGTACGAGCGACTTGCCGCCCTCTGCGCCGGTATGGCGACCGACGGATCAGTTCGTGCAGTGGTGATTTCCGGAGAGGGCGGCAAGGCCTTTGCGGCCGGCACGGATATGACCCAGTTCAGAACGTTCCGCACCGATCAGGACGCACTTGAGTATGAAAGCCGGATCGACGCCGTCCTCGAGGCGGTGGAGCGGTGCCCGGTGCCGACGATCGCCGCCATTCATGGCGCCTGCACAGGCGGCGGGGCGTCCATTGCTGCGGCCTGCGATATCCGGATTACCTCGGAGCGCCTGAAATTCGGGTTCCCGATTGCGCGGACCCTGGGCAACTGTCTTGCCGCAGGTAACCTTGCCAGGCTCACCGAACTCATGGGTGCGGGCCGGGTGCGCGAGATGATCTTTACCGCGCGGCTCCTCGACGCAGAAGAAGCACTCCGCATCGGTCTTGTGAGTGAAGTTCTGGCAGATGAAGACAGTCTGATGACCCGCGCCACCGAACTTGCACAGCACGTGGGAGCGATGGCTCCGCTGACGCTCAGAGCCACGAAAGAAGCACTCCGGCGCAACCGTGCGGCCACCAGAGTGGATGACGATGATCTGATCATCTCGTGCTACATGAGCGACGATTTCAGGACCGGGATGGAAGCGTTTCTGTCAAAGACCAAACCTGAATGGTCAGGCAAATGACCGCCCCCGGCGGCCCCCTGAAAGGCATGCGGGTCATTGAGCTCGCGCATATCATGGCGGGTCCGGTCTGCGGGCTGATGCTGGCGGATATGGGTGCCGATGTCATTAAAGTGGAAAAGCCCGACGGAGATGACAGCCGCCGCTTTGTGCCGCCCGACATCAACGGGGAGTCGGCGGCCTATATGATGATGAACCGCAACAAACGGGGCATCGCGCTCAATCTCAAGGATGCTGCTGCGGTCGCTGTGCTGCGTGAACTGCTGGCCGAAGCCGATGTGGTGATCGAAAACTACCGCAAAGGCACCATGGCTAAACTCGGCCTCGGGTATGAAGACCTCGCCCGGGCAAACCCCAGACTGATCTATTGTGAAATCTCTGGTTTCGGACGCACCGGGCCTTATGCTGAACGCGGCGGGTTCGATCTGATTGCACAGGGCATGTCTGGTCTGATGTCTGTGACGGGTGAGGGGCCGGGGCGGCCCCCGGTAAAGGTTGCGGCCCCGATTTCGGATATAAACGCGGGCATTCTCGCCGCGATGGGTGTCTCAGCAGCCTATTCGAATATGCTCAGAACAGGCCTTGGTCAGAAAGTCGATACTTCACTCTTTGAAGCGGCAATCGTTCAGACCTACTGGCAATCCGCCATTGCCCTTGCCACGGGTGTAAAACCCGAACCTCTGGGGTCGGCACATCCGCTGAACGCCCCCTATCAGTCTTTCAGAACCAGTGACGGCTGGATCAATGTGGGTGCCGCAAATCAAAGCAACTGGCTGCGGTTTCTCGATGTCATCTCCGCGCCTGAACTGGATGATGACCCGCGCTTTGCATCAAACCAGGCCCGCATCCAGAACCTCCCAGCGCTTGTTGAAATTCTGAACGGGTATCTCATGCATGACAGCACAGAAAACTGGCTGACCCGGATGGATGCCGCCCGCCTGCCCGCAGGACCCGTCAACGATATTCTTCAGATGCACAACGATCCGCAGGCCCGGGCCAGAGAAATGCTGGTTGAGGTGGATCATCCGGTTGCAGGGACGATCGAAACAATCGGTCATCCGGTAAAGTTCAGTGAGACACCGGCAAAGATCACCCGCGCGGCGCCGCTTCTGGGCCAGCATACGCGGGCCATTCTGAGCGAAATGGGGTATGACAGCACGAAGATCGAAGGTCTTTTCGCCTCGGGAGCGGCGATTGGGACCGAGAGCCAGAATGCAGGTTCGTAAAGTTCATTTCCCGTAGAGAACCTGCCCCGTCATCAGCGCCGCAATGACCTGTCGGGTCGATGATGCTGATGCCTTGTGCGGCCGGCAGGTGCTTCACATTTCCAGATGTTCGCGGCCGGCTTCTGAGGACCCTGACGGCAGGGCACATGCCCCGGGATTGGTGTAAAAAAGCCCTGAACACTGACGTTTCTGCCGGGACCAAAGTTGTGTACCCACCCTGCCCGCGCTGTCCGTGTTTCCGCACAAAAGCCCGCGATTCGTCGCCGGTGCGACTGAATTCACCGGGCAATTGCACAAGGCCGCCAGCGGGTCACGCAGCGATTATCAGTAAATCACTTTGAAATCACGCGCTGAACCTGCGGCTCCGACGGGGTCCGTGATCGGTTCGGGAACGAACGCGAGACGCTGCGGCAGGTCTGGAAATCATTTCTGATCAGCACCTTACCACCTGTTACTGAAGGCTGCCGGCACCGCCTCGCTGCTATAAAACGAGTTTGCAAAAGAAATATGCGCTCGGGTGCACCCGTCACTTCGCTGATACCTATTTCTCTTGACGAATGGTCTGCAGCCCCTGTTTGATTGAATGAATATTCAGTGAACGGCGCGGGTGGTTCCGACAGGACAGGGTGCAACGGTATCTGGTCTTTAAGCGAGCTAAACCAGACCGGACGGCCTGCGGCTCACCAGAAGCTTTGCAGGGATATAATAATCACTGCGGTCGTTCACACGACCCGACAACACGGGAGTTCAGAATCATGGATATCAAGGACCAGCTGGGATCGATGCGCGCGGGCGAAATAAGCCGTCGTACCTTTACACGCAATCTGCTGGCCGCAGGCGTCGGCATCACAGCCGCGCCCCTGGCGACGCGCAAAGCCATGGCCGCAGCCGGCGATCAGGCGACATTTTTCACCTGGGGCGGATATGACATTCCTGAACTTTTCGTTCCCTACAAAGAGAAAAACGGCGAACTGCCCAACTTCTCCATTTTTGGCGGCTCAGAAGAGGCGCTGACAAAAATGCGCGGCGGGTTTGTCGTCGATGTCTCGCACCCCTGCAACTCCGGTCTGCCGCGCTGGGTGCAGTCAGGGCTCTTTCAGCCCATCGACACCTCGCGGCTGTCGAACTGGGGCGATGTGATGCCGGAGCTGGTCTCCCTGCCCGGCAATGACGCCGAGGAAGGCACTGTGTGGCTGGCGCCTTTTGACTGGGGCCAGACGTCGATTACCTACCGCACGGATCTCTTTGAGGTCGAGGGCGAGGAAAGCTGGGATATGCTCTGGGACCCGCGGTACTCCGGGCGGCTTGGCTCACTGGCGTCCGGCGGCGACGCCTGGTGGTGCGGGGCGATCAAAGCAGGCGTGCCGATGGATCAGATCCACACCGATGAGGCCTTTGAGAAAATCGCCGCCGTGATGCGCGAACAGCGCCCGCTGCTGCGCACCTATACCGATGACACTACAACACTCGAGCAGGCCCTGGCCTCCGGTGAGATGGTTGCCGCGATGACCTGGAACAGCTCCGCGACCGTACTCAAAGCCGAAGGCGTGCCGGTTAAGTTTGCGAGCCCCAAAGAAGGCGCGCTGACATGGGTCTGCGGCCTGATGATCCACAAAGATGCGCCAAACATCGACAGGGCCTATGACGTCATCGACAGCCTGCTCAGCGTGGAATCCGGAAAGTTCATGATCAACGATTACGGATACGGACATTCCAACAACAAATCGTTTGAGCAGTTCGATGCGGAAACGCTCTCAGGTCTCGGCCTGAGTGACACGCCCTCCGATATCCTCGGCGCAGGGCATTTCCAGGTGCCGCAGACCCAGGAGTGGGAGACTAAAATGAACACTGTCTTTGAGGAAATCAAAGCAGGGTTCTGACGACACTCGTGGCGCCGGGACCCCTCCGGCGTCGCCTGCCCCGCCCCGCGACAGCGATAAGCACGGGCATCACCCCACCTTTTGATCAGGTCGGACCCGATGAGTGATCAGACCCTCCAGACGCGCAGCGCACCCGTCGCGACACAGGCCACGGCGGGGCGTTTTGGCCGCCTGATGCAGCGCTCTGAGGCGGCAAGAGGCTACGCCCTGCTTGCGCCCTCGCTGATCTTCCTGGGCGTGCTGATCCTTGTGCCCTTCGGCATTCTGCTGGTCATGAGTTTCTGGACCGCGTCGGGGTTCGGCTTTGACACAGGCTTTACCACCGCGAACTATCAGAAGTTCTTCGAAAGACCGATTTATACCGCGCTGCTCAACCGGTCGCTTTTCATTTCCGGTATGGTGACCGTCTTTACCGTGCTTCTGTGTTATCCGATGGCATATTACGTCGCGTTCCACGTGCATCGTCACAAGATGTTATGGATTGTGCTGATGACGCTGCCCTTCTGGACAAGCTATCTTTTGCGCGTATTCGCCTGGAAGGTCGTTCTGGGCTATGAGGGCGTGATCAATTCGGCGCTGATGAATATGGGCCTGATCGAGGCCCCGCTGGAATTCCTGCTCTACAGCCAGCAGGCGGTGATCATCACGCTTGCCCATGCCTGGGCCGCCTTTGCCATTCTGCCGCTGTATGTCTCGCTGGAGAAGATCGACAAATCCCTGCTGGAGGCAGCCACTGATCTGGGCGACGGGCCGGTCCGGCGGTTTTTCCGCATCACACTCCCCCTGTCGCTGCCGGGCGTGATCTCTGCCAGCCTGCTGATCTTTATTCCCACAACCGGCGACTATATCACGCCGGCACTTCTGGGTGGACCCGACGGCGCGATGATCGGCAATCTGATCCAGAAACAATTCGGCCCGATCAACAACTGGCCGATGGGGGCGGCGCTCTCGATTATCCTGATGCTGTGCATTGCGACCATCAGCCTTGTCTTCATCCTGCTCACCCTGTTCGTCAGAAAGCGTGTTTCATGAGTGGCGAAAGCTATATCCGCCGACCCAACCGGCCCCTGCAGATTTATGCGGTGGTGTTTCTGATCCTGCTCTACGTCCCGGTGATGTTCCTGCCGCTTTTCAGCTTTAACGACTCACTTTATGTCCGCTTCCCGCTCGAAGGGTTCACCCTGCAATGGTACGGCGAGCTTTTTCAGCGCGATGCGGTCTGGAATGCGCTTTGGAACTCTGTGCGTGTCGGCGTGGTGGTGGCTGTATTTTCGACCACCCTGGGGGTTTTCGCGGCGAAGGCGATCACCCGTTATCGCATGCCGGGCAAAGGGCCGATGGTTACCTTCATCATGCTGCCCCTGGTCGTACCGTTGATCATCTTCGGTGTGGCGCTGCTGGTACTGCTGAGCCAGCTTGGCGTCGCGCTGTCGCTCTATACCGTGGCGATCGGCCATATGATAGTCTGCCTGCCCTTCTCTATCGCCGTGCTGATCCCGCGTTTTGAAGGATTTGACGCCTCAATTGAAGAGGCCTCGGCAGATCTGGGCGAAAATGCATTCTGGACCTTCTGGCGTGTGACGCTGCCCATGGTGGGGCCCGGTGTGGTGGCCAGCCTGATGCTCACCTTCACGGTGTCGTTTGATGAATTTATCCTCGCATTTTTCCTCAGCGGGACTGAGCCCACACTGCCGATGTACATCTGGGGACAGCTGCGCTTTCCACAGCAGTTCCCGTCCATCCTCGCGCTGTCCTCGATAATAATCTTTGTCTCTTTCGTGCTGGTCTTCGCCGGTCAGTGGATCAATCGCGGCGCGCTTTCCGGCTCTGCAAAAGGGAGCGTCTCATGACCCCGCAGGACAGGTTCATTTCCATCCGGAATGTGGATAAATACTTCGGCAGCTTTCAGGCGATCAGCGACGTCTCCATCGACATCGGACACGGAGAGTTCTTTTCGCTGCTTGGCTCGTCGGGCTGCGGCAAGACTACGCTGCTGCGCATGCTCGCGGGCTTTGAAAACCCTTCTTCGGGCGGGATTTTTATCGATGGTCAGCCGATGACGGACGTGCCGCCGCACCTGCGCCCGGTCAATATGGTCTTTCAGAACTATGCAATTTTTCCGCATCTGAATGTTCGGGACAACATCGCTTACGGGTTGCGCAGGCAAAAGCTGTCAGGGGCGAAGGTGAACGGGATGGTCGGTGAGATGCTGGACCTGATCAAACTGCCGGGGTACGGAAACCGCAAGGCCAACGAATTGTCAGGGGGTCAGCGCCAGCGCGTCGCCCTTGCCCGCGCGCTGATCCTGCGGCCCAAAGTCCTGTTGCTGGATGAACCGCTGGGCGCGCTCGACAAGCAGCTGCGCGAACAGATGCAGCTTGAACTCAGAGAGCTGCAGCGCACGGTCGGCATCACCTTTGTTTTCGTGACACACGATCAGGAAGAAGCGCTGACCCTGTCGGACCGGATCGCCGTGATGTCTCGCGGAGAGGTGTTGCAGCTCGATACACCCACAGGGCTTTATGAACGCCCGGTCAGCCGGGAGGTTGCGTCATTCATCGGCACCATGAATTTCTTTGACGGACGCGTGACAGGGTCGGACGCGGCGGGGCTGACCGTGGATGCCGCGGGTCTCGGGACGCTGCATATCCCCGGACCCAAAGGCGCCTTTACCGACGGTGACACAGTGCATGTGGCGCTGCGCCCGGAACGGTTTGAGCTGGCCGGAGAAGCCCCGGCAGGCGAAAGCGGGCACGCGCGCGGGGTCGTCAGAAACGCAGCCTATCTGGGGGAGCGCAGCCATTACTATGTCGAGCTTGAGGGAGTTGAAGCGCCGGTTGCGGTATCTGCGCAAAACGGGTCAGGTAGCTCATTTTCGGTAAGCGAAGGCAGCCCGGTCTGGTTGAAGTGGCATAACGAGGCAGCCGTTGTGCTGCGCCCGGAATGACCGTGGACGGGAATCGACAGGTGGCAGTGCCGGAAGCGACAACAAAAGCCAGCAGAACGAATGCGCGCAACGGACGCACGGCCTCCCGCAAGGTCCGGCGACAACAGCTGATTGAGGCCACGATCGAGTCGATATCGAAGTACGGCATTTCCGGCACCACGATGACGACGGTGACCGGATTTGCGGGTCTGTCTCTGGGGATTGTGAACTTTTACTTTGAAAGCAAAGAAAACCTCCTTGAAGAAACCCTGCGCTTTCTGGCCGAAGAACACCGTGCGCTGTGGCGCAAAACGATCATCACGGACAAGCCTACTGCTGCCGGCAAGCTGCTGGCAATTGTCGATTCCGAGTTTCATCCGAAGATCTGCAGTCACAAAAAGCTGACCGTCTGGACGGCCTTTTACGGCGAGGCAGGATACCGCAAATCCTATCGCGAGATTATGTCGGGGATCGACACCGAACGCTGGCAGACCTCCACGCGTCTGTGCCGTGAAATCATTGAACAGGGAAGTTACGAAGGCATGAAAGCCGAAAGCATTGCGGAGACCCTCGAAGGGCTTTTCGACGGCTTTTGCCTCAACATCCTGATCTATCCGGGCGAGTTCACCCGCGAAGATGCCAGAAACAGAATTCGCAGCTATCTCGCGACAGTTTTCCCCGCCCATTTTGACGGCGGGACAGCGCCCGGCTCCGGGACAGCTGAATGAGCAGAGATAAGCGATACGACATCCTCTTTGAGCCGGTGCAGATCGGCCCGGTGACCGCGCGCAACCGCTTTTATCAGGTGCCGCACTGCAACGGCATGGGCCGCAGTTTTCCGTCCTCCATGGCTGAGATGCGTCGCACCAAGGCCGAAGGGGGCTGGGCCGTGATCTGCACCGAAGAGATCGAGATCCACCCCTCGGGCGATCATTCGCCCTGGGCTGGCGGGCGGCTCTGGGACGACAGCGATATCCCCGTGCTGGCGAAGATGTGTGAGGGTATCCACGAATTTGGCAGCCTTGCGGGTGCCGAGATCAATCACGCAGGCCAGATGGCCGCCAACCGCTACAGCCGTGATGTGCCGCTTGCCCCCTCGCACCTGCCTGTGGCCCTGCACGACCCGGTGCAGGCCCGCGCTATGGATCGCGAAGACATCCGCAATCTGCGCCGCTGGCATCGCAATGCGGCACTGCGTGCGAAAAAAGCCGGCTTTGATCTGGTATATGTCTATGCCGGACACCAGCTTTCGACGATTTCGCATTTCCTCTCGCCCTACCGCAACCGCCGCTCGGATGAATACGGCGGCTCCCTTGAAAACCGCGCGCGGCTGCTGCGTGAAGTGCTCGCCGATACCAAAGACGCCGTTGGCGATACCTGTGCGGTGGCGCTGCGCTTTGCCGTCGATGAACTGATGGGGGACCTCGGGTTTACCAGCACCGGTGAGGGCCGCGAACTGATCGAAATGCTTGCCGAAGAACCCGACCTCTGGGACGTAAACATCAGCGCATGGGAGCATGACAGCGCCACGTCCAGGTTCAAGCCGCAGGGGTTTCAGGACGATTTTGTGGCCTTCGTGAAAGAAGTCACCAGCAAACCCGTGGTCGGTGTCGGCCGCTATACCTCGCCCGATGCAATGGTTTCGCTGATCAACAAGGGCCGGCTTGATATGATCGGCGCGGCGCGGCCCTCGATTGCCGATCCCTTCCTGCCCAAAAAGATCGAGGAAGGGCGCACAGAGGACATCCGCGAATGCATCGGGTGCAATATCTGTGTCGCCGGTGACAATCATTTCACGCCCATCCGATGCACCCAGAACCCGACCATGGGCGAAGAGTGGCGCAAGGGCTGGCACCCTGAGCGGATTGCACCTCGGACGGCGGATGAAACCGTGCTGATCATCGGCGCAGGTCCCGCTGGTCTGGAAGCCGCCCGCGCGCTGGGTCAGCGCGGCTATCACGTAACGCTGGCAGACAAAGCCGGTGAGGCCGGCGGTCGCGTGACCCTTGAACGAAAGCTGCCCGGCCTTGCCGAATGGGGGCGCGTCGCCGATTACCGGACGTATCAGATCAGCCAGATGGCCAATGTGGATCTGTTTCTGGAGAGCGCCATGACACCCGACACCATCGCGGAATTTGGTGCGAACCATGTGGCAATCGCCACCGGCGCGCGCTGGACGGCGGACGGGATCGGGCGACAGAACCCGCTGGGTATCGATCGCACGGACGGCACGCAGGTTCTGACACCTGATGACGTGATGGCGGGGCCGGTGCCCGACGGGCCGGTTGTGGTCTTTGATGACGATCATTTCTATATGGGCGGCGTGATTGCCGAAAAGCTCCGGCGCGAAGGCCGGGAGGTGACACTGTTGACACCCGCCGGTGACGTCTCCTCCTGGACGCACAACACCCTGGATCAGCACGCCATACAGAAGCAGTTGCTGGAGCTCGGCGTCCGGATCATTACCTCCCATAATCTCACCGCGATCCGTGCAGGCGAGGTAGATATCGGCTGTGTTTTCACCGATGCGCCGCGCAGCATATCCTGTGAGACAGCCGTATTGGTCACTATGCGCAGCCCGGTGGATGATCTCTGGCACGCGCGTCCTGATCTGCCGCGCATCGGTGATGCGCTCGGCCCCTCGACCATTGCTGCCGCCGTTTACAGCGGCCACCGTTATGCCCGCGAACTGGGCGCACCCGACATGGGCGACGTGCCCTTCCGCCGCGAACTCATTAATCTGTCCCCTTCCTGATCCGAGGCTATTCCAGTGTCCCGAGACCCGCGATACGACATCCTTTTCCAGCCGCAGAAAATCGGCCCCGTCACGGCGAAAAACCGGTTTTATCAGGTACCGCACTGCACCGGCATGGGGTATATGCGACCCCGCATGCTGGCCGATCTGCGGGCCACCAAGGCCGAAGGCGGCTGGGGCGTGGTCTGCACGGAATACAATTCTATCCACCCCTCCTCGGACGATCTCACTCATGTCTCGGCCTCTCTCTGGGATGACAGCGACGTGCGTGCGCATTCGCTGATGACCGACAAGGTGCATGAACACGGGGCGCTGGCCGGTGCTGAGCTCTGGTATGGCGGGGCGCGCACGGCCAATATGCTGACACGTGAGATTGCGCTGGATCTCGACAGCATGCCCAATGCGGTCGGTCATCCGTTCCAGACCCGCGCGATGGACAAACAGGATATCCGCGATCTGCGCCGCTGGCATCGACGGGCCGCTCTGCGCGCGCGGGATGCAGGGTTTGACATCGTCTATGTCTATGCCACGCATACCTATCTGCTCTCAAATTTTCTCAGCCCCAAAGCCAACACCCGCAACGATGAATACGGCGGCAGCCTTACCAACCGCGTGCGGCTGGTGCGCGAACTGATCGAGGAGACAAAAGAGGCAGTCGGCGACCGCTGCGCCGTTGCTGTGCGCTTTTCCGCAGATGAGCAGATCGGCGAGGACGGGGTGCCGATCCACGGTGAACGGCGCGATATGTTCGGCATGCTGGCCGGTCTGCCCGACCTCTGGGACATCAACATCGCCAATTATTTTGTCGAGATGGGGGTGTCCCGCTTCACCAAAGAGGCCGCTCTCGAGCCCTACATGGACTTTGTCAAAAGCCAGACGGATAAGCCGGTGGTCACTGTCGGTCGCTTTACCTCGCCCGATACGATGGTCAGCCAGATCCGGCGCGGTATCACCGATTTCATCGGCGCGGCACGCCCCTCCATCGCGGATCCGTTCCTGCCAAAGAAGGTCGAGGAGGGTCGCTTTGAGGACATCCGCGAATGCATCGGGTGTAATGTCTGCTATTCCGGCGACAGCATCGGCGTGGCCATCCGCTGCACGCAGAACCCGACAATGGGTGAAGAATGGCGCAAGGGCTGGCACCCCGAAGAGATGAACCCCGCACGCACTGACGCCTCGGTGCTCGTGGTGGGAGCCGGTCCGGCAGGTCTTGAGGCCACGCGCGCTCTTGGCAAACGCGGCTATAAGGTCACGCTGGCAGATGCCGGGCGCGAACCAGGTGGCCGTCTGCCGCGCGAGGCAGCCCTGCCCGGCATGAACGAATACATCCGCGTGCGCGACTACCGCGTGCAGCAGTTTCACAAGATGACCAATGTCGAGGTCTTTGCCGAAAGCCCGCTGACCGCCAGAGACGTCATCGATTTCGGCGCGGATCACGTGGCCATCGCCACGGGCGCGCGCTGGCGTAAAGACCGCTTTGACGGCGAAACCTATGTCTCTGTAGTGGCGGCCGGCAGCGATCCGGATATCCTCACGGCGGATGACATCATGGATGGCCGGCTGCCGGACAGCCCGACGCTCGTTTATGACGAGGACGGCTATTACATGGGCGGTGTGATCGCCGAAAAGCTGAAGGCGGCGGGGCTCGCGGTCACGCTCTGCACGCCCTCCGAGGTGATCTCGGAATGGGCCGGCAAAACCTCCGAGCGGTGGACTGTCCGCACCCATCTGATGAAACTCGGAATTGATCTTGAGCTTTCGCAGGCGCTCGCCTCCTTTGACGGTCAGAACGCAGTTCTCTCATGTCAGTTTACCGGCGCCGAAAAACAGCTTGCTGTGAGCTCGGTCGTCATGGTCACCCAGCGCAGTCCCGATGACGCGCTTTATCATGAGATCCTGGCAACCGTTGACGGCGATACCGATGCCCTGCCCTTCACGCTCACGCGGATCGGGGACTGCAATGCACCCTCGATTGTGGCCGGTGCAACCTATGCCGGGCACCGCTATGCACGTGAGCTCGAAGAGGTCACAGACAGGGACATGCCCCTTAAACACGATCGCGTGGACGTTGGTCTGGTGGCCCCGTCAGCATCCACGGCGCCTTCGCCGGATTACCTTGACACGCTGCTGCGCTATTACGAGGAAGAGGTCGAAGGTGAGGCATATTTTACGGGCCTTGCCGCGCGGTTTGCTGACAAGGGTGCATGCGAAAAGCTGCAGCTTCTGGCAGATGTGGAGACATTTACCGCCGCCGCCATGCGCCCGCTTGTGGAAAAATACGGCCTGACGCCCCGCGCGACAGATGCGCTCAGGGCCAGTGGCCGGGCGCAGGCCGCAGAGGATTCAACCGACTGGGAAGAAATCATCGGCGGAATGCACCGGACCTATCCGGGCTACATCGCTGATTTCGAGCGTCTTGAGGCAATAGCCCCGCCCGAAGACCTGCCCGCGCTCAGGGTGGCGACCGCGCATGAAATCGTGGCAGTCGAATTCCTGAACCGGGAAAGCGCCGGGCACCCCGACAGCCCTGGTCCGCTGCGTCGGTTTTTGCAAAACGGCGCGGCCTGAACATGCGCACGCCGTGGATCACAGCGGGGATTCTTCTTGTCACCCTCGGTGGGGCGGGTGCATTTTATGTCCTCACCACCACTCCAGAACCGCCGCCCGCAGCAATAGCCCGGGCCTCTGAGTGCGACAGCTGCAGCGCACGCAAACAAAACTTAAAGCGCGTGCAGCAGGCGCTCGATCCTGCCCCGGCGCCGGTCGCTGAGTGAGCCTGTGGCAAGGGCCTTTCCGCATCTTCTCCACGCGCCACAGATGTGCGGTCAGATTGTGAGAGATTACGGTCCGGATGCGGGAGACAGGGTTATCCTGCCCGGATGCGAAACCCCTTCGGACGCCACGATCGCGCGCCACAGAATGCGGGCAAAGGGTGGTATCTTCAGAGCCGTTGTCCCCGCGCTTTATTCGTTCTCCGGCACGTCTACAGACAGCAACGTGAAAGAAATCTTTTGCCGGCAATTTCACTGCAGTGGCCTCATGATCGCGAGAAACGCGGACAGGCCACGGACGTCACGAGGCACGCCATCAGCGAATGCACTTGAAAGAGGTCCTGCCGGCTGGGAAGATGTTCTGCACGAGATCTCGCGCGCCGGGGTCTGGTCTACTGTCGAAACATCCCTGCCCGAACCGGTGCCCGCCGGAACGGCACTTTGAGAACAATGTTGATACTCATGCTCTCCTCCTTTGATCCGCGTCCCGGAGAGGATGTCGCCACCTTTGCCAGTGATCATGACGCTTTTAACGCGGATCTGCGCGCGGCCGGCATAACCGCCGGGGCCGGCCCGCTCGGGCGGCGCGTGAACGACACGCCGATGGAAGCGGAAGAGGCTCATACCCAGACCTGTTTTTCGGTGATGCAGTTTCATGACTGCGCCCGGCCTGATGCCGCTTATGCGCATATCGACCCGCGCGCCTGCCCCGGAACCTCAAGCCATCTGCGGATGTACCGCCGCCTGACGAATACCGTTTTTCTGTGCCGGGAAGACGTAAGCCATGAAAAGGAAACGCAATGACCAGGACAGCCACAATCATCCGCTTCGATCCTCAGGGCCCGGACGGTCTGGAGACCTGGGAGGAGATGAATTACGCGAGCCTCGTGTCAGGAAAGCCCGTACAGCGCGGCCACATCTATCACGAGACAGAGGCGCAGGGCTATCTCGCCGGGGTCTGGGACTGCACCGCTTTTACCGATCAGATGATGCCCTATCCGGTTGATGAGTATATGTTTTTTCTCAAGGGTGATCTGTCGATGGTGCTGCCCGACGGGCAGGAGATCGAGATCCGCGCAGGTGATGCTTTCGTGATCCCCAAAGGCTTCATGTGCCAGTGGAAACAGCCAGGCACCGTGCACAAGATCTTCATGATCCTCGACGGCCCCGTGCCAGATGCAGAGAACGCCTCACTTAAACGCATCACCGTGCCCGACCTGTCCGCACCGGGGGATGCAGATGTGACGGCTTCGCGCACCGATTTTCTGAACGCCGCAGGCACCATGCGCGTCGAAGTGCAGAGCTTTGGCGCAACGCGGCAGCCTGGTAAAAAGGCGGGCGAAAACATGCTGATCTCTGTACTGGAGGGCCGTCTGAGCCTGCACGACGGACAGGAAGCGCATGAATTCCTGTCCGGCGAGACGGCCTATATCCACCAGAATGACAGTGTGAGCTGGGAAACGGATGCCGGCACCCGGGTCATCATCGCCAGCTATATCGACATGGCCGAAGCTCAGGTCTCGGCGAATTCCTCTTCGACCTCAGATATGGCATCGGTCAAAATGTCGAACATCTGATCGACCTGCCCGGGCGAGATCGTCAGCGGCGGTGAGAAGACGCACATGTTGATAAGCGGCCGCACGATCAGCCCGCGCGCCTCGCAGGCCTCGTCCAGTCGTGCGCCAAGCGTGCGCTGCACATCAAGCGGCGTCTTGCGGCCATCAATGAGCCCCTCAAGGCAGCCAAGAAGCCCCATGCCGCGCGCGTCCCCGATGATCGGCGAGGCCTCCAGCGCCGTCAGCCGCTCCTGAAACTGCGGTGCGGTCGCCCGGACGTGCTCCAGCAAGCCGTCGCGTTCGATGATCTCGATGTTTTTCAGGGCTGCGGCACAGCACACAGGATGCGCCGAATAGGTGTATCCGTTGGGGAAAAGCACATCGTGATCGGCCCCTGTCATACGCTCCATCACCCGGTCAGAGATGATACAGGCCCCCAGCGGCAGATAGCCCGAAGTGATGCCCTTAGCACAGGTGATGATATCGGGTTCGATCCCGAAGACCTCTTCAGACGCAAACCAGTGTCCGAGCCGTCCGAAGGCCGTGACGACCTCGTCAGAAATATAAAGAATATCGTGCTTGCGGCAAAGCTCGAGCGTGCGGCGATGATAACCTTCGGGAGGGATGATTACGCCACCGGAACAAAGCACCGGCTCGGCGATAAAGGCACCGATATACTCCGGGCCCACGTCGGCAATCACGCGTTCCAGATCAGCAACTTTCGCGTCACACCAGGCCGCCTCGCTCATGCCCTCCGGCCGGATATAGGGGTTCACGTCCGGCAGGAACCGCACGAGCCGGTCCTCAAAATCGAAACAGCTTTTGTCACGCTCTTTGCCGGTCACGCTGGCCGCCAGATAGGTCGATCCGTGATAGCCCTTTTCGCGGGCGATAATGATCTTTTTCTCAGGCCGTCCGAGCCGGTTGTTCATAAACTGCATCGTGCGCAGCGCAGTATCCACAGCCGTCGAGCCACCTGTGGTAAACATCACCGTGTTGAGGTTGGCGGGCGCCAGTGCCGCGACCTTCTCAGAAAGTGCCGCAGCCGGTGCTGTGGTCGAAGACCAGGGGGAGGCATAGGGCAGTTCCATCACCTGAGCTGCAATTGCATCAGCCATTTCTGTGCGGCCATAGCCGATCTGCACCGCCCACATGCCCGCTGGTCCGTCGATCAGGCGGCGCCCGGCGCCATCGTAGACGTAAATCCCCTCGCCCCTGGTGAAAGCATATCGCTCGCCCTCCTTCCAGGACCCCATATACTCCCAGGGGTGCAGATGGTGCTTCTGATCGACATCCAACATGTGCTCGATCGTGCGGTTGTGGCCTGCTTTGGGTGTCACGTAGTCATCTCCTCGTGCCGCATCAGAGCGGGCACCTGGTGGTGTTTTCATGCCGTGCCGTCACTATGGCACGGTTGAACGGATATTCAATTGCCGGGGCAGCACGCCGGACCTTGCGGGCGCGCGCGCGGTCGACACAGTGCAAACATTCAGCACGATACGGTTTCCCGGCAAAATGCTGTCGCAGTCAGCGCGGGCAACGGCTCCGATATCGCGTGGCCTTTACAACGGCCCCTGTCCTTTACGGCTCACGCCGGTTTGCGCCCGCGAATGTGGTGCGGGCAATGTTCTCCGCTCTCGAGGACGCCTACAAGCTTGCTCCAGATTGCGATCTGATGATCGATGAAGTCCCGCCCGTGCCGGTCGCTCAGGCGGTCGCGTTCTGCGCCGGTGAGCCATGCCAGTTCGTCGCGGGCGACGCCGCTGTACCAGGGGTTGCGGTTGACCAGTTCAACATCGGTGAACCCTGCCGCCTCCATGGCCGCAGCATAAGCCGTGGGCGATGCCATCGCAAAATCGAGCCCCTCCTCTGCGATGTAGTCCGCCATCTCCGGCGAGGGGGCGTGATCATGGCTGATCAGCCAGTCGGACATTGCAAGCCGGCCTCCGGGCCGCAACACGCGAAAGGCGTCAGCGGTCAGCGCTGTTTTGTCGGGGATGTGGATGATCGAATCTTTCGAAAAGACGAGGTCAAATGTATCGTCCCCGAAGGGAAAAGGTCCGGGGCTGACTTTTACGATCTCGACTTTGTCCGACACACCCTCGCGGGCGATACGCGCCCTCGCGGCGTCACAGACCGGGTCCTCAACGTCTATGCCTGTTACTTTGACCGCGCCATAATCGCGCGCCAGAAGAACCGCGCAGGCTCCCGAGCCGGACCCGATATCAAGGACGTGTTTGCCGGCCACATCAACGCCGGTCAGAACCCGCCCGACTTCATCCGCGCCGCCGGGAGACAGAAAGCCATCGCCCCAGATGTCTTCCAGAAAATCTATGTGCTGTTTGTCGTATAAAATATCGTCGCTCATTAAAATCCTCCATGCCCCTGTCAGTGAACAGGTAAAGCTGCTGATCTGGCAAGCATGTTCGGCAGGAACCCCGCGAATTCGCACCGGCCGTGGCGCGAGTGGCAGCAGTGCGTGCGGCAATGACCCGCGGTCTGATCTGTTGCCGCTGCACAGCACCAGCCCGGGGCGGACCACTGCCCGAACAGAGCGGCCCGGGGGCGGTGGCGCCGCGACCGGCTCTTCTTTACGCCAGCCGGCATTTTTGTGACCAGACCGCTGTGGTCCTTTATCCCGCGTCCTTAACAAATACGGGTTTTGAGTACCACCGCGCCGGACAGACGACAAAACAGACGTCCCTGCCCCTGTGCGACTGATCCGGGAAAACTGAGGACACCGTCTGTTCTGACGACCTGAACGAG
>NZ_JAHEHZ010000132.1 GCF_024639605.1 Roseobacter sp. | reverse complement strand
TACGCCGCGCAGACTGATGATCCTCGCCCGGAAGAATGAGAAAGAACTCTTTCACGACGATCTGAGCTCTCTTGGTCTGGGGCAGATCAGCGCGCCAGAGGCGCGCGCTGTGGTGCGGGGTACGGAGACCGTCGCCCTTGCCGGGGATCACGACGCCGGTCATGACACTGGTCGCAATTGCCTGATGCAGGGCTTTGTCCGCGTTGTACGTGACAACTGTTGCACTGTTCTGACCGGAGCGCAGGTAAACGGCATCCGCTCTGGCGGCGGTCGGTGGCAGGTGAGCACGCCCTTCGGGGCATTCAGTGCCGCGTCGCTCGCAAACGCGGCCAGCGCTGCGGGCCATGAGGTGACCGTGATGGCAGAAGTCGCGCCCAGTGGGATTGTGCCTTGCCGCCGGGCAATAGCGCGTATTCCGGCGCCTGACGGGCATGACCCAAAGGGATGGCGCATGTTTTTCGGGGTCGGCGAGAGCTGCTACGCGAAGCCTGACGCAGGCGCGCTGCTGGACCCGCCCGCAGAGGAGGACCTTGTCGCGCCGCAGGATGCCCGGGTGATGGATGCGACGCCGGCCGGTCCGGGGGCGAGCAGAAAGATCGGATCTGAACCGGCTATGGTTGATGCGCCGACGCCATGGCGGCTCAGATGACCGGCAGGTTGCCCGCAAGTGCCAGCGTAGCGACCGGTGGAGACGGTGCAAGGATGCACGCCCCCGCCGCCGCCCGGAATGCCGGTGCGCTGAGCGAATTTCTGCAAAGCCATGCGCCCGTAACCGGCACCGCTCTGGAAATCGCCAGTGGCACCGGACAGCATGTGGCGGTATTTGCCGCCGCCCTGCCCGGTCTGATCTGGCAACCTTCTGACGTCGATCCAGCGCGCCGTGCCAGCATTGATGCCTGGGCGCAGGACTCCGGGGCCGGAACAGTCCTGCCCGCGATTGATCTCGATGCAACGCGGGCGGGCTGGTCGGCGGATCATGCAGGCCAGGCGTTAATTCTGGTGGTCAACCTGCTGCATCTGATCTCCGGCCCCGCGGCGCAGACCGTCGTTGCGGAAGCAATGGCGGCGCTGTCACCCGGCGGGCGGTTTATCTGCTACGGTCCCTTTCGCCGCGACGGGAAGCTGACCAGCGAGGGTGACGCCAGGTTCGACGCAGACCTGCGCGCGGCTGATCCCGCAATCGGGTATAAGGATGACGGTGAGATCACGGCGTGGCTGCGGGCTGCGGGGGCGACAGGTCTTTCCTGTCACGAAATGCCGGCGAACAACCTCGCCTTTGTCGCGACGTGCGGTTGAACCCGGCACTGCGGCGTGCCGGGGGTTGTCCTGTACCCGGTCTATGGTTCAGCCATCGATGCGGATGCGTTCGTTTTTCGGATCATAGGGGCTGTCCTCGGTGACTTCCGCGTCCCAGAGCCGGTCAAGCATCTTCACCTGCAGCTTTGTGCCGGCGACCGCAAGATCGGGCGTCACGTAGCCCATCCCGATGGATTTCCCGAAGGCAACCGAATAGCCGCCGGAGGTCAGACGGCCCACACGGGTGTCGCCATGATAAAGCGCCTCGCGGCCCCAGGGGTCGGCATCTTCCGGCCCGTCGATGAGAAGCGTCACGCATTTTGAGCGCACACCGGTTTTCTCAAGCTCTGCCTTGCCGTGGAAGTCTTTGCTGAGATCCACAAAACGCGGCAGATCAGCCTCCAGAGGGGTCGCGTCACGGCCAAGCTCATTGCCGAAAGCGCGGTATGATTTCTCCTGTCTGAGCCAGTTCTGCGCCCGGGCGCCTACGAATTTCATCCCCAACGGCGCACCTGCAGATTCGAGCTGATCAAAAAGGTAGTTCTGCATCTCGATGGGGTGATGCAGTTCCCAGCCAAGCTCGCCGGTATAGGCCACGCGGATCGCCCGCACCGGGCACATCCCAAGCTCGATATTGCGCAAGGTCAGCCACGGGAAGCGCTTGTTGGAGAGTACCGTCGCCGGGTCGGCATCTTTCACAAGCGCGTTCAGGACATCGCGCGACTTTGGCCCAGCGATGGCAAACACGCCCCACTGCGTCGTCACGTCGTGGCATTCGATATAACCGACTTCCGGGGCTTTGTCCTCGATCGCCTTGCGCAGGAAATCGCCGTCATAGGCCGTCCAGGCACCGGCACTCACGAGATAATATTCATGCTCCGCAAGCCGGACGATGGTGTATTCCGTGCGCGTCGTGCCACGGCCGGTGAGCGCATAGGTCAGGTTGATACGCCCCACGGAGGGCAGTTTGTTACAAGTGAACCAGTTGAGGAACTGTGTGGCCCCGGGCCCTTTGACAAGATGCTTGGTGAAGGCCGTGGCATCGATGAGACCCACGCCCTCGCGGATCGCTTTCGCCTCATCTACCGCGTGCTGCCACCAGCCGCCGCGCCGGAAGCTGCGCGCGTCATGGTCGAAACTGTCCGGTGCGTCCAGCGGGCCGAAATAGTTGGGCCGCTCCCATCCGTTCACATGACCAAACTGCGCGCCGCGCGCCTTTTGCCGGTCATAGGCCGGGGCCGTACGCAGCGGGCGGCAGGCCGGGCGTTCTTCATCCGGATGGTGCAGGATATAGACGTGTTCGTAGGCTTCCTCATTTTTGCGCGCGGCATATTCGGTGGTCATCCAGTCGCCATAGCGTTTGGGGTCGAGCGAGGCCATGTCGATCTCTGCCTCGCCCTCAACCATCATCTGCGCCAGGTAATAGCCGGTTCCGCCGGCGGCTGTGATGCCGAAAGAGAACCCCTCGGCCAGCCACATATTTCGCAGCCCGGGCGCGGGACCAACCAGCGGGTTGCCATCGGGGGTGTAACAGATGGGACCGTTAAAATCGTCCTTCAGCCCGCTCTCTTCGCAAGAGGGGATGCGGTGGATCATCGCCAGATACTGTTCTTCGATCCGCTCCAGATCCAGCTGGAAAAGATCGGCGCGGAAACTGTCGGGTACACCGTATTCAAAGCGCGCGGGCGCGTTTTTCTCATAGACACCGAGGATCCAGCCACCGCGCTCTTCACGCACATAGGATTGTGCATCAGCATCGCGGATCACCGGGTGTTCGGGGTTGCCCGCGTCTTTGCGGAATTTCACCAGTTCGGGGTCCTGATCCATGACGATGAACTGGTGCTCGACCGGGATCGCGGGGATTTTGATGCCGAGCATCTTTGCGGTGCGCTGCGCGTGGTTGCCGGAGGCAGTGACCACATGCTCGGCGGTGATCACGATCTGCTCGTCGGACGCCACCAGATTGCCGCCCTTTTCGACCATTTTCGTCGCGGTCACCTCCCAGTGGGTACCGGTCCAGTGAAAGGCATCCGCCTGCCATTTACGTTCGATCATCACACCGCGCTGGCGGGCTCCCCTGGCCATCGCCATGGTGACATCAGCGGGGTTAATATATCCGTCGGTGTGGTGATAGAGCGCGCCCTTGAGGTCAGAGGTGTTGATCAGCGGCCATTTCGCCTTGATCTCATCGGGCGTCAGCCACTGATAGGGCACGCCGCAGGTCTCGGCCGTCGAGGCATAGAGCATATATTCGTCCATGCGCTCATCAGTCTGCGCCATGCGCAGATTGCCCACGACCGCAAATCCCGCGTTCAGGCCGGTTTCCTCTTCGAGGGTTTTGTAAAAGCGGATGGAATAATCGTGGATATGCGTGGTTGCGAAGGACATGTTGAAGTACGGCAGCAGACCCGCCGCATGCCAGGTCGACCCCGACGTCAGCTCATCGCGTTCCAGCAGCATCACGTCGTCCCAGCCGGCGCGCGCAAGATGATAGGCGATCGATGTCCCGACGGCACCCCCGCCGACAACCAGTGCTTTGACCTGCGTTTTCATGACATGCTCTCCCGCGTTGGCGTCAATGCAGGATCATTAGCCCCAGATCGCAAAAAGGCGCAAAACGCGCCCGACCGGTCATGGCGGGAAAGCGACATGACGCGCTTCTGCGGGGTGGCAAAGCCGCGTTCAGGGGCGTGCGGGGAAGATTTTTCCAGGGTTCATAATGTTGGCCGGATCCAAAGCGGCCTTTATGGCGCTCATGATCACAGTGGCCTCTCCCAGCTCTTTTTCCAGATAGTCCTGCTTGCCCTGCCCGATGCCATGCTCACCGGTGCAGGTGCCGCCAACGGAGATCGCAAGCTCGCTGAGCCAGGACGCGAAAATTTCGGCGTTCTCCACCTCCTGCGGATTGTCCATATCGACAAGCGGCGTGACGTGGAAATTGCCGTCACCGGCGTGGCCGACAATGGGTGCGATGAGACCCAGGTCATCGGCTTTCTGCTGCGCGGCGGTGACGCATTCGGCCAGCCGCGAAATCGGGACGCAGGCGTCGGTTGCCACGCCTTTGGCGCCCGGGCGGTACTGCAGCATCGCCCAGTACGCATCGTGGCGGGCCTTCCACATGCGGTTGCGCTCTTCGGTGCTTGTAGTTGCCTCAAACCCGTGGCCGCCCACCTCACCGGCCAGTGTGCCGAAGATCTCCGCCTGCTCGGTCACGCCGTTTTCGGTACCGTGGAATTCCAGCAGCAAAAGTGGCGTTTCCGGCAGACTGAGCTTTGAATACCCGTTGATGGCTTTGACCATCGTTGTGTCGAGAAGCTCGATCCGGGCGACGGGCAAACCGTACTGGATCACGGATGTGACCGCCTGACAGGCCTCTTCAACCGATGGAAAGGAACAGCGGGCGGCACTCATGGCCTCGGGGATCCCCTGCAGGCGCAGGGTGATTTCGGTGATGACCCCAAGCGTGCCCTCACTTCCCACGAGCAGGCGGGTCAGGTCATACCCGGCAGAGGACTTGCGCGCGCGGGTGCCGGTGCGGATGATGCGCCCGTCAGCCATGACAGCCTCCAGCGAGAGTACGTTGTCTTTCATGGTGCCGTACCGCACCGCGTTGGTGCCGGAGGCGCGGGTAGAGGCCATGCCCCCGAGCGAGGCGTTGGCACCGGGATCAATGGGGAAAAAGAGGCCCTGATCGCGCAGGTGGGAGTTAAGATCCTCCCGAGTCACGCCCGGTTGCACGCGGCAATCGAGATCGCCGGGGTTGACCTCGATGACCTGATTCATCTGGCTGAGATCAATGCTGATCCCGCCGGCGGGAGCGTTCACGTGACCCTCAAGAGAGGTGCCGGTGCCATAGGGGATCACCGGCACGTCATGGGTGGCACAGACTTTTACCAGCTCAGAGACTTCCTGCGTGCTGGTCGGGAAAACCACCGCATCAGGTGCCTGGTTCTCGATCCAGGTGGTGGTGTGCCCGTGCTGCTCACGCACGGCCTGACCCGTCTGCAGCCGCTCGCCGAACTGTTGTTTCAGCAAGTCTATCACGGTGCGGATGCCGGTCTCGTTGCGCGGCAGCGTGGTTACGTTGACCATGTCACTCTCCTTGCGGCGCTGTGGCTCACTGCCCCAGCGCAATACCTTCGCGGCGCGGATCCGCACCGCCCTGAAGTGTCTCTCCCAGAGATATCGCGTGCAGACCGGATGTCAGAGCGCGGATGTTCACCTCATACCCCATCTGCGTCAGGTCCTGCTCCAGCGCTGCGGCCGCGCTGCCCTCTTCGAGGTCATAGGTGCCAAAACGGTTCACGGCATGAGGGACGGACACCGCCTCCTGCACGTTCATGCCCCAGTCGAGATGTGCTATGATGCTTTCGGCCACATAACCGATGATACGGCTGCCTCCCGGGCTGCCGATGGCCAGCACCGGAGCGCCGTCCTTCATAACGATCGTGGGCGCCATGGAGGAACGCGGTCGCTTGGCGGGCTCCACGCGGTTGGCGACCGGCACGCCCTCGCTGTGCGAGCGGAAGGAGAAATCGGTGAGTTCGTTGTTCAGAAGGAAGCCTCGCACCATCAGACGGCTGCCAAAACCGTTTTCGATGGTTGTCGTCACAGAGGCGACGCTGCCTTCGGCATCCACGATCACGAAATGCGAGGTCGAGGGCAGTTCGATGGAGGCATCATCGGCCCAGATCAGCGCGTGATCGAATGCCGGCGTGCCGGGCGCTGCCGATTCCAGCGCCTTGTCGCCGCTGAGCGCGCCCGCGCGGTCGCTGAGATAGGCCGGATCGATAAGCCCCTGCACGGGCACTGGCACGTAATCGCTGTCGGCCATGTAACGGCCACGGTCGGCGAACGCCAGACGCGAGGCGTCTCCTATAAGACGGCGCACATCCGCATCGCCGGGCCCGGCGCTGAGATCGAAGCCTTCAAGCATCCCGAGGATCTGGCCCACAGTCAGGCCGCCCGAGGACGGCGGACCCATGCCGCAGACGTCATGCGCACGGTAGCTGGCACAGACGGGAGCGCGTTCTTTGACCTCGTAGATGCTGAGATCCGTTTCGGAGAGCACCCCGGGGTTGCCTTCGGCACTGCGCACGGTACTGACGATGTCTGCTGCGATCTCCCCGGTGTAAAGGACCGCAGCACCTCCTGTCGCCATGGCCTGCAGCGTCTGCGCGTATTCCGGGTTTCTCAGGGTCTGCCCCACCGCGAGCGGTGTCCCGCCCGGCAGGAAATAGGCGGCCGTTGCGGGAAAGCGGGAGAGGCGGTCCGCATCGCTCGCGACAAGGGCGGACAGACGCGGAGAGACGCCAAATCCGGCCTCCGCCAGATCAGCCGCAGGCTGCAACAACCCTGCCCAGTCCATGCGGCCCCAGCGCTCATGCGCGGCCTGCATCAGCGCCGGCGTACCGGGTGTGCCGACAGAGAGACCGCCGACAACCGCATCAAAAAAGCCCAGCGGTTCACCGTTTTCGTCCTGAAAAAGGCGCGGCGTGGCCGCCAGAGGGGCAGTTTCGCGCCCGTCAAGCGTGGTCAGTTCGCCAGAGCCCGCATCGTAATAGACCAGAAAAGCGCCGCCCCCGAGCCCCGAAGATTGCGGCTCTACCAGACCCAGCACAGCCTGCACGGCGACAAGCGCATCCGCGGCTGTGCCACCGGCGGCCAGCACATCCGCACCGGCCTGCACCGCGAGCGGGTTGGCGGCGGCCACCATCCAGTCGCTGGCCTCCACCGGCGTGCGCGCGGCTTTGGCCTTAAAGGCGGCGGCAACATCCTCTGAGAGCGCCGCGAAAGCACCCTGCGTCGCGGGTTCGGGCTGGACCGCGTCAGCCGCCTGCTGGGCGTGCAGCTGCGTTGCAATCAGTAAAGCGGCAGTAACCGGGACTATACGCATAATTGTCCTTTCGGGGTCAGAGGAACGGGTCACAACATAGAAGGCACAACCTGATCCGGCGGCCGGTGGCCGTCGTCGAAGGTCTTGATATTGATGATCACCTTCTCGCCCATTTCAATCCGGCCCTCGCGCGTGGCGGAGCCCATGTGCGGCAGCAGAACGACGTTGCCAAGTTCACGCAGACGCGGATTGACCTTGGTGCCGTGCTCATACACATCAAGGCCGGCGCCCGCGATTTCGCCTGCACGCAGCATTCGTGTAAGGGCGTTTTCGTCGATCACCTCACCCCGTGAGGTGTTCACGATGACCGCTTCGGGTTTCATGAGTTTCAGCCGGCGTGCGTTCATCAGGTGAAAGGTCGAGGGCGTCGCGGGGCAGTTAACCGAGATCACGTCCATGCGCGCCACCATCTGATCGAGGCTCTCCCAGTACGTCGCCTCCAGCGCTTTTTCGACTTCGGGGCGCAGACGACGGCGGTTGTGATAATGCACCTGCATACCAAAGGCGGCAGCACGGCGCGCGACCGCCTGGCCGATCCGTCCCATTCCGAGTATACCCAGCCGGCGCCCGCCCACGCGCCCGCCAAGGAACGCCGTCGGCGCCCAGCCTTCCCAGGTATCGCCCTGCATAACCGCCAGACCCTCAGGGATGCGGCGCAACACCGCCAGCATCAGCGCCATGGTCATATCGGCCGTGTCGTCAGTCAGCACACCCGGCGTATTTGACACAAGTATCCCGCGCTGCCGGGCCGTTGAAACATCGATATGGTCCACGCCCGCGCCGTAATTGGCGATCAGCTTCAACCGGTCGCCGGCCTGACCGAGCAGTGCGGCGTCAATTGTATCGCTGATCGTAGGCACCAGCACGTCGGCAGACCGGATCGCCTCGCTGAGCTCATCCCGGCTCATGGGCGCATCGCTCTCACGCAGCCTGGCGTCAAAGAGCTCTGACAGGCGTGTTTCCACCGCTTCGGGCAATCGTCGCGTAACGACAACACTCAACCGCTGATCAGACATTTTGACACTCCCGGGACATGGCGCTTTGGTGCTTTGTATGACATGGTGGCCCAGGATGTGACGAGGCACAAGAACCCCGCACCCCGGACGAGAGCAAAATGCACGATACAGGCAACTTCATGAAACAATTGCTTCGCCGCGGATGCGCGGCCGTATTGCTGTGCAGTCTGTTTGGAGCCGCCTCGACGGCGACACAGACCGGAAAAGTAACCAACCTGCCCCTGCCGCGTTTCGTGTCGATGAAGGCGTCAGAGGGCAATGTGCGGCGCGGGCCGTCGCTCACGCACCGGATCGACTGGGTGTTCAAGCGCCGTGACATGCCGCTGCGCATCACAGCGGAGCATGGCCACTGGCGCCGGGTCGAGGACCGGGACGGCATCGGCGGCTGGGTGCACTATTCGCTGCTGTCGGGTGTGCGCACCGTAATCGTGGAGCAGGATATGCTCACCCTGCACCAGCGCCCTGACCGCGAGGCACCGGTCTCCGCGGCCCTTGAGCTGGGCGTGATCGCCCGGCTGGGCAAATGCGACCCCGGGTGGTGCCAGCTCCGCTCAGGCGGATATCGTGGCTGGGCGCCGAAAGAGAAGCTCTGGGGTGTCGGCGCAAATGAAATCCGCGACTGATTGCGCTGCTTCCGGCGGCGCGCCGGAGTGCCCGGCGCCGTTGCTGAGCCGATTGTCTTATCGGTATTTCCGGCAATATCTGTCTCTGACCCCGGAGCACCGCACGCCTTGCGCCTTAAAACCGCCCCTTAAATCTGCTGCCAACTTGCCCGCAGGCTGGCGCTGCGGTGAGCCCTGCGGCATGCATCCGGCAGGGAAATTGTCGAAATCGGGACTTGAACGTTGCGGCGCTTCGTCTTAATTACCGGCTCACGTTGGGATGTAGCCAAGTGGTAAGGCAACTGTTTTTGGTACAGTGTACCGTAGGTTCGAATCCTACCATCCCAGCCACCACCCCCTAAGTTATTGATATAATGCATATTTTTGCTTTTCAGCCCGTAGTTTCGGGAAGCTTTAGAGGTATAGAGATACCCCAGACCGGCGGATCTCCGATATTCTGCCCGTTTCCCTGAAAAGTCTGGAATCGCCATTTCCGCGGTAGCAGTTTGGGCGAATGTGATGGTGGTAGCATCGCATGCCAAGCGGTGAGATGTAGGCAGGTCTGCCGATCGCAATTCAGCAAATATAGCAACTCACTATTTTCATCGCGGCAATGGTCATTGTGAACCAGACGAGACATTCCGCTATTTTCGCCTGGTCCGGGTTAAACTGCTACCGCCCAGACTCAAACGATGGACAGTGCCTCGTAACCTTTTGATATTAAGCCTCTATTTCGGCACCATCAAAAGATGTACTGGAAGTTCGAATCCTACCAGCCCAGCCACAAGCCCCTAAGTCATTGATAT
>NZ_JAHEHZ010000252.1 GCF_024639605.1 Roseobacter sp. | reverse complement strand
TTCTGGCGTTGATTGTATTCGCCCTCTCCGCACCGGTGGCGGCTGAAACGGTGAAAAACGGCGGTGATACGTTCTTTGCAGGTAAGGTGCTGAGCGAAACGATTTCCACAGGCGGTGATGCTTTTATGTCCGCGCGGTCGGTCTCGGCGCGCGGTGCAGCGCAGGGGGATCTGCATGTTCAGGGGTTCGATGTCTCCGTGAACGCCGATGTGGCTGAAGATCTCTATGCTATCGGCGCCACCGTTGTCGTAAGAGGGACCGTCGCCAGCGATCTCACCGCTGCCGGGTTTTCAGTACGCACAGAGCGGGGGGCGGCGACAGCCGGCAACGCCCGTCTTGCAGGCAACAGCGTCACAATCGAAGGCCCCGTCGCCGGGGCGCTCACCGTCGCCGGCCGCGATGTTATCCTTAATGCCGCTGTCGACGGTGACATGCAGGTGCTGGCCGGATCGCTCTCATTTGGCCCTGATGCCGTCGTCGGCGGTACTCTGACATACCGTTCCGGCGATAAAATATCCGTTCCTGAACGCGTGGCTCCCGCTGGGCGGGTGGTATTCGAGCGCTTCACAGCCGGCGAGGGCTGGGACGATCTGAAAGACATCCACGAGGACATGCCTGTGATGCCGACCTTTGCGTCGGTTCTTATGACCTTTATAATCTCACTGTTGTTTTTCATTGTTCTGGGCGCGCTGATGCTGGGCTTTATGCCGCGCCGGCTGGAAAACCTGCGCCAGCACGTGGCATCGGCACCCGGTCAGGCCATGCTGCTGGGTGTTCTGGGGTTGTCTGTACTCTTCGGGATGGTGCCGATTACGGCTTTGACGATCATCGGCCTGCCTTTTGTGCCGGTCGCAGTGCTGTGCATCGTACTGGCATGGACGCTGGGATATGCTCTGGGAGCCTACAGCGTAGCCATGCATCTGTGGCGCGCTCTTGGTGGCCAGGATACGCCCGGAAACGCGCTCAGGCTCGCGATCTTTGCGGTGGCCATCTGTGTGATTGCACTGCTGAATTTCATCCCCTTCGTCGGCTGGATCGCTAATTATACGCTCGTGTTGCTGGGCATCGGTGCCATGACAAAGGCGCTCTTTCTGTTTCTGCTTGGCAATCCCGGCCAGGCGCTCGACGTTGATATGAAGCCGGTTGAAGACTGAAACGCCCGATGGCGGCGACAGATCATTGCGGGCCGCCGCCCGGGGTTGCCGGCTTCTCCGGTATGTTTCACGCCGTTGCCCGATGAGATAACTCAGCCCTCAGCGGTTACCCAGAGAGAGCCTCAGCAACGCGTCCGGACGCAGAACCACGACTCTGTAGATGTCTTCAATGTCAATGATCCCGCTCTTGCGCATCTGGGTGAGCGTCCGGCTCACCGTTTCAGTGGTGAGGCCGAGAAAATCCGCGATATCAGACCGGCTCATTGGCAGCATAATCTGCCTTTTGCCATCTGTTTCCTCCCCCACACGTTCAAAGAGCACGTGCAGGAAAGACGCGAGTTTTTCGGCGGCTGACTTGCGCCCCAGCATCATGAAATGATCCTGCATCGCACTGATTTCACCCAGTGCCGCCTGAAGGAGTTGCCGGTGCAGTTCCGGGTTGCCGACGCAGCTTTCAAGTGCTGAGCGGCGGAAAACGCGCAGGCGGGCATCCACAAGCACATCGCAGTCCGTGTGATGCAGGCCACCCGAGGGAAACCCGACGATATCGCCCGGGTATCCGAAAGCGATGACCTGGCGACGGCCGTCCTCAAGCAGCCGCGTCAGGCGCAGAACGCCAGACACCACCTGATAGAGCCATTCGACCTCATCCCCTTCGAAAAAGAGGTAAGACCCGGCATTCCGTGTTGCTTCCGGTGTTCCGGGTCTGCGCACAGGCATCCCGACAGGCGGCAGTGTTTCAAAGTGTTCGGTCGGTATTGTGACATACATCTGAGCGATCCCCCGTATCATCTCACATGACCCTGGATGCCGAATGTAATCCGGCGTATTGTGGCCGGGCAGATTTTTGTATCAAATTGTATCGCCCGGTTCCGGCGGCTGAAACCGGGCGGTTTTATCGTCTCAGATTTCTGGGGCATACACATTCCGCCGCCCGGGTGCCGCTTGTGACACATCAGACAATCCTCGTGGTCGATGACGACCCTAAAATCCGTACCCTTCTGCGCAATCTTCTGGAGGATGACGGATTTGCGGTGCTGGAAGCCGAAAACGCTGATGAGGTGCGCCGGATCATTGATACAGAGACCATCAACCTGATGACGCTCGATGTTCATCTGGGCGCGGACAATGGCATAGAACTGGCGCGCGAAATCCGGCAGACCGCCCAGATGCCCATCATCATGGTCAGTGGACGGGATGATGTGATTGACCGCGTGGTCGGCCTGGAGGTCGGCGCTGATGACTATATTACCAAGCCGTTTCATGTCCGCGAAGTTATAGCGCGCATCAGGAGCGTTCTGCGCCGTTCGGCAGCCACGGCCGCAGCCACATCGCCCGACCCGTCACGGGACCCGGGGGATGATGCTGCTGCGACCGGAACATATTTCACGTTTGACGGGATGGTTGCGAACATAGACCGGTTCGAACTGACAGACCGCAAAGGCGAGGACTGCGACCTGACCAGCGGAGATTTCCGGCTGCTGAGTGTGTTCCTGGAACGGCCGGGGCGGGTGTTGTCGCGCGATCAGCTGATGGATCTGACCGGGGGGCTTGAATGGAGCCCGCTGGACCGAACCATAGACAATCAGGTGGCCCGGCTGCGCAAAAAGATCGAACGCGATCCGTCAAAGCCCAGACTGATCAGGACGGTCCGCGGGATCGGTTACAGCTTTGCCTGTGATGTCGGAACGCTTTAGCCGCCGGACAGCGGATTCAGCAGCACCTGAAGCCTGCGTGCAAGCTCCTCCTGCCGGTAGGGTTTGTGCAGAATATCAAATACCTTGCCCTGAGCCATCCGGCTGGTCACCACGTCGCTGGCATACCCGGAGGTCAG
>NZ_JAHEHZ010000131.1 GCF_024639605.1 Roseobacter sp. | reverse complement strand
ACCGAAGGTGCCGTTCTTCATGCCCCGGCCCGCGCGCCCGGCGATCTGGGCAAGCTCATTCGGCGCCAGCATCCGCATCCGGCGGCCATCAAACTTACTGAGTGATGAGAAGGCAACATGATCCACATCGAGATTGAGCCCCATGCCGATGGCATCGGTGGCGACCAGAAAATCAACCTCGCCGTTCTGATACATTTCGACCTGAGCGTTGCGTGTACGGGGGCTCAGAGCGCCCATGACCACCGCCGCACCGCCTTTCTGGCGTCGGATCAACTCCGCAATCGCATATACATTTTCAACCGAAAATCCCACAATGGCACTGCGCGGGCGCATTCTGCTTATCTTTTTCGGACCGGAATAGGTCAGATCAGACATCCGGTCGCGCTGCATGAACTGCGCATCGGGGATCAGCTCCCGGATGGCACCCCGCATTGTGTCCGAGCCCAGAAAAAGCGTCTCATGGAGCCCCCGCGCGCGCAGCAACCGGTCAGTAAACACGTGTCCGCGTTCCGGATCTGCACAGAGCTGGATCTCATCCACGGCCAAGAAATCACAGCCCATGCCCTCGGGCATCGCTTCAACCGTGCAGACCCAGTACTGCGTCCTGGGCGGCACAATACGCTCCTCGCCGGTGACGAGCGCCACAACAGAAGGACCGCGAACCGCAACGATCCGGTCATAGACCTCGCGCGCCAGCAGACGCAGCGGCAGACCGATAACCCCGGTCCTGTGGCCCAGCATCCGTTCGATCGCGTAGGTGGTTTTCCCGGTGTTGGTCGGGCCAAGAACGGCCGTCACCCGCGTCTCACCTGCCACGGCAATATCCTTGATAAGAGAGGGTCAGAGTGTCCGGCCGATGCCTTCACGTCTGAGCTGTTCGATGGCGGTCTGCGCGTTTTCGTGATGCGGGTTGAGTTCCAGCACGCGGTCAAAGGCTTCAGCGGCACGCTCCGCGTCACCAAACTCGCGCAGCATAACCCCGAGACCGAAAATGGCATTGTAATTACTGGGATTAAGCGCAAGTGCGCGGCGCAGATCTTCAAGGGCCGGGCCATAGAGACCCGCCCGGTAATAGGCGGTGGCGCGCGCATGCCAGCCCTCGGCGAAGTCCGGTGCGTGATCCGTAAGCGCGGAAAGATGCTCGATCGCGCGCTGATTGTCGTCTTCTTCCAGCGCCTCACGACCCCGCCGGAGCAACAGATCCATCGACGCTGACCCCGACCGGTCCCAGATCAGGCTGAGTTCACGATCAAGCCGCCCGGCTTCTGATTCGGGCGCCTCGCTGAGTTCCTGCAGCAGTTCAGCGGCCCGGTCCTGTGCCTGGGATGGCACGGAAAGCACAAAAACGGCGAGAAGTGCCGCAACGACAGATTTGAGGTTGATACTTTTGATGCTCATAACAGCTATGAATGTAACAGGCGACGCGGGCAATTCCAGACCCCGCGGGCCGCCACAGGCAAAAGGGCCGGAAAATGAGTGAAATTGTGAACGAAGCAGTGGTCGCACTGAACGAAAAACTGAGTGGTGCCGATTTCGGCGGCACCGCGAAATTCAACATCACCGGCGAAGGCAACATTATGATGGACAGCAACGGCGCGCGCGCCGGTGACGAGCCGGCCGATGTGACGCTGACAGCCGACGTCGAGACGTTCCGGGCCATTCTCGAAGGTGAGACCAATCCGACAAGCGCCTTTATGACCGGCAAGCTCTCGGTGGACGGCGATATGGGGATGGCCATGCAACTGGCATCTGCACTGGCCTGATGACACTTGCGGCCGCGCCCTTTCTTGACGCGATTTCTCATGGTCCCGAAGAGGGTGCGGCGCATTGGATTACCTCGTCAGACGGCGTGCGTCTGCGGATCGGTCACTGGCCACTGACCAACGCGCGCGGCACCGTCCTGATTTTCCCCGGACGGACCGAATTCATCGAAAAGTACGGCCAGGTTGCCGCAGCATTCCACGCTCGCGGATATGCTGCGATGGCGATTGACTGGCGGGGACAGGGTCTCTCTGACCGGCTTCTGGAAAATCCTCTGATCGGTCACGTGGCGCATTTCACCGATTATCAGAAAGATGTGGCGGCCATGCTGCGCGTCGCACGGCAGCTGAATATGCCGCGCCCCTGGTTTCTTCTCGGTCACTCGATGGGCGGCGCGATCGGACTGCGGGCCGCAATTGAGGGCGCACCGGTTCAGGCCACCGCCTTCACCGGTCCGATGTGGGGCATCCGGATAGCACCGCATATGCGCCCGCTCGCATGGGCGCTGGGGCACCTGATGCCACGTGTCGGACAGGGGCACAGGTTACCGCCCGGCACCCGCATCGAACACCACGTGGTCACCGACGGCTTCGATAACAATCTGCTGACGCGCGACCGCGACCAGTTTGCCATCATGCGCGACCAGCTGACCAAACACCCGGAACTCAGCCTCGGCGGACCCAGCTTTGTCTGGCTGCGCGAGGCGCTGGCAGAAACGCGGCATCTTGCGTCGCGCCCCTCGCCTGCCCTGCCATGCGTCACCTTTCTGGGCTCTAACGAGCGGATCGTTGAAGTCCCCGCAATCCACCGGCGGATGCAGGAGTGGAACAACGGCGCGCTTGAAATCGTCGAAGACGGAGAGCACGAGGTGATGATGGAAAGTGACGCCGTCGCAGGGCCCGTCTTTGACAGGATGTCAGAGGTATTTGCGAACCGCGCCCGTCGCTGAGTCCTGGGAATCCGCGCGCTCACATCTAGATTACCGGTATGACGCGCGAACCTGTCCTCACTTTTACCGATCGTGGCATCTGGTGCGCCGCCGGCGGGTTTTATATTGATCCCTGGCAGCCGGTGGACCGGGCGCTGATCACCCACGGCCATGCAGATCACGCCCGTCCCGGCCACGGATCGTACCTTGCGACGCACAGCACGCTGCCTGTGATGCGCCACCGTCTTGGCGACATCTCCGCCGAGGGCATTGCCTTCGGAGAAACGCGGCAAATCGGCGGGGCGGAAGTATCCTTTCACCCGGCAGGTCACGTGCCCGGCTCTGCTCAGATCCGCGTCGCAGTAGATGGCGAGGTCTGGGTCGCGTCAGGGGATTACAAAGTCGAGGATGATGGACTATCCGAGGCCTTTGAGCCGGTCCGGTGCCACCACTTCATCACGGAATCCACCTTTGGCCTGCCCGTCTTTAACTGGCGGTCACAGCCGGTTGTTGCCCGCGAAATAAACGACTGGTGGGCTGGCTGCGCCGCCGCTGGCAAAACCGCATTTCTCGGCGCATACGCGCTTGGCAAAGCACAAAGGCTTTTGCGGATGCTTGACACCTCGATCGGGCCGGTTCTGACCCACGGTGCGGTTGAGGCGACCAATGGCATTCTGCGCGAACAGGGCGTGACGCTGCCCGATACAGTAAAAGCAGATGCCGCGATAAATCCGAAAGACTATCCGGGTGCGCTGGTGCTCGCGCCACCCTCAGCCCTCGGCAGTGCCTGGGCCAGGAAATTCGGCGCGCAGGAGAGCGCGTTTGCCAGTGGCTGGATGCAACTGCGCGGCGTGCGCAGGCGGCGCGCAGGCGACCGCGGCTTTGTGATTTCGGATCATGCCGACTGGGCCGGCCTGCTCAGCACCATCAAAGAAACAGGCGCAGAAAATATATATGTGACACATGGTTACACGGATATATTTGCGCGATACCTGAAGGATAACGGCTGGTCTGCCGAAGTCGTGCCCACCGAGTTCGAGGGCGAAGCACCAGATCAGGATGAAACCGGATGAAACGGTTCGCCGCCCTCTTTAACGCCATCGATCAAAGCACGAAAACCAATGTCAAAGTGGCGGCTCTCGCGGATTACTTCGCAGCCGCCCCCGAGGCAGACCGGCTCTGGACCATCGCGCTTTTCTCCGGACGCCGCCCGAAACGCGCGGTGACGACCACGAAACTGCGTGAATGGGGAGCAGAAATGGCGGGCATCCCGCTCTGGCTCTTTGAGGAGTGTTATCCGATTGTCGGTGATCTGGCTGAAACCATCGCACTCGTTCTGCCTCCGGTGACAACGACAGATGATCGCTCTCTTTCGTACTGGATCAATGCGTTACGTGGCGTTCCTGATCTTGATGAAGACGCGCGCAAGGCCTTTGTTCTGGAAGCGTGGTCACACCTTGGCGGCACCGAGCGTTTCGTTTTCAACAAGCTTATCACCGGGGGCTTTCGTGTGGGCATCAGCCAGAAGCTGATGACCCGTGCTCTTGCGAAAGCCACGGGCAAACCCGAGCCTGAACTGGCGCACCGGCTGATGGGCACCTGGCACCCCGACGACACTTCGTGGGAGACGCTGATCGAGGCGCAGGACAGTGCCGCTGATGCCTCGCGCCCCTATCCGTTTTATCTTGCCTATGCGCTGGAGGACACGCCTGAATCCCTGGGTCCGACGCAGGACTGGCGTGCGGAATGGAAATGGGACGGAATTCGCGGCCAGCTCATCCTGCGCGAGGGTCAGCATTTTGTCTGGTCGCGCGGCGAAGAGCTGATGACAGAGCGCTTCCCTGAGCTTGCCCGCGCGGTGGATTTCCTGCCCGACGGCACCGTGCTTGATGGCGAATTGCTGGTCTGGCACGCCCGCGCGGACCGACCCGCGAGCTTTAATGCTTTGCAAAAGCGCATCGGGCGAAAAACCGTCCCGAAAAGGCTGCTCGCAGAAGCACCGGTCGTGCTGCATGCTTATGATCTGCTTGAGCACGAAGGCGCCGATCTGCGGGGGACCTCCTTTGCCCGCCGGCGCAGCCTGCTTGAGGAACTCTGCGCCGGTCTGCCCCCCGATGCGCCCGTGCGCCTGTCGCCGCAGCTGGAATTTGACGACTGGGGCGCGCTTGCGGATCTGCGCGCGGAGGCGCGCGAGGAACAGGCTGAGGGCGTCATGCTGAAGCGCGCTGCCAGCCCCTATCTGACAGGCCGCAAAAAGGGTGACTGGTGGAAATGGAAGCTTGACCCGCTCACGATTGACGCGGTGATGATCTATGCGCAGGCAGGCCACGGGCGGCGTGCGAACCTGTTCACTGATTTCACCTTTGCGGTCTGGAACGGCAACGATCTGGTGCCTTTCACCAAGGCTTATTCCGGCCTCACCGATGCCGAATTCCGTCAGATCACCGCGTGGGTACGTAAAAATACGCTGCAGCGCTTCGGGCCCGTCCGCCAGGTAACGCCACATCATGTCTTCGAGATCGCCTTTGAAGGCATTCAGGAAAGCCCCCGCCACAAATCAGGGGTGGCGCTCAGGTTTCCGCGCATGTCACGCTGGCGTAAGGACAAACCTCTGCAGGAAGCTAACACGCTGGATGACCTGAACGATATGCTGAGGATTTATGGCTGATCAGACCGGACCAACGGCGGAAATGCCACCCGCCCCCCGCGCGCCGGAAACACGCGCACCGGAGGGTGCCTGTGACGCGCATGTGCACCTGGTGGCAGCCGCAGGCGAGTACCCCCTCTGGGAAGGTCGTGCAGAAGACCCGGCCCCCGGCCCCGATCTCGACGGCTGGCTTACGATTTACCGCAAACACCTGGAAACGCTTGGGTTTTCGCGCGGCCTGATCGTCCATTCGATTCTTTATGGCACTGACAACAGCGTTACGATCGAGGCTGTCCGTCGCATGGGGGCCGGGTTTCGCGGCGTAGGGCTGCTGCCCGACGGGTCGGGCGAGGCGGATATGGATGACTTCGCGGAGGCCAACATGGTGGCCGTACGCCTCAACTACGTACACGGAGGCGTTCTGACATGGGCGGGTGCAAAAGCAATGGCGCCGGCGCTTGCAGACCGTGGCCTGCACATCCAGATGCTGGCGCACGCAGACCGGCACCTGGCGGACATCGCAGAAGACGTCCGGGCACTGCCCGTCGATGTCGTCTTTGATCACATCGGCTGGCCTGCAGACGGGATGACCCCTGAAAGCGACGGGTTCCGGTCACTTTGCAACCTGCTCGCAGAGGGTAAAGCCTGGGTCAAACTCTCCGCACTCTACCGGATGTGCCCCGCTCCTTTTGATCGTGCCGATGTGCTGGTCGCAGCCCTTGTCGCGGCAAACCCGGAACGCTGCCTCTGGGGCTCGGACTGGCCGCATCTGATGCTGGCGGATGCGCAGATGCCCGTTGCAGCAGACCTGCTTGATGCCTTCCACCGGGTGGTGACCGGTCAGGCCACCAGAGAGCGCATTCTCGTGCATAATCCCGAAAATCTTTTCGGCTTCTGACCCCGCGCGCACGGTGCTCGCTTGTCCCCGGACCGGCAGCACCCTAGGTAGAGGCAAACCACAGATGAGGACACCCATGTTTCAGCTTCCCTTCCCCCTTCGCGATGCAAACACCGCCGGTGGCAAGAGCCCTTTCGGCGATCTGCCGGAATGGAACCTCGACGATCTCTATACCGGCGAGGATGCCCCTGAGCTCAAGCGCGATCTGGACTGGCTGGAGCAGGCATGCAGCAGCTTTGCCACCGATTATGAGGGCAAACTTGATACGCTGGATGCCCCGGCATTTCTCGAATGCGTTCTGCGACAGGAGAAAATCAACCAGGTTGCGGGACGTATTATGTCCTATGCGGGCCTGCGTTATTACCAGCTGACCACCGATGCGGGACGGGCCAAATTTATGTCCGATCTGCAGGAAAAAATCACCAATTTCACCACGCCGCTGGTATTTTTCACCCTTGAGATCAACCGCCTGGCGGATGACCGGCTCGATACGCTCTATGCACAGAACGCAGATCTGGCGCGCTACAAACCCGTGTTTGACCGTATCCGCGCGATGAAGCCTTATCAGCTTTCTGATGAACTGGAGAAGTTCCTGCACGATCTGGGCGTCGTTGGAGATGCCTGGGAGCGGCTTTTTGACGAGACCATCGCGGGCCTGGAATTCGAGGTGGATGGCGACACGCTGAATATCGAAGGCACGCTCAACCTGCTCACCGACACCGACCGCGCAAAACGCGAGGCGGCCGCGCGCGAGCTGGCGGACGTGTTCTCTGACAACATCAAGACCTTCGCACGGGTGCACAATACCCAGACCAAGGAAAAAGAAATCCTTGACCGATGGCGGGGTATGGAAACCGCACAGACCGGACGGCACCTGAGCAATCAGGTCGAACCCGAGGTGGTCGAAGCCCTGCGCAATGCGGTGGTTAACGCCTATCCCAAACTCAGCCACCGCTATTACGAGCTCAAGCGCAAATGGCTGGGGCTGGAGACAATGCAGGTGTGGGACCGTAACGCGCCGCTGCCGATGGAGGACAACCGGACGGTCGGATGGGCGCAGGCTGAAAAAACCGTGATGGATGCCTACAACGCTTTTGACCCGCGCATGGGCGAGCTTGCGGAGCCGTTTTTCCGCAAGGGATGGATTGATGCAGCCGTGAAACCCGGCAAAGCGCCCGGCGCCTTTGCACACCCCACAGTGACCAACGTACATCCTTACGTGATGCTGAATTATCTGGGCAAACCGCGCGATGTGATGACGCTCGCGCATGAACTTGGCCACGGTGTCCATCAGGTGCTGGCAGCCGGTCAGGGCGAGATGCTCTCCTCCACGCCGCTCACTCTTGCCGAAACAGCCAGTGTTTTCGGCGAGATGCTCACTTTCCGCAAGATGCTTGACGGTGCGAAAGATGACGCACAGCGCAAGGTGATGCTCGCCGGTAAGGTCGAAGACATGATCAACACGGTCGTGCGCCAGATCGCGTTCTATGATTTTGAATGTAAACTGCACGCGGCCCGCCGGGGTGGAGAGCTTACCCCGGATGATATTAACGCGCTCTGGATGTCAGTGCAGGCCGAAAGCCTCGGGCCGGCCTTTGAGTACATGGACGGCTATGAAACGTTCTGGGCCTATATTCCGCACTTTGTGCATTCTCCCTTCTATGTCTATGCCTATGCCTTTGGCGACGGTCTGGTGAACGCGCTCTACGCGGTTTATGCCGAGGGTGACGAAGGGTTCGAGGACAAGTACTTTGAGATGCTCAAAGCCGGCGGCTCCAAGCATCACAAAGAACTGCTGGCCCCCTTTGGCCTCGACGCCTCCGATCCGGCGTTCTGGGACAAGGGGCTGAGCATGATCTCGGGCTTCATCGACGAGCTTGAGGCGATGGAGGGCTAAGCGCCCTTCTTTGCCGCCGCAAAGGTCATATCAATCATGCGCTGCGTGCCCTTCGAGAATTCGAGCGGGCACGCATAGCTGCCTTTAGTCCGCGCTGCTTCGCTGAAGGCCTCGACCTGCAACACGTAGTGATTGACCCCCGGAAACCGTTCGACCGTGCGCGTTTGCCCCGCGGTTTCCAGAGACAGCTCCGCCTGGTCATAAACGCCCGCATTGAACGGGCATGTCATGCGCAACACGCCCTGGTCGCCGTGAAACACAACCTCCTGACGGTTGAACATGCGCATCGAGATCACCGCAGAATAGCTGAAACCCGGAAATTCGGCCGCCATCTGCACAAATACATCCACGTCATTTTCAAAATCGATCCGGGCAAAGGGCACGGTGTCGGGCTCCTGCCCGGTCACAAAGCGCGTCGAGCCAAAGGTATAGACGCCGATGTCCGGTAATCCGCCACCGCCCGCCTGCGCCTGGTTCCGGATATTCCCGGTATCGGTGTTGAAATAGGAAAAGACGGCATCCACATGCCGCAAAGTCCCTATTGCCCCTGACGCGACAAGCTCTTTTGCGCGCCGGAACTGCGGATGATGCACGATCATAAAAGCCTCGGCCGCCAGCTTGCCAGAGATGTCCCGTGCCGCGATCAGCCGGTCAAATTCCTCCGCCCGCATCGTCATGGGTTTTTCGCACAGCACGTGTTTGCCCGCCTCAAGCGCTTTGATGGACCATTCCACATGCAGGTGGTTGGGCAGCGGAATATAAACCGCACCGACATCCGGGTCGTCCAGCACAGCATCATAGGTGTCATGCACGGTCAGACCGGGCGCAAAAGCGGAAAAGCGCGCCGCTTTCTGCGGATCGGACGTGCCAAGTGCCACGAAATCGGCGCCCTTTGCAGCGTGAATGGCGGGTGCCATATGTTCTGCTGCAAAGTTCGACGCGCCGAGGATGCCCCATCTCAGATGTGTCATTGTGGTTGTCCTGTAATCTGACCGGATCTGCGTTCCGGTGCTTATTTCAGCTGGCTGTCTTTGGACCCCCGGCGATTGATCCCGCCGCGCGCCTGAAAGGTGCTGTCTCGCTCTCGCATGCAGTCGATGCAGAGCTTCACACCCGGCAGGGCCGCGCGGCGTGCCTCCGGAATCGGCTCTTCGCATTCCGCACAATGTGTCAGGCTCTCACCCTGCGGCTGGCGCCGGGCTTTGAGCCGGGCCAGTTCATCAGAAACGGATGCCTCTATCTGTTCGTTCACCGCGCCATCGCGCGCCCATCCACCAGCCATATCTGAGCCTCCTTACCATCAAGTCTGCCACGCACAGGCGCGTCATGCAAACACCGCCCGCCCCGCAGCATACCCGGGCAGGTCACAAAAAACCCGCGCAACCTGAGCTGCGCGGGCCGGTCATCAGGGTGTGGTCGCGGGTATCAGGCCGTGGCCAGCATGCCCTTTTCTTTTGCGAGATCGCGCATCTTCTTCTGCAGCTTCTCAAAGGCGCGTACCTCAATCTGCCGGATGCGCTCACGGCTGACGTTGTACTCG
>NZ_JAHEHZ010000031.1 GCF_024639605.1 Roseobacter sp. | reverse complement strand
CTTTGACGAAATCCTCATCGATGTCAGCAATGCGACCGCCGGCGGGCGTGGCGCATCCTTTGACAACCTGTCCTTCAATCCCGCGCCGGTCCCTCTGCCTGCCGGACTGCCGCTGATGGCCGCCGCACTGGCCGTATTCGGCGGGCTGAAATGGCGCCGCTCGCGGGTCTGACCCGGGCCGGATGCCGTGGCGCGGACAGTTGCCCACAAAAGTCCGTGGCCTGTCATACGCACGCCGGGGAAAGGTTTCTTACCTGTCTCCGGCTTGTTGGCACCAGATCGCCCGCAATAGAAGATCGTCTCTACATCCTCAGCGCTTTGCCTTAAAAGGAGTTTTGGGCTCTTCGGCAATATCATCGGGCGCTGCACCGCCGGGGCACCGGATCTGGCGCCGACAGGCACTGGCACGGGGCCGCACCGAATTGCGCGCCAGTCAAAAATGTAACCGTACTGGCTTTTGCCGGTGTCGCTATGGGCATGGCCCTGTCGCTTGCCTGCGACAAACCGCCTCTGAGCATTGCGCTGATCGTCAGCGGCTGGTCCACACTGGCCTGCTGTCGGGCCGCAAATCCAGGCTGAGCAGGCATCAGATAAAAATATCCGGCCCGCCAGCGCGTAAAAGATCATAAAATCCGGTCGAATCCCGCGCAGGAAAACCACTTTAATATCTGGCGATAGTAATTTGATTTTAATATATTTAATAACTAAGTCTTACCGCCATCTTCCGATACTTCTTCTCCATCTTGCCCCTTGAGATTCGAACCGGTCTGACTTATATTCTGATTGTCCTTCGGGACTATGGACATAAACGCGCTCGTAATAAGCGGATCGGACCCGGGGGCGGTACCCGGCGGCTCCACCAATATCCTTCATTTGGGGATTATGGGGCCGAAACAGGATCGACGAACGTCTAAAGGTGTTGCTTTGTCCCGGTGAGATACCACCGTTATCGGTTCAAAATGTACAATTGCAAATGACAATCGTGCTCCAGTAGCGATGGCCGCGTAAGCGGTTTCAGCCACTGAAACTTAACTCCTCTGGTTTAGCGACCTGAGGCGGGGTTCGCAGGCACCTGGCAACAGAAGCCTGCACTTAATCCTCCCCGACGCACGAACAGTTTGGCCAAAAGGTGCTCAGCGCGTGAACCGCTGCGATTTTTGTGCCCGCGAATCCGTTTAACTGGCTGTAAATCTCTGCGCGCTAGGGTCGCGCAGAAATAACAGATTTTAAGATGACCTCAAAAAACGACACCCTGCGCAACTGGTATGCCACCGTCTGGGAAGGCGGCGAGTTTGACGCCATCCCCGGTTTTTTCGTGAATGAGGGCGGCAACAGCTATTCTGGCGGCTATGCTCTCCTGCCCGATTTTGCGACGGCACCGGGAGAGCTGAAGGAGTGGCTCACGATCCTTTCCACACTCGTCACCGGAATAAGAGTGAACATCCTGCACACGATCGAGGAAGGCGACTGGATCAGCGCGATGCTGGAGATTACCTGCCAGCGCTGTGATACTGGCGCTGACGTTACCGCCTATCAGCAGGTTTCAATGCGTATCGTTAACGGAAAAATAGCGGAAAGCTATCCGGTGTTTGATTTCATCCGTTTCTTTGAGCAGCTCGGGCAGTTGCCCCCTGACACCCACGCCCTGCTGCTGACCGGGGCCTGCCTGAAATAATCTGCGCCGTTGACCTGATCCGGCGATCATGCCACCCATAATACATGGGGACACAGCGATCGCCCCGTGAGGCCCCGGCCTGAGTATCGCATCCTGTTCCGAGACCAAAAGGATGCTGGCCATGGCCCGTTTTACCACCATTTCACCGCCAAATCTGATGCGCCTGATCGGTACGCCTTCCGCCCCGCGCCTGATTGATCTGAGCATCGATGAAGACTTCGCCGCCGATCCCTGTCTGATCCCCGGCGCGCGTCGGATACCCCATACCCGCATGGCGGATTTGGCACCCGATCCTGCCGGTCGCCTGACCGTCCTCATCTGCCAGAAAGGCGGCAAACTCAGCTATGGGGCCGCCGCGTTGCTGCGCGCCCGCGGCATCGCCGCCGAGGTTCTTGAGGGCGGCAATCTGGGCTGGGCGGCGAAAGAACTGCCGCGCATCCCGGCACAGGTGCTGCCGGCGCAGGGCCCCGGCGCGCGATGGGTCACACGGCACCGGCCAAAGATCGACCGCATTGCCTGTGCATGGCTCATCCGCCGCTTTGTGGATCCCGACGCCGTTTTTCTCTTTGTCCCCGCCGCCGAAGTTGCCGATGTCGCAGAGAAATTCGATGCCACGCCCTTTGATGTGCCAGGGGTGCGCTGGTCGCACCGTGACGATTACTGCACCTTTGACACAATGGTGCATGAGTTTGGCCTCAGCACCGGACCACTTCTGACGATGGCGCGCATTATTCGCGGCGCAGATACTGATCGGCATGATCTCGCACCCGAATGTGCGGGTCTGCTCGCCTTCTCAGTGGGCCTGTCGCGCGCACGAACCGATGATCTGGAACAGCTCAGCGATGGCCTGATCCTTTACGATGCCTTTTACCGCTGGGCACGTGACGGTCAGGGGGAGACCCACGACTGGCAGGAAACCGAATGACGCATCCCACAGGATACGCCGGTCTGTTCCGGGTGTTCGGCCGCATCGGGCTTTTATCCTTCGGCGGGCCGGCAGCGCAGATTGCCCTGATGCACACCGAGCTTGTCGAAAAGCGCGACTGGCTCAGCGAGGAAACCTTTTTGCGCGCGCTCAGCCTGTGCATGTTATTGCCCGGCCCCGAAGCGATGCAGCTGGCGACCTATGCCGGATGGAAACTGCGCGGCACAGCAGGCGGGCTTATCGCGGGGCTGTTGTTTGTTCTGCCAGGGGCGCTGGTGATCCTGCTCCTGGCGCTCGGCTATGCCGTCTGGGGCGGCGTACCACTGGTTCAGGCGGCCTTCACCGGCATCAAGGCCGCTGTGATCATCATTGTCCTGCAGGCGCTTCTAAAAGTGTCGCGCAGGGCGCTTGCCGGGCCTGGTCCGCGGGTGCTCGCTCTGGCCGCTTTTGTCGCTCTCTTTGTCCTGGGCCTTCCGTTTCCGGTGGTCATCCTAGCCGCAGGCCTGTGGGGCGCATTCATGATGTCACAGCCGGATGAAGAGCCACCGCCTGCCCTGCCGGTACGCCCGGACAGCCTGCGCATCATTGCCCTCTGGGGTGGCCTCTGGGCGCTGCCGCTTGTGGTGCTGGCCCTTATGGATCAGACATTTCTGCTGCAGATCGGGCTTTTCTTTTCACAGCTCGCTGTCCTGACCTTTGGCGGCGCCTATGCGGTGCTGGCGTGGATGACGCAGACCGTTGTCGCGGACTACGGGTGGATCACCACGGCCCAGATGATCGACGCCCTTGGCCTCGCCGAAACGACACCGGGGCCATTGATCCTTGTAACAGAGTTCGTGGCCTTGCTCGCAGGGTATCTCGAAGGCGGCCCGCTTCTGGCCCTTGCGGCAGGTGCCGTGGCACTCTGGGTTACCTTTACGCCATGTTTTTTATGGATTTTCCTCGCGGGCCCTTATCTTGATGTGATCAGCGCGCGCCCACGGATCGCCGCAGCCCTGCGCGCCATCACCGCCGCCGTAGTGGGCGTCATTCTCAACCTGGCGGTCTGGTTTGCCATTCATGTGCTCTTTGATAAAACCACATCGGTTTCATGGCTCGCCGCGCCCCTGCCGGAGCCTTTATCCCTCGATATTCCGGCACTGGGGCTGACCTGTCTTGCCGGCATCCTGATGCTCTGGCTTGGCCTGGGCATGGTGCGTTCTCTGCTGATCATGGCCGCAGCGGGGCTGCTGGCCGGGATGATATAAGACTGCCTGCAATTTCAGCGGGAAGCCCTCTTTTATCCGCAACGGAATCGGGTATGCTTTGAATAACGCAGTCTGAGCGCGCAGAGGATTACGATGAGCCGAAGCATTGATTACGGCAATCTCATGCACGAAGCGATGCGCGGTCTGATCCGCAAAGTGCTTCAGGATGTCTGTGATAACGGGCTGCCGGGCGCGCACCATTTCTTTATTACCTTCGATACCAGCCATCCGGATGCGGAGCTTGCCGACTGGCTGTCTGACCGCTACCCCGGTGAGATGACCGTGGTGATGCAGCACTGGTATGACAACCTGGAGGTAACAGATGAGGGGTTTTCCGTAACGCTCAATTTCGGTGACGCGCCTGAGCCGCTCTATATCCCGTACGATGCAATCAAAACATTCGTCGATCCGTCAGTGGAATTCGGTCTGAGGTTCGAGACAAAGGGCGAAGACGAAGAAGTGCTGAAGGCCAGCACGCCGCCGGTCCCGGCAAAACTGCCCGATGGGCAGAAATCAAAAGACACGAGCGGCCAGAAAGGCAAACACGTCACATCCGGCGATAAAGAGGGCAAAACCGCAAAAGACGCGGAAGTCGTCTCACTCGACAGCTTCCGCAAATAGACTCACTGCTTTTCCAGAAAAGTGGTTACCTTGCGCTGGATCACCCCGTTGCGCACCGCCTGATATTCAAGTTCCAGTCCGCCCTGCGCCAGTGTCCGGTTGAACTGCTGAATTTCGTAACCACCGTCCTCGGCCACAAAGAGCGAATAGACGCTGAGCGTGTCGCCGTCGATTCTGCCCCAGACATAGGGTTCACCCTTCATCGGATCAAGCTGCACCTCATGCCCGAAAACATTGCGTTTCATCGCTGATGAATACACATCCGAGCGTTCGCTGGGTACAAACTCGATGGAATAGGATTTCACTTTCGACGTACCGTTGGGTCTGTAGGTCGTCGACGTCCAGCTCACGTTAAAGCCGTCGTCCGTTTCGGAAATATTGACACTCATATCGCGCGGTATGGTGGAACCGTCCGCTGAAATGACCTCTGCGGACCCTTCGTAGCTGCCGACAAACCGCGATATGTCCGCCTGGGCCGTCGCGGCCATGAGCATCAGAGCCGCCACAGAAAGCAGCATGATAAGATGCATCCCGATAAATGGATTTCGCTCGCGCATTGACTGTTCCTCCGGCCATGCTGCGGTATCTTCTATAAGGTTAATTTAGTGACTGTTGGGCAGCTTGCAACGCTCCTGTGTATTTTGTGACCTCCTATCTGGCTGTTGCGCGGCCCCTTCCCCGACGCTACACCCCCTTTAAAAGCAATTTCACCCAAGGAGCCGCCATGACCGGGACCCGCACAGAAACCGACAGTTTTGGCCCGCTGGAGGTCCCAGCCGATAAATACTGGGGCGCGCAGACACAGCGTTCCATCCTCAATTTCCCGATTGGATGGGAAAAGCAGCCGGTGGCCATCGTGCGGGCGCTGGGTGTCATCAAGAAGGCCTGTGCCCAGGCCAATGTTGAGCTCGGTAAGCTGGACGAAGAGCGCGGTAAAGCAATCATCCAGGCCGCCGGCGAGGTCGTCGAGGGTAGATTTGACGACAATTTCCCGCTGGTCGTCTGGCAGACCGGATCAGGCACGCAATCGAACATGAACGCGAATGAGGTCATCGCCAACCGGGCAATCGAAATTATGGGCGGTGAGATCGGCTCCAAGGACCCCGTGCACCCGAACGATCACTGCAACATGGGCCAGTCGTCCAACGACACATTCCCCACAGCCATGCACATCTCGGCGGCGATGACGGCGCGCGATGTACTGCTGCCGGGGCTGGAAAAGCTGCACGCGGCACTGCAGTCCAAAGTTGAGGAATTCGACGGGATCATCAAAATCGGCCGCACACATACGCAGGATGCGACACCGCTGACGCTGAGCCAGGAGTTTTCGGGCTATACACATCAGGTCGCAATGGGCATTCAACGTGTCAGGGACGCGCTGGGGCGGATTTACGAGCTGGCCCAGGGCGGCACCGCCGTGGGTACCGGGCTGAATACGTCGCCCGGCTGGGATGTGATGGTCGCAAAAAACATGGCTGAAATCACCGGCCTGCCCTTTGTCACCGCGCCCAATAAATTCGAGGCCCTGGCCGCCCATGACGCCATGGTCGAAATCTCAGGCGCGCTGAAGACAGTGGCGGCGAGCCTCTTCAAGATCGCCAATGACATCCGTCTGCTGGGCTCCGGTCCGCGCTGCGGTCTGGGAGAGCTTATTCTGCCCGAAAACGAGCCCGGCTCGTCGATCATGCCGGGCAAGGTCAACCCGACCCAGTGCGAAGCGCTCACACAGGTCTGTGTGCACGTTATGGGCAACGATGCCGCCGTCGGATTTGCCGGCAGTCAGGGTCATTTCGAGCTTAACGTTTATAAACCGATGATGGCCTATAACGTCCTGCAATCTATGCAGCTTCTCGGTGATGCCGCATCAGCCTTTACCGACAATCTGGTCGACGGTCTGAGGGCCGACGCGGACCGGATTGAGAAACTGATGCGCGAAAGTCTGATGCTGGTTACGGCTCTGGCGCCTGAAATCGGCTATGACAACGCCACGAAAGTCGCGAAAACGGCCCATAAGAACGGCACGACCCTGAAAGAAGAAGCGATTGCCCTGGGGTTTGTCGATGCTGAGACCTTCGAGCGCGTGGTGCGACCGGAGAACATGACCGGCCCCAGATAAGGAGCGCCAATGAGCACGCCCATCAACCTCAATAAGGTAAAAAAAGAGCGCAACCGCGCGTCGCGCAAAGCCAGGGCGGACGAAAATGCCGTGGCCTTCGGGCAAACGAAATTGCAGAAAGAACAGCTCAAGGCCCGGGCGGAGAAGATCGCGCGCAACCTTGAGGCCCATAAGCGCGAGACATGAGCCGGCGGCCGGTAAAGCATTCGGTGACCCTCAGGGGTCACCGCACATCGATTTCGCTGGAAGACGAATTCTGGAAGGAACTGCGGACACTTGCCGATAAAAAAGGCATGGCAATCAATGCGCTGGTGGCAGAGATTGATGTAAACCGCGGCACCGGTATAGGGCTGGCCTCGGCGCTCCGGCTCTATGTGCTCGAAGCGCTGAAAGACCGCCTGAGCGCCTCTCAGACCGACGCGCGGTAGATTTTATCGATATTGCTGCCCAGAGCTTCGTTAAACTCGGCATCCGACATTTTCACGTTCAGACCTTCGGTCAGCGCGCGGCTGAAACTGGCGATCATATGCTTGTTCTGTGCCAGCTTTGCGGAAGCCTCATCGGTGGAATAGCCGCCCGACAGCGCCACAACACGCAACACGCGCGGGTGCTTTGCGAGGTTGTCATAAAGACCCGGATTATCCGGCAGCGTCAGTTTCAGCATAATATCGACGCCCTCCGGCAGCGTCTCAAGATGCCGCGCGATGGCAGCTTCAAGCAGCGTTTCCGCCTCTGCCTTGGTGTCTGAATGGATGTTAATCTCCGGCTCGAGGATCGGCACGAGGCCTGCTGCAGTGACTGTGGCACCCACCTCAAACTGCTGGGCAACGATGGCGTCGATCCCGGTCTTATCCGCTTCGTGGATAACAGAGCGCTCTTTGGTGCCGAAAATTCCTTTGCTCCGCGCAGTTTCCAGCAAAGCCTCCAGACCAGGGATCGGTTTCATCATCTGAACACCGTTTTCCTGCTCTTCCAGACCCTTGTCGATCTTCAGAAAAGGCACCACACCACGGCTGGTCCACAGCAGATCCGGAACCGGCGTGTCGTTTATCGTATCGTTCATCGTGCGTTCAAACAGGATCGCGCCGATGACCTTTTCAGACGTGAAATCATCCGCGAGAATGATCCGGGCGCGCATGTCGTGCATGGCGCGGAACATCTCCTCGTCACCGCTGTAATCCGATGGCTCAACACCATATAGGCTGAGCGCCTTCGGGGTGGATCCGCCGGACTGATCGAGAGCCGCGATAAATCCCGCGCCTGTTTTCATCTGTTCCCGCATCTTTGACTGGTCTGACATATTAAATAACCCTTCTGATTCCGCCCCTTGCGCCTTGTTACAGCACAGATGCGGGCGATGGTATATGTTAGCGCCGGACAAGCCGCAGCCAGATACCGTTCCCGGCCCGCACCGTCAGATGCGCAACCGGCACCGGCGGCGGCCTGTCCGTGAGTTCGACCCGCAGAGCCGCGAGGATATGCGCCAGAAGACAGACCCCCTCGATCATCGCAAAGCCTGCGCCGGGACAGACCCGCGGCCCTGCGCTGAACGGGATATAGGCGCGACGCGCGCAGTCCCGGCCGTTACCGGTCTGCCAGCGACCGGGATCAAAGGCATCGGGATTTTCCCACAGACGGGTGTGACGGTGCAGGTGCCAGGGGCTGATCACCACCTGCGTGCGGGGTGCTAAAGAGCGTTTGCGAAAGGTCTCGGCCCGGGTGGTCTCGCGCACCATCATCGGAACCGGCGGATAGAGCCGCAGCGTTTCGCGGAAAACATCCCGTGTGACCCTTAGCCCGGCAACAGCGGTAAAGTCACTGAGATCAGCGGCCCCGGCTTCAGTGGCAACACGCTCCTGCCATTCCGGATAAAGCGCGAGGAGGTAAAGCGCCCAGGCCAGCGCAGAGGCGCTGGTTTCATGCCCTGCCAGAAAAAATATCGCGACCTGATCCACCATCTCCTGCGCCTCAAACCGGGCACCTGTCTCACGATCAGCCGTGGTCATAAGCGCGGTCGCCAGATCGGCAGGGGCATTACCCGCGGCAATCTCAGCCTGTCGCCGGTCGGTCATGCCACCGATCAGCCCGCGGATGCGCCGGGCGGCCGCACGGGTGCCGGGCCGGAAAAACCGTGGCATCCACCGGGGCAACGGCACCAGAGCGCCGGCATTCAGAACAGGCTGCGCGCGTTGATACCGTCGAAAGGCGGCAAAGGTTTCTGAGGCGACTTCATCTTCGATAGGCACAGAGAAAAGTGTTCGGAAAATCACATCAGCCGCGGCATGGCTGGTCATCGCCTCAATCTCGCTATCGCGACCTGCCGCAGCCTGAAACCGCAATGCTGCAGCCTCTGCAGCTGCCCGCATCGCAGGATAGCTGTCGCGCAAGCGCCCGCCTTCAAAAGCGGGATCGATAATCCGCCGCTGGCGGGCCCAGTCATCGCCATTGGTCAGGAAGACCGAATTGCCCAGTAAAGGTTTCAACCCCTCGCCCACACGACCGGATTTCGGAAAATCAGCAGGGCGTTCTTTCAGCAGCAGATTAATCAGCGCCGGATCATTGACCATCGCACTGCCAAAGAACGGCGTCCGGAAGACCGCCATCCATGCGCCATAGAGGCGATCAGGCTGTGCCGAGAGAATATCCCGCCGGAAGAGCCGCGCATAGCGCCAGAGCGTAACGCTGCCGCTGCGGCCGGTGGGCTTGGGCGGCAACCGGTCCGTCATCCGGTCGCCAGCGCGTGACCGCTCAGGGCCGTCGTGATCACCGAGGGAGACGGGGCACGATCGCCGTAGCGGGTGCGCAAGGTTTGCGGCCCCGCTGTGATGCGGAAATAGTCATAATGACCTGGCCGGTCAAAAGCGCAAAGATACTGAAAATGCAGGCGGAAAAACCGCCGGCGCAGCGCGCGCCAGCGGTCCGGGGACAGGGTCTGCGTAAAGGCCGCCGAGAGCACAAGCGGCCAGCGCGTGCCCTGCATCGCCTGACCGGAAACGCGCACCGGATCGCAAAGTGCAAAGGAACACCCATCCCCCGGCGCGCTGACATCCGCCCAGAAAATCTCCTGCTGCGCGCCCATATCGCGCAGGTCGCGGCGCAGATCGTCAGCGCCTTGCAGAAAGGATTTCATCGGCACCACCTGCCCCAGGGTCAGCAGGCTGAGAACAGGGCCATCCGGATCGGGCGGCGCGCGTCTCATCAGTCGCGCCAGAACCGTCACGGCAAGAAACGCCCCCGAGGAGTGGCCTACCACGAGCACCTCATCGGACTCCTCGCGCAGCGCATCGCGGATCTGCTGTGCAAAGTCGTCCAGCCGGTCCGACAGCGGTTTGGGATAGGCCCCGCCAGCGGAGGCCGTATAGGCAAAATCATGCATCAGATAGTGGGCAAAGAACCGGTTATCCATCGCGCGGAAAGCCCGCAGCACCCCCAGCGCGGCTATCGGACCGAACCCCGCAACCAGCGCGGTTCTGAGCATGACAAGCCGGTCACCCGTCATCAGGCCAGTGCCGGCCCGGAACACCAGAACCGCTGCAGTGAGGGCCAGCGCCGCCTGGAACAGAAGCATCACAACCGGATAGAAAGCAGCGATGACCGGCCCCTTACGCAACCGGACAAGCCTCCGCAAGGCACCTGAGAAGACATAAATACGGGCGGTGCGCACCATTGCCAGATAGGTACCTCCAGGCGTCGCAGAAAAACTCTCGCGCACGATGTCTGACCAGACCAGCACCTCAACCGATGTGACGGTCCGGTGGCCATCCTGGGTGGACCTGACCTGCCATCCTGACGGCCCTGTATCTGAGCGTGAAACGGCAATCTCATAGCCTGAAATCTGCGCCTGATCTGCGGCTTCCTTGCGGTAAAGTTCGCGGTACCTTCGGGGCGGAAACGGATCATATCCGGAAATGTAGAACACCCGGCGACGCAAAACTGGTGGATCAGGCGGGCTGCTCATGCTCGGGCCTCAATGCGCCCGCGTTATCGCGCGGACAGGGCCACTCTGAAGGATCAGCCGAAGGTTGCCAAGACCGGGAACTGCTCCAGCAGCCACCAGGAAAAGGTGGTGAAAGCACCTGTCAGCATCGCAAGCCCCACCAGCAGCAGCAGCCCGCCCATGAGCCGTTCAATCAGCTGCATATGCCGCTTGAGCCGGTCCATGACGCCAATAGCGCGGGTCATAAAAATTGCAGCCAGCAGAAACGGGATACCAAGACCCGCAGCGTAAACCCCCAGCAGGAGTGTTCCGCGCGTCACTGAAGCCTCAGAGGCCGCAAGCGACAGGATCGCCCCCAGTTGCGGGCCGATGCAGGGCGTCCAGCCGAAGGCAAAGGCAAGGCCCAGCACATATGCGCCAAAGCTTGATCCCCCCTTGTCGCCGACATCCATGCGCGCCTCACGATCAAGGAAAGGGATCCGGAAAACACCCAGAAAATGCAGGCCGAAAACAACAATTACGATCCCGGAGACCCGTGCAAACATCACCTGGTTCTGCAGGAAAAAGGCCCCGAATGCCGACGCGGTGAAGCCGAGGATCAAAAAGACGGTGCTCAGTCCGAGCACAAAAAACACGGCGGCAATAACAGAGCGCCGGCGCGCAGCGGCCTCGCCCGTCATCTCATTCATGCTGACGCCGCTCATATAAGCCAGATAGGGCGGCACAATCGGCAGCACGCAGGGGCTCAGAAAGCTGATCACGCCTGCAGCGAGGGCCACGAACATGGCAGGCATAAGACCTGCGTCAATGATCTCAATTCCGAACATGTAAAAGGCCCTAACTCATCTGCGCTGCTGCGTCACGCCCCGGCTGGTCACAACCTTGTGGACAGAGTGAAACATGCCGCATATCTGAGGTTCATGATTGATGATGCCTCACACCTCGATGCCACCGGGCTGCTATGCCCGCTGCCCGTGCTCAAAGCGCGCAAACGTCTGCAAGCGCTGGCGGCTGGCGAGACCCTGACCGTGCTTGCCGATGATCCGGCAGCCGTGGTCGATGTGCCGCATTTCTGCGCAGAGGCCGGGCATGAACTGGTTTCTGCGGCCTCAGATGGCGTGGTTCAGACATATGTAATTCGCAAAACCGGCTGAGACGTACAAAAAAAAAGGCGGGCCCGGTGCCCGCCTTTCTCGTTATCAATCCGTACTGCAATCAGCCGCCCAGCGACCACCAGCCTTTGCGCTTGGGCTTTGCAGCTTCCTCGGGCGTATCCGCAACTGGTTCTGCAGCCTCACGCTCAGGTGCAGGCGTTTGCGCGGCCGGCCCGGAAGTCTCTGCGACCGGTTCCGGCGTTTTTTCCGCCGGTGTCTCTGCAGGTTTCGCAGGTGCATCAGCGACGGCTTCTGCAGGTGCCGCATCGCTTTCGGCCCCGTTCACAGCCGGCGCATTTTCTGCCCCGGTGTCCGACGCTTTCGCCGTTTTAGCGCGGCTGGCGCGCTTGCGGGGCGTTTTCGGCTTGGCTTCGGGCTCTGATTTGTCATCACCGGGCGCGGCGTTCTCCGCTGCGATTTCTTCGGCCGGGGCCGTTTCAGGCTCCGCTTTGGGCTTGCGCGAACGACTGCGCGTTTTCGGCTTTGACGGCTTTTCCTCCGCGTCCGCAGAGTCAGTCCCTGAGGTTTTCACCTCATCCGGGCTGCTCTTTTCAGCGGCCGGGGCGGTTTCACCGGCATTTGCCTCTTCGACGGCACCATTGTCATCCGGGTTCTGCTGCGCACCGTTCTGGTCTTCGCCGTTCTGATGCTCGCCGTTATTGTTTTTGCTGCGGCTCCGGCGGCGACGCCGGCGGCGACGCTTGGGTTTGCCTTCACCGTCTGCATCTGCGTCGCGATCACCGTCATTCTGAGGCGCGCCGGCACCGGGTGCTGCAGGCGTCTCCTCCTCTGCGGCTTCGACCTCTTCCTCATCCGCGTCGATCTCATCCATCAACGATGTATCGACAGAAACGACATGCTCGACGGCGCGTACGACCCGGGTCGCAGTCTTGAACTTCTCAAGGCTGAAATCAGGGCTGATCAGCGTCGGGTCGCCTTCGATGCGAACCGAAAGGCCATAGCGGCCCTCGATCTGCGCGATATGCTCGCGTTTGTGGTTCATCAGGAAGTTCGCGATGCCCACGGGCGCTTTGACCAGTACCTCACGGGACCGTTTGCGGGTGCCTTCTTCTTCGATCTGGCGCAGAATTGACAGCGCGAGGTTGTCATCCGAGCGGATGAGACCGGTGCCGTGGCAGGCCTGACAGGGCTGTGTGGTGGCCTCGATCATGCCCGGACGCAGGCGCTGGCGGGACATCTCCATCAGACCAAAGCCCGAAATACGACCCACCTGAATGCGGGCGCGGTCGGTCTTGAGCTTGTCCTTCATGCGCTTTTCGACGGCGGCGTTGTTCTTGCGCTCGTCCATGTCGATAAAGTCGATCACGATCAGACCGGCCAGGTCGCGCAGACGCAGCTGTCGGGCCACTTCCTCCGCGGCCTCCAGGTTGGTCTTGGTCGCGGTCTGCTCGATGGAGCCTTCTTTGGTGGCGCGGCCGGAGTTCACGTCGATGGCCACCAGCGCCTCTGTCACGCCGATCACGATATAGCCGCCCGACGGCAGCTGCACGGTCGGGTTGAACATCGAGGCCAGATAGCTTTCGACCTGATAGCGCGCGAAAAGCGGCAGGCCTTCGGCGTAGAGTTTTACGTTTTTGGCGTGGGACGGCATGATCATCTTCATGAAGTCCTTGGCGATGCGGTAACCGCGTTCGCCTTCGACGAACACCTCGTCGATATCACGGTTATACAAATCGCGGATCGAGCGTTTGATGAGATCGCCTTCTTCGTAGATCTTCGCGGGCGCGATGGATTTCAGCGTCAGTTCGCGGATCTGCTCCCAGAGCCGCTGCAGGTATTCGTAATCGCGCTTGATCTCGGCCTTCGTGCGCTTGGCACCCGCCGTTCGCACGATCAGGCCCGCGCCCTGCGGCACTTCAATTTCGTTCGCTATCTCTTTGAGTTTCTTTCGGTCTGCGGCATTGGTGATTTTACGCGAAATGCCACCGCCACGGGCGGTGTTCGGCATCAGCACACAATAGCGACCAGCAAGGCTGAGATAGGTTGTGAGTGCTGCGCCCTTGTTGCCGCGCTCTTCTTTGACGACCTGGACGAGCAGAATCTGACGGACCTTGATGACTTCCTGGATTTTATAGCGGCGCGGGCGCGGTTTGCGCGCGGGGCGGATATCTTCCTGGTCATCGTCGTCCGCAACGGACTCGATGGTATCGTCCTTGGCAGAGGCATCCGCTTTACGCGGTGTGTCATCCTCGTCGTCATCGTCCTCACCGGCAGGTGCAACGTCTTCACCGGTCGCGTCTTCACCGGCGGCATCGGTATCGCCATCCGTTGCGGCAGCCGTGGTCTCCTCATCATCGGAAGGCTCTTCCACAGGGGTCTCTGCCACACGTTCCATCGGCGAGGAGCCTTCCTCGTCGTCAAGATCAATGGTTTCCATCCCGTCGATCTGATCGGATTCCAGGTCCTTACTGGCCGTCGCATCGTCATTTGCTGCGGTCTCAGCTTTGGAACGCGAACGGCTGCGTGACCGGCTGCGACGTTTGGGTTTGTCTTCGTCGTCTTCTTTGGCCTTCTGCGCTTCGGCAAAGGCACGTTCTTCTTCCATCAGAGCCAGACGGTCCGCGACGGGAATCTGGTAATAATCCGGATGAATCTCCGAGAACGCGAGGAAACCGTGACGGTTGCCGCCATAGTCCACAAAAGCCGCCTGAAGCGACGGCTCGACCCGTGTTACTTTTGCGAGATAGATGTTGCCAGCAAGCTGGCGTTTGTTCTCGGATTCAAAATCGAACTCCTCGACCTTGTTTCCGTCCACCACCACGACGCGGGTTTCTTCCGCGTGGGTGGCATCGATAAGCATTTTCTTAGCCATGTTTCCAAATTGCACAGCCACGAAATCGCCTGCCCGGGGGGCGCGGCGAGATGTGGGATATGTCTTGTCAGGGCGATCTGTGACGCAGGCGACATCCGGCCCGGTGGGGCAAGGGAGTGTCTGCTCAGTGCTCTTGCGCGCGTCATCGCGGTTCTTCTCCGACACGGGCACCCTCGGGCAGCACCGCATCCATTCATTTAACTGCACACCCCGGGGCCATAGCCTCGCGACGTATCAGCGGTTCGTCAGCCGTTTCCGGCTCAATCGGTCTGCCCGGAGGGTCGGATCAAAGCCCGTCCCGGTTCCGAGGCAGCGAAACTCTCAGGAAGCAGCGCGGATCTGCGCAAACCTTCACCCTATGAATAATGCCAAGGCGTGGTGAAACACAATGGGAAATCTGCGCCGGTTGGCGCGTCCGATCCGCCCGCGCCGGAGCCGCCATACACACCTAAAAGTTGAATACGCTCAAGCGTTTGATATTGAATGGAATCGCTGCATTGTGGACCATTGAAACCTATTGATTAAACACGTAACGAGGAAATTTTTTATGAAAAACGCTATTGCGCTGGTTGCGCTCGGTCTGCTTACACCGGTTTCGGCCGCTGCTGCGACATTCAGCTTCTACATCGATGTCGAAACCGTCACGGACCGCAACAAGGTGTCTTCTGTCGCTGTCGGCGACAGGCTGTTGTTCTCCGTCACAGTGGATCCTGCGGCGCCAAATTCCAGCTCGTCGAGCGATCAGGCCAGCTATTTCAACGGCGTCACCGCGATTTCGCTGCAAAATTTCGTGTCCTGCACCGCATCTTCGAGCACTACGTCGCAAACGACCTCAGGAGACAATTTTTTACAACCCTTTTACAGATGTTTATGACGATTTCTACAGGATCGGTTTCGCAGAGCGGGAGTCGCAGTTCACCAACGCGCTGTTATCGTCCATCGTCTTTAACACCAACAACCAGACAGACGAACCGGACAACCCGTATATCACAGGACTTGGTATAGACGCCTTTCCGGACCTGACCGTCGCTGCGGATTTGCCGCCGTCTGTTCTCTACAGGAACTTCGAGAGCGGCAACGCACTTTCCGTATCAGGAAGGTTGGCTCAACCCGACATGCCTGACATGACCACCGTACCACTGCCTGGCTCAGGTCTGATCCTGCTTGCGGGGCTCGGCGGACTGGGTGCGCTGCGCGCGCGGCGCTGCTGAGCAGGATCTGCAACGCTCAGAGATAATCGGAGCGTTGCAGCCCGTATTTCGCCATTTTTTCGTTCAGCGTCCGGCGTGGCAGGCACAGCTCGTCCATTACACTTGAGATCGAACCGCGATGGCGCCGCATGGTGTTGTCGATCAGCATCCGCTCAAACGCCTCGACGTATTCTTTCAGCGGTTTGCCCTCGGTGGTCATCACCGGCTGCATTTCATCGTGATCCGTCATCAGAAGTGAGGCGATGGTCCCTGCCCCGCGCCGCGACTGAAGCACCGCGCGTTCGGCCACATTAATCAGCTGGCGCACATTGCCGGGCCAGGGCGCCTGTAACAGCTGTGCCGCCTCCTGAGCGGAGACCTTGGGTGCGTCACAGCCGTATTCATCCGAGAACTGTTCGCTCAGGCGGGTGAAAAGCGTCAGGATATCCTCGCCCCGCGCGCGCAGCGGCGGCACAGTGATCCGCAGTGCCGCAAGTCGATAGAACAGATCAGACCGCAGTGCGTCTTCAGAGGTGCGCCCGGCTTCCTGCAGGTTGGAGATGGCGACAATGCGCGTCTCTGCGGGTGTGCCCTGTTCGTTGATGACGCTCAGCAGACGCGCCTGCATGCTTTCAGACAGGGCTTCGATGTCTTCCAGTACCAGTGTGCCGCCACGCGCTTCTTCAATGGCGGGCAGCTGAGCGTCCTCAGGCTGCATCGGGCCGAAAAGCCGCTTGGAAAGCGCCTCTTCCTCAAATGCACTGCAGCTCACCAGCACGAACTTTTTGCCCGCGCGGCTGCCAACCGCGTGCAGCGCATGTGCCACGAGCGTTTTACCTGTCCCGGTTTCACCGTCGATCAGTACATGCCCGTCCGCCTGGCCAAGATCGAGAATATCTTCCCGCAGACGCTCCATCACCGGCGACTGGCCGATGAGCTTTTTCATGATCTGCCCGCCGTCGCTGAGTTCCCGGCGCAGTGCGCGGTTGTCCATCACCAGACGCCGCGCGCCGGTGGCTTTCTTCGCCAGTTCGCTCATCCGGTCGGGGTTGAACGGCTTTTCCAGAAAATCATAGGCGCCGACGCGCATCGCCTCGACCGCCATCGGCACATCGCCGTGGCCGGTGATCATAATCACCGGCAGCGCTGAGTCGTTGCCCATCAGTTTTTTGAGAAACTGCATCCCGTCCATGCCCGGCATCCGGATGTCCGAAATCACAATGCCCGGATAATCCGGACCCAGCACCTTGAGCGCATCTTCGGCGCTGCCAAAAGTTTCGGTGTCATATCCCGACAGCGCGAGCCACTGGCTGATGGACTGACGCATGTCCTGCTCATCATCCACAATCGCAATCTTCATCGCCTGAGCCATAGTTTACTCCGCCGCTTGTTTACTTTGGTTGCTGTCCATAATCGGCAGCTGTAATTCAAACACTGCCCCACCCGCCTGTCCGTTCCGCGCAGTGAGCCGTCCGCCGAGGTCGTTAACAATACCCGACGAGATAGCAAGACCCAAGCCTACCCCGTCGCCTGGCTGCTTGGTTGTGTAGAACGGCTCAAACAGCGCATCCAGATCCTCGATCCCCGGACCATTGTCCCGGACAGTCAGAATTGCAGTATCTCCGGCCACCAGCATGACTTCCACACGCGGCTGCCTCTCAGATTTGGTGGCGTCGATGGCATTGCGCAAGAGGTTCACCATCACCTGCTCGATGCGCAGCCTGTCGCCCATCACCATAACCGGAGCATCCGGCACCGCGCGGGTGATCTGCACGTGCCGCTGGCGCAGCTGTGGTTCCATCATCGAGAGGCTTGAGGCCAGCGCATCGCCCATATCTACAGGGGAAAACGCCTCCTGGCCCTTGCGCGCATAGGACTTGAGCTGCCGGGTGATGCCGCCCATCCTTTCGATAAGATCGTCGATCCGGCCAAAGGAGGACAGCGCCTCTTCGGGACGGTTACGCCGCAACAAAAGCCGCGCACCGGCGAGATAGGTTTTCATCGCCGCCAGCGGCTGGTTAAGCTCATGGCTGACGGCGGCCGACATCTCACCAAGGGCTGCAAGTTTGCTGGACTGCTCAAGCGTCTGTTCTGCTACGGCGAGCGTTTCCTGCACCCTTTTGCGTTCGGCAATTTCCCGCTGCAGCGCAATATTGAGCGCTCTGAGCTCGGCAGATTCCCGCTGAAAGAGAGCCATGCGCAGCGCGGTGCGCCGGCTCAGCGCATAAAACGTCAGGGCAAGAAGAATCGCAAAGCCCATGATTTCCAGCGCCAGCACGCCGTTCACACGCTCGCGCACCGAGGCATAGGTGGTGAATGACGCCATGCGCCAGCCACGAAAAGGGATCCGGCTTTCGAGCCGCATAACCGCCTCACCCTGCAGCCAGGCATCGGGCGGAAGGGCTGTCCAGTCCGCAGTGGCCTGGATTGCGCGCTGGATCGCGTTCTGCGGGGTCTGGCGCGCCAGGGCGACCTCTTCGGTGCGCCCGCGCCAGCGCGGCTCGGTGGTCAGGATAATCGTTCCGGTGCTGTCGGTGACGATCACCGCATCGGAAATCCCCGCCCAGGCGCTCTCGAACTTTTGCAGATCGACCTCCACCATGATCACGCCGATCACATCCGAGCCCGACAGCACCCGCCGCGAATAGACGAACACATAGGCTCCGGTGTCACGCTGCGACACGGTAAAGAGCGTGGCGCTGGAGCGGATCGCATCGACAAAATACCCCTCTGCCCGGTGGGTGGAGCCAAGCCGGTTGCGATCCGTGGCCGCCACCGTGCGCCCGTCGATGTCCAGAAGCATCAGCGACGCGGCCCCGATCTCATCCACAAAAGAGATAAGCCGCCGTGTCGATGCGGTATAATCCTGCGAGTTCAACGCGTTGATCAGCTCAGGATCGCGCGCCAGCAACTGCGGCACAATCGCGTTCTGGCGCAGTTCCGACAGCAGGTTACCGCTGTAAAGAGCCAGTCTGAGCTCGGCCCGGTTACGGGTGCTTTCGGTGAACCTGTCAGTGAGCAGTTTGTTGGTGACGGACACGACTGTCACGGCCAGCACGATCAGGATAACCACAATAACCCTGATCCGCCAGGTATTGCTGATGGTTTCGCGATCGGGAGAGGTCTCAGTGTCCATGGGCGCAGACTACGTCAAAGCCCGGTCCGGGCTCAAGTCAGACCTCAGCCAGCGCTGAGGTAAGTGCGCGGAAGAGCGCCTGTCCGTCGGTGCCGCCATGCACCGGATCGGCAGCCCGTTCCGGATGCGGCATCATGCCAAGAACACGACGGTTTTCCGACAGGATCCCGGCAATATCCGCCCGCGCCCCGTTGGGGTTTTCGGTATACGAAAACGCGATGCGGTCTTCGCCCTGCAGCATCGCGATGGTCTCGTCATCCGCAAAGTAATTTCCGTCGTGATGCGCAATCGGGATCTGCACCACGTCACCGGCATTGTATCCGGCGGTAAAAGGCGATGCAGAGGTCTGCACTTTCAGCCCGACGGTCCGGCATATGTATTTCAGCCCGGCATTCCGCAAAAGCGCGCCTGGCAGAAGACCGGTTTCGGTCAGCACCTGAAACCCGTTGCATATCCCGAGCACGTAACCACCGCGTCCGGCATGCGCCGCCACAGACCTGCAGACCGGCGAATTGGCCGCAATTGCGCCACAGCGCAGATAATCACCAAAAGAAAATCCGCCCGGGACACCGACAATATCCACACCATCGGGCAGGTCCGTGTCTTTGTGCCAGACCATGGATACCTTTGCGCCGGCGGCCTTGAAGGCCACGGCCAGATCGCGGTCACAGTTGGATCCGGGGAACACCACCACCGCCGCGTGCATCAGGCCATCTCCACCGAGTAAGATTCGATCACCGTATTCGCGAGCAGCTTTTCGCACATCTCAGTCACATCGGCCTCTGATGTGCCATCAGCCAGATCAAGCTCGATCACCTTGCCCTGGCGCACACCCTTTACGCTGTCAAATCCCAGCGCTCCCAAAGCATGCCGCACCGCCTCGCCCTGCGGATCCAGCACCCCGTTTTTCAGCATCACATGCACACGCGCTTTCATTGTGATAAAATCCCTCCTGGTTTCTTTGGGCTGAAAATACTCAGATCCGATGCCTGCGCTCAGTTGATCAGCGTGGGTTTGGTCACGCCCTGCTGATTGCGCGGCATCACGCCCAGACGCTGCGCCACTTCCGTATAGGCATCCGTAAGGCTGCCCAGATCGCGGCGGAACACGTCCTTATCCAGTTTCTGCCCGGTTTCGATATCCCAGAGCCGGCAACTGTCCGGGCTGATCTCATCGGCCACAATCAGACGCTGGAAATCACCGTCATAAACCCGTCCGACCTCGATCTTGAAATCGACCAGACGGATACCAACGGCCAGCATCACCCCGGAGAGGAAGTCGTTGACCCGCAGCGCAAGACTGAGAATATCGTCCATATCCTGCTGGCTGGCCCAGCCAAAGGCGGCGATGTGTTCTTCGGTGACCAGCGGGTCTCCCAGTTTGTCGTCTTTGTAGCAATATTCCACGATCGGGCGCGGCAGTTGCGTGCCCTCTTCAATCCCGAGACGTTTAGACATCGTGCCGGCGGCATAATTGCGCACGATGATCTCAAGCGGAACAATCTCCACACTGCGCACAAGCTGCTCGCGCATATTGAGACGTTTAATGAAGTGGGTAGGCACGCCGATCTGCCCCAGACCGGTCATGAAAAATTCGGACAAACGGTTGTTCAGAACACCCTTGCCTTCGATCACGGCTTTTTTCTCAGCGTTGAAAGCGGTCGCATCATCTTTGAAGTGCTGCACGATCGTGCCCGGCTCGGGGCCCTCATAAAGAATTTTCGCTTTGCCTTCGTAGATTTTCTTGCGCCGGGCCATGGGCGTCCTTTCAAAAAGAGGCACTGCCAGCCAGTCCCCGCTTGCGCCTCTCTTAGTGCAAGCCCGGGCGTGCTGCAAGACAGCGCCACTTGCACAGCAGCGCGTTAGTCCGCATATCTGTCGCACAAAGACACCAGCACCAGCAGGAGACATCTGATGAGCACCTTTGATGACCGCGAAAACGCCTTTGAGAACAAATACGCCCACGACGCCGAGATGCAGTTCAAAGCAGAAGCGCGCCGTAACAAGCTTCTCGGGCTCTGGGCTGCTGACCTGATGGGCAAGCACGGCGATGCTGCAACCGAGTACGCCAAAGAAGTCGTGAAAGCAGATTTCGAAGAGGCCGGAGACGAGGACGTCTATCGCAAGGTTTCGGGCGATCTCGGCGACCGGGCAGACGAAAAAACAATCCGCTCGAAAATGATTGAACTGATGGCTGTCGCCAAAGCTCAGATCATGACCGAAGTTTCTCCTTGAGTTTCAACGCTGACCCGGCCTGTGCGTCCGGTCAGCGGCCCCGGCCTGACGGAATGCACTGACATTCATAACAATCGTGAATATTATGCGTTTGCCTCATGCCCCCGGGTCTGCGATGGGGAGGCCTGCGCAATGAACGGGGCACCCCATGTCAAACCTCTTTGAAACACTTCTGTCAGAGAAAGGCTTTCTGCTTGCAGACGGCGCCACGGGCACCAATCTTTTCAATATGGGGCTGATGTCCGGAGATGCGCCGGAAATGTGGAATACCGACCACCCCGACAGAATCCGGACCCTCTACAAAGACGCAGTGGATGCCGGAAGCGATCTTTTTCTGACCAATTCCTTCGGCGCAAATGCATCACGGCTGAAACTGCATGATGCTGCCGGACGTGCCCATGAACTCAGCCGTGTCGCCGCCGAAATCGGCCGCGAGGTCGCAGATACAGCCGGGCGGACGGTTGTTGTCGCAGGTTCTGTCGGCCCCACCGGCGAAATCATGGAGCCCGTCGGCGCTCTGAGCCATTCGGTGGCCGTCGAGATGTTTCACGAAACCGCCGATGGTCTGAAAGCGGGCGGCGCAGATATCGGCTGGCTTGAGACCATCAGCGCGCCCGAAGAATACCGCGCCGCCGCCGAAGGGTTCAGTCTGGCAGGCCTGCCCTGGTGCGGCACCATGAGCTTTGACACCGCCGGGCGGACGATGATGGGCCTGACAAGCGCGGATATGGTCCGCATGGTCGAAGATCTGGGCGATCTGGCGCCCCTGGGCTTCGGCGCCAACTGCGGTACAGGAGCCTCTGATCTGCTGCGGACGATCCTCGGTTTCAAAGCGCAGGGTGCCGAACGTCCGGTGATCGCAAAAGGCAATGCCGGCATACCCAAATATCACGATGGCCACATTCACTACGACGGCACACCGGAACTGATGGCAGATTATGCCGTGATGGCGCGTGCATGCGGGGCGCGTGTTATCGGCGGCTGCTGTGGCACACAACCCGAACATCTGAGGCACATGCGCGAGGCGCTGGACACCCGCAGCATGGATCACCCTCCGGCGCTGGAGGAAATCGTTGACCGGCTGGGCGCCTTTTCGTCCCAGGGCGACGGCACCGGAGAAGACGCCAGAGCCGCTCCGGCCCGCCGCGGGTCGCGCCGGCGCCGCACCGCCGGCTGATCCGGGGCACGGTGCGCGCAATGCGTGGTAAATGTCGGGTTCTGCTTCAAAAAACCCTAGTGCGGCGGATCACCGGCCCGTTTTCGGCAGCTGACGTCGCGCAACGCATGATCCGTGTCGCAATTCGCATAGTGGTCACAGGCCGTTCTGGCACAAATGATCAGCAGCAGGGCGCCCTGCACGGCCCCGAAAGGATAAAGCATGTCTGACCAGGAAGACGAAATCATTCTCTCAGAACTGGATGATGAAGAGCTTGTCCAGCAGATGTTCGACGACCTCTATGACGGTCTCAAAGAAGAGATTGAGGAAGGGGTCAATATCCTGCTCGAACGTGGCTGGGCCCCGTATGACATTCTGACCAAGGCGCTGGTGGGTGGCATGACGATCGTCGGCCACGATTTCCGCGATGGCATCCTGTTTGTGCCCGAAGTGCTGCTGGCCGCCAATGCGATGAAGGGTGGTATGTTCATCCTCAAGCCCCTGCTGGCCGAAACCGGTGCGCCCCGTGTCGGCAAGATGGTGATCGGAACCGTCAAAGGCGACATCCACGACATCGGCAAGAACCTTGTCGGCATGATGATGGAAGGAGCCGGTTTCGAAGTTGTCGATCTCGGCATCAACAACGCGGTCGAGAAGTATATGGAGGCACTGGAAACGGAAAGCCCCGACATCCTCGGCATGTCCGCTCTGCTGACCACCACCATGCCCTACATGAAGGTCGTGATCGACACGATGGTCGAACAGGGCGTGCGCGATGATTATATCGTGCTGGTGGGTGGCGCGCCGCTGAATGAAGAGTTTGGTCGTGCCATCGGCGCGGATGCCTATTGCCGGGATGCCGCCGTGGCCGTTGAGACCGCCAAAGAATGGGTCGGCCGCAAGCACAATCAGCAGTCCGCCTGACCACGCGGACAAAGCGGTTTGCGGCCTGCCCCGGAAACCCGGCGCGGGCCGTTTTTACATCATGGAGGCCTCCTTTTGCAGGAGATCAGCGATAAGACCCTGACCGATGCCGGACTACCCCTCGCAGCCCGGACAGGAAAGGTGCTGCTGATCGCGTGCGGTGCGCTTGCACGCGAGATCATTGACCTTCGCGCGGCCAATGGCTGGACCCACCTGGAACTGACCTGTCTGCCCGCGAAACTGCACCTTTATCCTGAAAAGATCACTGCAGAGGTGGAACGGATGGTGGCAAAGCACCGCGCGGACTTTGAGCAGATTTTTGTGGTTTATGCCGATTGCGGCACCGGAGGGCTGTTGCAGCAGGCCTGCGCGCGCATGGGGGTGGACATGATCGCCGGCCCGCACTGCTACAGTTTTTTCGAAGGCAACGTGGCATTCGCGGCACGTGCCGACACCGAGATCACGACCTTTTATCTGACCGATTTTCTGGTGCGACAGTTCGATGCTTTTGTGATCCGCCCGATGGGCCTCGACCGGCACCCGGAACTGCGCGACATGTATTTCGGCAATTACGAAAAACTGGTCTATCAGGCGCAGACCGACGATCCCGACCTGACAGAGAAAGCCCGCGCCTGTGCGCAGCGTCTGGGCCTCGCCTTCGAGCGCAGATTCACCGGCTACGGCGATCTCTCAACCGCGCTGTCCCGGCTCTGACATCTGCGGCCGGGCCAGATTCCGTCCGGATTTTCAAACAATGTCGTGGCACCGTCAGGTGCCTCCGCCGGATCAGGCAGCGCCGGCCGCCACCTCCCGGATCCGCTCGATCATCGCACGCAGACCGTTTGAGCGCTGTGCCGACAGATGGTCATTGAGCCCCAGTCGGCCCATTTCCGCCCGCGCATCGACAGCAATCACCTCGCCCGGCGTCAGCCCGTTATAAAGCCTGCGCAGCACCGCGATCAGCCCGTTGACGATCATCGCATCGCTTTCGCCCTCAAACGTCACCCTGCCCCCGTCGGTGACTACATGCAGCCAGACCTGGCTTGCACAGCCATCGACCTTTGTCGCCGGAACCTTCAGCGCATCCGGCAGCGGTGTCATCGCCTTACCTTCTTCGATCACCAGCCGGTAACGGTCTTCCCAGTCATCCAGAAATTCAAAATCCCCGACCAGTTCTTCAAATTGATCCTGCGCCATTGTCGCTCCTTTGCCGGCTGCTGCAGACCTAAGTCGCGCACCCGCAAAGGTCCAGTCCCGGCGCAGGCACTTTTCAATGCAGCGCGGACAGGCTACACCGTGTTCAGCAGCAAAATACAGCAGGCCTTATGCGCACGATTGTCCCCGTTCTTCTTCTTTCGTCTCTTGTTGTGTCCGGGTGTTCCACACGGGCCAATCCGTTCAACTGGTTTGGCGGTGACGGTGACGGTGCAGCCGCCGTGGCGGTCCCGGTGGAGCGGGACAACCCGCTCATCCCGGAGCGCGCGGGGCTGTTCTCAGGTATCGATGAGGTCTTCGTCTATCCCGGCTTCCCGGTCGACACGGTAACCGGCGTCGCGGTTGAGCGCGTGCCCGGTGGCGTAATTGTACGCGCAACAGGTCGGGCAGCGGTTCAGGGCGTTTATGATGTGCGTCTGATCCCCTCAAACGAAGACGAACTGCCGGTTGAGGGCGTTATGACCTATACGCTCGAAGCCGTGCGCAGTCAGTCGAATGTTGCAGGAGCTCCGGCCACGCGGGACCTGATCGTGGCGCGCAAAGTGTCCGATCAGACCCTGGCCGGCACCCGCACAATCCGCGTCGAAGGCCTCCAGAACGCGCAGACCGCGAGACGCTGATCAGTCCAGCGGCACAATCCTGACGTCTGCCCCCTCGGCGGCAAGTGCTATCCGGCCATCGCACAGGCGCAGCGCATCCTCGCCGAAAACTTCAAGCCGCCAGCCGCTGAGCGCGGGCACATCCCGTAGCCCCGCCGCAATCGCATCAAGGTCAGAGGCCGGTGCGATCAGCCGGGCGGCGACACCCGCACTTTCTGTTTTCGCCTTCAGCAGCACCCGCAGCAGATCTGCAAGCGCGGGATTGACCTGCAGCTTTTCGCGGCTGCGGTCAGGGCGCGGCAGATCATCGGCCGGACAGTTCACGCCTGCTGCAACTGCCGCCAGAATCCCGTCGGCAATGTCGCCCCGGCGTGCTTCGCGCAGCAGCAGACGGGCGCGGCCGAGCTCTTCGGAGTTTTTCGGCTTGTTTGATGCGAGCTCGACCAGTGCGTCGTCTTTATAAACCCGGTTGCGCGGAATGTTCCGATCCTGGGCATAAATCTCGCGAAACGCCGCGAGCTCGCGCACAACGGCAAGAAATTTTGGCGAACTGGTGCGCGTTTTCACCCGTCGCCAGGCCTCGCGTGGCTCCACGATATAAGTAGCCGGCGTCGTAAGCACACGCAGTTCTTCGTGCACCCAGCGGCTGCGCTCTGTTTCCTCAAGGCGGGCGGCCAGAAATTCATAAATCACCCGCAGATGGGTTACATCCGCCAGCGCATAGATTTTCTGCGCGTCGGTCAGTGGCCGGCGCGACCAGTCGGTAAAGCGCGATGTTTTGTCCAGCGGCTTTTTCGCGATCCGGCGCACGAGTGTTTCGTATCCGACCTGCTCGCCAAAGCCGCATACCATCGCTGCGACCTGGGTGTCGAAAAGCGGTTCCGGAAAAACTCCGGCATCGACAAAAAAGATCTCCAGATCCTGTCGGGCCGCGTGAAATACCTTAACCACCGACGTGTCGCGGAAAAGATCGTAGAGCGGCTCAAGAGAGAGCCCTCCGGCCAGAGGATCGACCAGGACCGCCGTCTCATCGGTGTCACCCGGCATCGCCAGCTGTATCAGACACAGTTTCGAATAATAGGTGCGTTCGCGCAGGAACTCGGTATCGACAGTGACATAGCCATGGGTCGCAGCCTCGGCGCAGAAACCGGCGAGCTCCTCGGTCGTTGTAATCGTTCTCATACGGGCATTTTCTGTTTGTTGGTACGGTCTCAACCGATGACGCTGAACTGTTACACGACCTTCCGGGGATAGACCAGCAGCAGCAGTGCCACCAAAGGCTCAGCTACGCAGATAGACCGGCGTACGATCTCCGGCTGCAAACCGGCGCAGGACCGCAGGGTAAAGACGGTGCTCCTGTGTCAGAACACGTGCTGCGAGCGTATCGGGGGTATCGTCCGGCAGCACCGGCACCACGGCCTGTCCCAGAACCGGCCCGTCATCCAGCCGTGCCGTCACCTCATGCACCGTGCAGCCGTGTTCGGCATCACCGGCCTCCAGCGCCCGTGAATGCGTCTTCAGCCCCTTATATTTCGGCAGGAGTGAGGGGTGGATATTGAGCATCTTTCCTGCCCAGGCATCGGTGAAACCGGCCGTCAGCTTGCGCATGAAACCCGCAAGACAGATGATATCGGGCGCGTGCGGCGCGAGAGCGGCGCTGATCGCGGCCTCAAAGGCAGAGCGATCCCCGGCAAAGGGCTGATGCGGCAGGGCTTCTGTCGCGACACCAAGATCGCGCGCCCGGGCCAGACCAGCTGCATCCGGGTTGTTGGAGAAAACCACACAGGGGCGCGCAGGATGATCACCGGTCATACTCTCCAGCAGCTTCACCATATTGGATCCGCCGCCCGAGATGAAAACCGCGACCCGTCTGGTCACAAAAGGCTGCCTTTATAGGTCACGCCGGGGGTGTCCGTTACCGCACCGATGCGCGTGACATCTTCACCGGCCTCCGCAAGCAGTGCAGTAAGGGCATCGGCCTCGTCTGCATCGACTGCCAGGATCATGCCCAGCCCGCAATTAAAGGTTTTCAGCATCTCAGCCCCGGCAATGTTACCCGTCTTCGCCATCCAGCCAAAAACCGGCGGCGCGGTCCAGGTGTCGAGGTCGATCCCGGCACCGAGCCCTTCGGGCAGCACACGCGGCAGATTTTCCGTCAGCCCGCCACCGGTGATATGGGCCAGCGCATGCACGCCTCCGGCCCTGACCGCCTCCAGCGCCGGGCGCACATAAAGCCGTGTCGGCGTCAGCAGATCGGCACCGAGCGTCTGACCGGACCAGGGACAGTCATCCTGCCATGTCAGACCGGAGACTTCGACCAGTCGCCGCACAAGACTGAAGCCGTTGGAATGAACCCCGTCTGAAGCCAGCCCCAGCAGGACGTCACCCGCGACCACACCGGTGGGCAGATCGTGACCGCGTTCCATCGCCCCCACGGCAAAGCCCGCAAGATCGAAATCACCGGGCGGATACATGCCCGGCATCTCGGCCGTCTCACCGCCAATGAGCGCACATCCGGCACCTTCACAGCCGCGTGCGATGCCTTCAATGATGCGTGCTGCCTTTTCGGTATCAAGCGCACCGGTGGCGAAATAGTCCAGAAAGAACAATGGCTCAGCGCCCTGGCATACCAGATCGTTGACGCACATGGCCACGAGGTCGACCCCCACCCCGTCCACGTGACCGGTATCGATCGCAATGCGCAGTTTGGTACCCACACCGTCTGTTGCAGCCACAAGGACCGGGTCAGTATATCCGGCGGCTTTGAGATCAAACAGCGCGCCAAACCCACCAAGACCCGACATCACCCCCGGGCGGGTAGTGCGTTTAGCCGCCGGTTTAATGCGGTCCACCAGAGCATTGCCGGCGTCGATATCCACCCCGGCGTCGGCGTATGTCATTCCGTTTTTCGGTGTGCTCATCGCCCGCATCTCCGTCGCTGCTGTCTCTCACGGCGGGTTAGAACATAAAACGTCCGACTGCAACGCGCGACATCGCAAAGAGCGGCTCTTGACGCCGGCGCCCGGCAGCCTTACCCCCTGTGATATGGCGGGCCTGTAGCTCAACTGGTTAGAGCAGAGCGCTCATAACGCTTTGGTTGCGGGTTCAAGTCCTGCCGGGCCTACCATAACTCCCGCTCAAATTACTGATAAAAAAAGATAATCTGGATTTCACATTGTTTGATTATCCACTTTTTATCCATTTATCCAATCCAGCCCGATCCGCGCTTCCAGCAACGGATCGTTATCTGCCAGCTTCAGGGTTTCGCCGGATAGTTTGTGGAAAAGGCGTAGCAGACGGCCAACGTGACAAGGTCAATCTGCTCAAACCCAACGCACCGGCGCGGTCCGCGATGTTGAACTCATCTATCAGGGCTAGAACGCCGCTCACCCCACTCTCGCCATGTTGCAATGGCAACGTTTAACAAGGGAGACTGCATTAGAACGCTAGTCCACGCCGCTGTTTTCACGCTGATGCTGGTACGGACAGGCGCGTTGGCGAAGGATTTCGATAAGGGGCTGGCCGCGTTCCAAGCGGGCGATTATTCTTGGCATAGATACCTACACATCCGCGAAGACCCCTGAAGAATTCGACGGGCTATCAGAAATTGATACCAAAGCACCTGAAGAATTTAGCAGAAACGTTTCTGCACTGAACGAGAATTTCGGAATTGCCTATCTGGGCGGTTGCTGTGGCTCCTCAACCGAACAAATCGCTGCGCTTGCCGCTCAGTGCGTTGCTAGGTGGTATGTCTAGATTTGGTTTTCTACTCTTACATTCAGAGCCCATGAACATGGAAACTTTGGGTTTGAAGCATTCGCTCGCCATTTTTTTTTGAATGTCAGCGACGCGGAGAGGCTGTTGAAAACTATCGGTGCGACCAGAAAACGGCAAAAATTGCCGGATCTATCGCCTCTCTCGTTAGGCTGCGCCAAAAATACATTGCTTTCGGAAAACGAGCGTCACCAAACGGCGCAAATACAAAGCTCTCACACAGCCTCCGGATTAAGCGGTAGTTCAATAAATTCGTGCTTGCTCATCATTGGTGTGGATCGAAAATATCTCGTTCAGCGTTTGCGCGTTATCTTCCACACTTAGGCGCGTTTCAACACTCCACGTGGCGACGTGCTGCAAACTCAGACTGAACGCCAAGTGTGCAATAGATTGCTTATCGATAGACTGATAATTCCCAGGAAACAGTTTGTTTACCAAATAAGGAGCAGCCGAATACGGCATGGCGGCCGCAATTTGTTTTCCAGTATTGCGAGTAATTCCCTGGCACAAATCGAAACAGTGAGAAAAAATTTCGAACGAATACAGCGTTTCAGGAATGAAGAATTTGAAATTGTTCACGCATTCGCCATGCGTCTGTTCTTACCTTTTTTGGTCACCCACAGTTTTGACGTCAGCCAGTCAAAGTTTGCGAACCATCGCCACATCAAGAACTTTGTGCCTTGCTCAATAAGGGTTGTAACTAGGCAGCCGACTCATAAAACTCGATCCACAGCCTGACTGATGCCAGTTTGATCATCGACAGGAAATTGCGTGACGTCTTCTCGTATCGGGTTGCGATACGGCGGAACGAGGCTTTCAG
>NZ_JAHEHZ010000001.1 GCF_024639605.1 Roseobacter sp. | reverse complement strand
GGCGATGACACGGCCGCCTTTGAGGCATTCAAAGCCGGCGAATATACCTTCCGCAGCGAAGGGGACTCGCGCAAATGGGCCACTGGCTATGACTTCCCGAAAGTTGATCAGGGCCATGTCGTAACCAAAGACCTGCCGGACGGCTCCCCGCCGTCGCCCTCAGGCATCGTTTTCAACCTGGGCAGTGAAGTGCTTAAAGACCGCCGTGTTCGTCAGGCCATCGCCCTTGCTTTCAACTTTGAATGGACCAACGAAAGTCTGCAGTACGGGCTTTTTAAACAACGTGCCTCTTTTACTCAGGACACACCGCTCATGGCCACCGGCCTGCCGGAAGGGGACGAGCTTGCCTTTCTGCAGGAGCTTGGCGATCTGGTGCCGCCTGCACTGATCAGCGAGCCCGCGCTGGAGCCTCATACCTCAAAGCCAGAGCGTCTTCTCGACCGGCGTAATACCCGTGCGGCAATGAAACTGCTTGATGAAGCGGGCTGGGCGGTCGGTGATGACGGCATCCGCCGCAACGATGCAGGCGACACGCTCAGGCTGAATTTCCTCTTTAACAGTGCCACCTCGCCCACCCTGAGTGCCGTCATGGAAAACTTCGTTTCCAACGTGCAGGGCCTTGGCGTGGATATCACTTTTGAAAAGGTCGATGCCTCGCAATACACCCTGCGCGAACGCGACCGCGATTACGATCTGGTGTTCGACGCCTATGGCGCTTTTCTCGGCACCGGCACTGGTCTGATGCAACGCTACGGATCCGAGGCCGCCGAATTCAGCCTTTTCAACCCGGCAGGCCTCGCCAGCCCGCTTGTGGATGCGATCATCGAACGCTCGCTCGTTGCTGAAACGCGCGAAGAGGAACAGGCCTCTCTGATGGCGCTTGACCGGGCGCTGCGTTATGAATTCATAATGATCCCGGTCTGGTACAACCCCAGCCACTGGGTCGCCTTTTACGACCAGTACGAACACCCCGATGAAATCCCGCCCTTTGCGCTCGGGCAGCTCGATTTCTGGTGGTACAATCAGGACAAAGCAGATGCGCTGCGTGCGGCGGGAGCGCTGAGATAAGCCCATGGGCGCATATATTATCCGAAGGCTGTTGCTGATCATCCCGACCCTGCTTGGGATCATGCTGATCAATTTCGCGCTGGTGCAGTTCGTGCCAGGTGGTCCGGTCGAGCAGGCCATTGCGCGCATTCAGGGCGGCGGCGATGTCTTTGAGGGGTTCGCCGGCACCAATAATGACGCGGGCTCTGTCGATCTGGGCAGCAATGAAAGCGAATATATCGGCGCGCGCGGGCTGCCGCCGGAGTTCATCGCAGAGCTTGAAGCGGAGTTTGGCTTTGACAAACCCCCGGTCGAACGCTTTCTGAACATGATCTGGAACTATATGCGCTTTGATTTCGGCGAGAGCTATTTCCGGTCAATCTCGGTGCTGGAACTGATCAAGGAAAAGCTTCCCGTTTCCATCACCCTGGGACTCTGGTCCACCGTCATTGCCTATCTCGTGTCGATCCCGCTGGGCATTCGCAAGGCAGTGCACGACGGCTCGCGGTTTGACACCTGGACGTCGGGCGTGATCATCGCGGCCTATGCGATCCCCGGCTTTCTCTTTGCGATCCTCCTGCTGGTACTTTTTGCCGGCGGATCGTATTATCAGATCTTCCCGCTCCGCGGCCTGACCAGCGACAATTTCGACCAGCTCACGCCCATGGGCAAGGTGATTGATTACTTCTGGCACATTACCCTGCCGGTTTTTGCCTCCACCATCTCAGCCTTCGCCACGCTGACGCTGCTGACCAAAAACAGCTTTCTTGATGAGGTGAAAAAGCACTACGTGATGACCGCGCGTGCAAAGGGCCTGTCGGAGGCCCGTGTGCTTTACGGACATGTATTCCGCAATGCGATGCTGATTGTGATCGCGGGATTTCCGGCGGTCTTTATCGGCGTCTTTTTCGGCGGCTCACTGATCATTGAGACGATCTTCAGCCTCGACGGTCTGGGCCGCCTCGGCTTTGAGGCCGCGGTCGCACGCGATTATCCGATTGTTTTCGGCACCCTTTTCATCTTCGGTCTGATGGGGCTGGTGGTCGGCATTCTGTCGGATCTGATGTATGTGCTGGTTGATCCGCGCATTGACTTTGAACGGCGGGAGGGCTGAGCCATGGCGATGACCGATCCGCTGCCCACGCGCCTGCCCGGACAGGATGCGCCGCCGCCTGTCCCCGAAAAGCCAAAGCGCTTTGCCCTGTCGCCCCTGAACAAGCGCCGCTGGCGCAATTTTCGCCGTAACCGCCGTGCTTACTGGTCGCTGTGGATATTCTCGATCCTCTTCGGGCTGTCGCTTTTTGCTGAATTCATCGCCTATGACAAACCGATCCTCGTCAGCTATCGCGGCGAACTCTACACACCGATCTGGAATTTCTACCCCGAGACCGCATTCGGCGGGGATTTTCAGACAGAGGCCGTCTATCGCGACCCGGAAGTAAAGTGCCTGATCGCCACGGGTGGGCTGGACCTGTGCTTTGACGAGCCCGAAGCCTATATCGAGGACGCAAAAGACGGCGTTGTCGAAGGCGAAGAGATCGAAAAAGGCTGGGCCGTCTGGCCGCTCATTCCCTATTCCTATGATACGGCTGTGGACCGACCGGGTGCGGCGCCGCTGCCGCCTAACGGACAGAACCTGCTGGGTACAGATGGCACCAAACGCGATGTGCTGGCGCGCGTCGTACACGGCTTTCGCCTGTCGATCTTTTTCACGCTCATCGTGACGGGTGCCGCCTCGCTTATCGGGATTGCCGCCGGCGCCGTGCAAGGCTTTTTCGGCGGCTGGGTGGATCTGATTTTCCAGCGCATTATTGAGGTCTGGTCCTCTACGCCGCAGCTTTATGTGATCATCATCCTCTTCGCGATTCTCGGGCGAAGTTTCTGGCTGCTGGTCTTTCTCATGGTGCTCTTTGGCTGGATGTCACTCGTCGGTGTGGTGCGCGCGGAATTCCTGCGGGCGCGCAACCTGGAATACGTGCGTGCTGCCCGGGCGCTGGGCGTTAGCAACCTGACGATCATGTTCCGCCACATGCTGCCCAACGCAATGGTTGCTACACTCACCATGCTGCCCTTTCTGGTCACTGCAACGATCGGCACGCTGGCGGGTCTCGATTTTCTGGGTTTTGGTCTGCCGTCTTCAGCGCCCTCTCTGGGCGAGCTGACCCTGCAGGCCAAACAGAACCTGCAGGCGCCCTGGCTTGCTTTCACCGCCTTCTTCACCTTTGCCATCATGCTGTCGCTGCTGGTGTTTATCTTTGAGGGCGTCCGCGATGCGTTTGACCCCAGAAAGACCTTTGCATGAGCGCACTTCTCGACGTTAAAGACCTGCGCGTCGGGTTTCGCCAGGATGGCAGGCTGACCGAAGCGGTGCGCGGCGTCAGCTTCTCTGTGGAACGTGGCGAGACCGTCGCTCTGGTGGGCGAAAGCGGCTCGGGCAAATCGGTCTCGGCTCTCTCCACCGTATCTCTTCTCGGGGACAGCGCGGAGGTCTCGGGCTCCGTCACCTATGACGGCCAACAGATGATCGGAGCGGATGAGAAACTGCTGCGCAAGGTGCGCGGCAATGACATCAGTTTTATTTTTCAGGGGCCGATGACATCGCTCAACCCGCTGCACACCATCGAAAAGCAGCTGGGTGAGAGCATCGCCCTGCACCAGGGGCTGACCGGCGATGCGGCACGCGCGCGGATCATCGAACTGCTGGAGCAGGTAGGTATTCAGGACGCGGCCACCCGCGTGACCAGTTACCCGCACCAGCTCTCAGGCGGTCAGCGCCAGCGCGTTATGATCGCCATGGCGCTGGCCAATGAGCCGGATGTGCTGATCGCCGATGAGCCGACAACGGCGCTGGATGTCACAATCCAGGCGCAGATCCTCGATCTGCTCAAAGACCTCAAAGACCGGATGGGGATGGGGCTTTTGTTCATTACGCACGATCTTGGCGTGGTGCGGCGCATTGCCGACCGCGTCTGTGTGATGCAGAACGGCGAGATCGTGGAGACCGGCCCAACGGCGGAAATCTTTCATACGCCGAAACACCCCTATACGATCAAACTGCTGAGCGCCGAGCCCTCGGGCGCGCCCGCACCGCTGCCCGGCGATGCAAGACCCGTGGCGCGCACGGACCATCTCAAGGTGTGGTTTCCGATCCAGGCAGGCCTGCTGCGGCGCACGGTCGGGTACGTTAAAGCGGTGAATGACGCGAGTCTGTCGGTACGCGCCGGAGAGACCATCGGCATCGTAGGCGAGAGCGGCTCCGGCAAAACCACGCTGGCCCTTGCCCTGATGCGCCTGATCTCTTCTGAGGGTGAGATCACCTTCATGGGCGATGACGTACGCAAATGGAGCACACGCGAACTGCGCAGCCTGCGCAAGGACATGCAGATCGTGTTTCAGGACCCTTTCGGATCTCTGAGCCCGCGCATGACCTGCGTCCAGATCATCTCCGAAGGCCTGAGTATCCACAAGGTAGACCCGGACCGCGCGCCCCGTGACCTGGTGCGTGAAGTGATGATCGAGGTGGGCCTCGACCCCGAAACGATGGACCGTTACCCGCATGAATTTTCCGGCGGTCAGCGCCAGCGGATCGCGATTGCGCGCGCCATGGTCCTGCGCCCGAAACTGCTGGTCCTCGATGAGCCGACCTCTGCTCTCGATATGACCGTTCAGGTGCAGATCGTCGATCTGCTGCGTAAGCTGCAGGAAAAGTACGGGCTGGCCTATATCTTCATCAGCCACGACCTCAAAGTCGTGCGCGCAATGTCGCATCACGTGATGGTCATGAAACGCGGAGATGTGATCGAACAGGGCCCCGTGGAACAAATCTTTGACGCGCCGCGCGAGGAATACACCCGCACACTGCTCCAGGCCGCGACCTGAACTCAGATCGCTGAAGCGTGGGCGTTCTCTGACATGCTGTAGGCATCGAACTCGCGCGCGATCATACGCGTCAGCGCCAGCGCCTCGGGATGTACCTCGAGCCCGCTTGGGGTCAGATGAACCGTATTGCCGAATTTATCCGCCACGTCGCCCAGCATCTTTGCCACATGCGCCCGCGTGCCGGGAAAGCGTGTTTCAGTCTCGTCGGTCGAAATTCTGAAATCACACATCAAAGCCTCGATCAGGCGGGCGCGCAGATGGTCCTCACCGGTAAAGGCATGACCGCGGACCGTGGCAAAACGGCCCTCGCGCACAGCGGCGGTATATTTCGATGTTGCCGGCTCATTCTGCGAATAGCCGTCGGGAAACCGCGAAATGGCTGAGGCGCCAAGGCCGATCAGCACGTCGCAGGGCTCGTCAGTATAGCCCTGAAAGTTGCGGCGCAGCCTGCCGGTGCGGGCGGCAATCGCGAGCGTGTCATCGGGCAGCGCAAAATGATCGATGCCGATCTGTTTATACCCGTCCCATTCGAAAAGCTGTCTTGCCGATTCGAACAGCGCCAGACGTTCTTCGGGCTGGGGCAGGGCGTCTGACGGGATCAGCGCCTGCCGGCGGGCCATCCATGGCACATGCGCATAGCCGTAAAGCGCCACGCGGTCCGGGCTCAGGGTCAGCAGTTTCTGTACCGTGGCTGAAAGCCGCGCCTGGTCCTGATGGGGCAGCCCGAAAAGGATATCGGCGTTGAGCGACCGGATCCCGGCTGCCCGCAGCATATCAGCGGCGTTCCGTGTGGTTTCAAATCCCTGGATGCGCCCTATTGTTGACTGCACTTCATCGTCGAAATCCTGTACGCCGATCGAGGCGCGGTTCATGCCGGCCTCCGCCAGGGCGTCGACCCGCGGCTGATCGATCTCATTGGGGTCAATCTCGACGGAGAACTCGGCACCCGGGGCCAGTAGCAGCACCTCCCGTATCCGTTTGGCAAGATTTCGGGTCATCTTTGGCGTCAGAAGGGTGGGTGTGCCGCCGCCCCAGTGCATCCGGTTGAGCTCGACACCTTCCGGCAGATGCGCACGCAGGATCTCCAGTTCCTCAAAGAGGGTCTTCAGGTAAGCAGCAACAGGGCTGTTGGTTTTGGTGCCCTGGGTTCTGCAGGCACAGAACCAGCACAGCCGCCGGCAGAACGGGATATGCAGATAAAGCGACACCCGCGCACCGGGCGAAATGCCCGCGACCCAGTCGCGCATCTGCGCAGAACTCACGGCGGGAGAGAACTGCGGGGCAGTCGGGTAGCTCGTGTAGCGGGGCACTTTTGCGTCAAAAAGACCCAGCTTGGCTAATTTGGGTGTCATGTGCATACTGATTTAATAAGAAGAGACCTGTCAGCTTTCCTTGACACAGATCAAATCCGGAGTGTTCTGAATGACGCAAAGTCTTGCGCCAGAAACCAAAGACTGCAGCGACTGTCCTATCCGTCACAGAGCGGTATGTGCAAAGTGTGAAACCGATGAACTCGCTCTGCTGGAAGATATCAAATACTACCGCAGCTTTTCTGCCGGGCAGACAGTTATGTGGGCCGGAGACAGAATGGAATTCGTGGCGTCAGTTGTGTCAGGTGTCGCCACACTGACGCAGACGATGGAAGACGGGCGCCGACAGATGGTCGGTCTGCTGCTGCCTTCGGATTTCGTGGGCCGTCCCCAGCGCGAGACCGCAACCTACACCGTGACTGCGGCCAGCGACGTGGTGATGTGCTGTTTCCGCCGCAAGCCGTTCGAGCACATGATCGCAAACACGCCTCATATCGCGCACCGCCTGCTTGAGATGACTCTTGATGAGCTTGACGCCGCGCGCGAGTGGATGCTGGTCCTTGGACGCAAGACCGCGCGCGAAAAGATTGCGAGTTTGCTGTCGATCATCGGCCGCCGCATCGCTGATCTGAGTGATAAAAAATCCGGTCAGTCGATCACATTCGATCTGATGCTGACCCGCGAAGCGATGGCGGATTACCTCGGCCTGACGCTGGAGACGGTGAGCCGCCAGGTATCCGCTCTGAAAAAGGACGGCGTGATCGTACTGGAAGGCAAGCGAAATATCACGATACCGGATATGCGTCGCCTCATGGAAGAAGCAGGTGATGACAGCGACGGCGGCCTGCTCTTCTGAGCAGACCGCCACCGGATTTTCCTGTGTCGTTCCGGGTCAGTGCATCATCAGCACCGGAACCTTGCTGTCTGCGAGCGTGTCGCGGGTTGCACCTCCCAGCAGAGCCTCGCGGAAACGCGAATGTCCGTAGCCGCCCATCACAAGAAGCTCTGAGCCGGTTTCAGTGATATGGCGCGCCATCTTGGCACTGACCCGCTCGCCGCTGGCGGACATCACCTGGATGTCGCAGTTTACCCCGTGCCGGCTCAGCCAGACGGCAAGGCTGCCACCCGGGTCTGATCTGTCGGGCGCATGGCCGGGCGGGTCGATGATCGCGATATGCACTTCTTTGGCCTGTTTGATAACCGGCAATGCGGCGCGCACAGCGCGCAATGCTTCCGGGCTTTCGTTCCATCCGATTACAACCCGTTCCGGCGTCATGCCGGCAGAGGTCCCGGGCGGCACCACCAGAACCGGACACCCGGCCTGAATGAGCAACCCTTCCAGAACCGCGCTTTCTTCGGGCCTGGCGCCATCGTGGTAAGGCAGGGGCAGCACGGCGATATCTGCAAACCGTCCGCTTGCCACGACCGCGTGACCGGCATCGTTTCCTGCGGCAACAGCGGTATGTGCGTCCCAGCGCGCATCGGTCTTTTTCAGCTCCGGGACCACGGCATCGCGGACTTCCTGTGCGCGGTTTTGCGCATGTTCGATCGCGGCCTGCATCACCGCAGGGTTGGTGCCGAGTTCGTAATACGAGCCATGTGACTGATCAAGGCCCAGACAGAGTACCTCCAGATGGCCGTCCTGCGCACAGGCGAGGGCAGCAGCTTCGCTGAGGGCCGAAGACTTCGTATCAGCAGAAGTGAGTACGGTCAGAATCGTCTTATAGGACATGTGTGGCTCCTTTCAGAATTGTCTGTGGCACACAGAATAGGCAATCAGGCTTCGCCCGGGCTTTGATTGCTATCACGTAAATAGCAGAAAAATGTTGATGCAGATCAAGGCCCGGCTCCGGGCAACAGGGCATTAACAGTTCAAAGGAACAAGACGCCGGGCCTGCCAGCAGTGGTGCGTCCGGCGCGCCGGATAAAAGGGAGCCGGATTAATGGATACCGGAACAGCAAACTATATGAAGCTGGTGGTGCTGGGGCTTGTGACGCTGATGGCGATGATCGCCGCCAGTTACGCACGGGATCTGGCCTATCAGGTTCATATGATCATCTTTATGATCGTGGCCGCAGGGCTCTTTCTTGTCACGCTGCGGTCAACGGATGAGCCGGCAGCCCCGGCAGCCCCGCAAAACGAATACTTTGACAGCGTCGTGCGCGCCGGGGTCATCGCCACCGCATTCTGGGGCGTTGTCGGGTTTCTCGTCGGCGTGGTGATCGCGTTTCAGCTTGCCTTTCCGTCTCTCAATTTCGAATGGGCAGAAGGTTATGCCAACTTTGGCCGCCTGCGCCCGCTGCACACCTCGGCGGTTATTTTTGCTTTCGGGGGTAACGCCCTGATCGCCACATCGTTTTTCGTGGTCCAGCGCACCTCGGCCGCCCGTCTGTGGGGCGGCAATCTGGGCTGGTTTGTCTTCTGGGGATATCAGCTCTTTATCGTGCTTGCGGCCACGGGCTACCTGCTGGGCGGCACACAGTCCAAGGAATACGCAGAACCCGAATGGTATGTGGATATCTGGCTGACCGTGGTCTGGCTGGCCTATCTGGCCTGTTTTCTGGGCACCATCATCAAACGTCGTGAGCCGCATATCTATGTGGCCAACTGGTTTTATCTGGCGTTCATCGTCACGGTGGCGATGCTGCATGTGGTCAATAACCTCTCGGTGCCCGTCTCCGTCTGGGGCAGCAAATCGGTACAGGTCTTCTCGGGCGTTCAGGATGCGATGGTGCAGTGGTGGTACGGCCACAATGCTGTTGGTTTCTTCCTGACAGCCGGTTTTCTGGGGATGATGTATTACTTCATTCCCAAACAGGCCGAACGCCCTGTTTTCAGCTATAAGCTGTCGATTATTCACTTCTGGGCGCTGATCTTCTTGTATATCTGGGCCGGTCCTCACCACCTGCATTATACAGCGCTTCCCGATTGGGCTGCGACACTGGGTATGGTCTTCTCCATCGTGCTCTGGATGCCGAGCTGGGGCGGGATGATCAACGGTCTGATGACGCTTCAGGGCGCTTGGGACAAACTGCGCACCGACCCTGTGATCCGGATGATGGTCACGAGCCTCGCGTTCTACGGCATGTCCACCTTCGAGGGCCCGATGATGTCGATCCGATCGGTCAACTCGCTGTCGCATTACACCGACTGGACCATCGGCCACGTGCACTCCGGTGCGCTTGGCTGGAACGGTCTCATCACTTTCGGCGCTCTCTACTATCTGGTGCCGGTGCTTTGGAAACGGGAACGGCTCTATTCATTTACGCTCGTAAGCTGGCACTTCTGGCTCGCCACGATCGGCATCGTTCTTTATGCAGCATCAATGTGGGTGACCGGTATCATGGAAGGCCTGATGTGGCGTGAAGTGGATGCCAACGGCTTCCTCGTGAACTCTTTCGCCGACACTGTGAGTGCCAAATTCCCGATGTATGTGGTGCGCGGTCTGGGCGGGGTCATGTTCCTCTCCGGCGCTGTAATCATGTGCTATAACCTTTGGATGACTGTGAAGGCCGCGCCTGCAAAAGACGCGCTCGCCACAGCTGTCCCCGCTGAATAAGGAGGGAGCAGAGATGTCGATCCTTGCAAAACATAAGTTCATCGAAACCAACGCGACCCTCCTGCTGGTGCTCAGCTTTCTGGTGGTAACGATCGGGGGGCTGGTGCAGATCGTGCCGCTCTTCTATCTGGAAAACACCATCGAGGAAGTTGAGGGGGTCCGCCCGTACTCCCCGCTGGAGCTCACCGGCCGCGACATCTATATCCGCGAAGGCTGTTACGTTTGTCACAGCCAGATGATCCGGCCGATGCGCGACGAGGTGGAACGATACGGGCATTACTCTCTGGCGGCGGAATCGATGTATGACCATCCGTTCCAGTGGGGCTCCAAGCGCACAGGCCCCGATCTGGCCCGTGTCGGCGGTCGGTATTCGGATGACTGGCACCTGGTGCACCTGCGGGACCCGCAATCGGTGGTGCCTGAATCGATCATGCCGAAATACGCCTTTCTCGAAGAAAAGCTGATTCAGCCTGAATACGTGGACGAACTGCTGGCGACCCATGCTTTTGTCGGGGTGCCCTACACCCCGGAAATGATTGAGACAGCCGCTGCGGATTTCCGCGCTCAGGCCGATCCGGACAGTGATTACGATGCTCTGCTGGAGCGGTATCCTGGCGCGCAGGTGCGCAATTTCGACGGCCAGCCCGGGATCTCCGAGGCTGACGCACTGATCGCTTATCTGCAGATGCTGGGCACGCTGGTCGATTTCTCGACCTTCACCCCGGACGCCAGCCGCTGAGGAGGCCGCAAAAGATGGAAACCTACTCTCTGCTGCGCGAATTTGCAGACAGCTGGATGCTGCTGCTTCTTTTCTTGATCTTCGTCGGCATGGCCTTCTGGGTCTTCCGGCCGGGCAGCCGGCCCGTTCACCGGGACACTGCCAATATGATTTTCCGCAATGACGACCGACCGGCTCCGCCCAAGGAGGACACGAAATGACCAAAGTACCCCCAAAACAAGAAGGCGACCCGGACACCACCGGCCACAGCTGGGACGGCATCGAGGAGTTCGATAACCCCATGCCGCGCTGGTGGCTCTGGACATTCTACATCACCATCATCTGGGGCATCGGCTATACCATCGCCTATCCTGCCTGGCCTCTGGTCTCGTCTGCGACTGCGGGTATCCTGGGGTACTCGACGCGCGGCGAGGTAATCACTGAAATCGCCGCGGTCGAAGAAGCCAATGCGGGCATCAACGCACAGCTGGCAGAAGCGGAGATCACAGAAATCAGCCTCAACCCTGAGCTCAACAGCTATGCGGTATCCGCCGGTGGTGCTGTTTACCGCACATGGTGCACACAATGTCACGGATCAGGCGCGGGCGGTGCTGTCGGCTATCCCAACCTGCTCGATAATGACTGGCTCTGGGGCGGCAGCGTCGAGGCCATCTACCTGACCGTGGCGCATGGCATCCGCAACGAAGAGGACCCCGATGCGCGTTACTCAGAAATGCCTGTCTTCGGGGATATCCTCGAAGAGGACGAGATCGCTCAGGTCGCCAATTATGTAATGACGCTCTCGGGCGGCACTCCTGTCGATGCAGCAGCATCTCAGGCGGGTGAGGCCATCTATGCGGATAACTGCACGGCCTGTCACGGCGAAAACGGCCTGGGCAACAACGACCTTGGCGCGCCCAACATCGCTGACCAGATCTGGCTTTACGGAGGGGATTATGACACGCTGGTCGAGACTGTGACCTACAGTCGCTATGGCGTCATGCCCCCCTGGCAACAGCGCCTGTCTGAGGCAGAGTTACGCGCAGTATCTCTTTACGTGCACCAGCTCGGCGGCGGCGAATAGACCGCTTCCGGCGGACCTCCCGCACGATGACGCCGCAAAGGAACGCAAGTGACTGATCAGGTGCCACCGCCAAGCCTCTATGCCGCCCGCGAGCCTATTTTCCCGCGGCGGGTCTCAGGACGGTTCCGCAACCTGAAATGGGTGATCATGGCGGTGACCCTGGGCATTTATTATCTCGTGCCCTGGATCCGCTGGGACCGCGGACCGGAACTGCCCGATCAGGCGGTGCTGCTTGATCTGGCCAACCGGCGGTTCTATTTTTTCTGGATCGAGATCTGGAGCCACGAGTTCTATTTCGTGGCAGGGCTGCTGATCATGGCGGGGCTGGGGCTCTTTCTCTTTACCTCGGCGCTGGGTCGGGTCTGGTGCGGCTATGCCTGCCCGCAGACTGTCTGGACGGACCTTTTCATCAAAGTCGAACGCATGGTCGAAGGCGATCGCAATGCCCGCCTGCGCCTGCACCGCCAGGAAAAGATGGATGCCCGCAAGCTGCGTCTGAGGCTCACCAAATGGGTGCTATGGCTGCTGATATCGGTCGCGACCGGTGGTGCCTGGGTGTTCTATTTCGCTGATGCTCCAACGCTTCTCGTCGATCTCTTCACCGGTCAGGCGGCAGCGGTGGCCTATATTACCGTCGCGATCCTGACGGCAACAACTTTTGTTTTCGGCGGATTTGCCCGCGAACAGATCTGCATATACGCCTGTCCCTGGCCACGCATTCAGGCCGCCATGATGGACGAGGATACGATCACCGTTGCGTACCGTGAATGGCGCGGTGAGCCGCGTAAACACAGCCAGGAGGCGAAAAATGCGCCCCAGGGCGACTGTATCGACTGTATGGCCTGCGTTAATGTCTGTCCGATGGGCATCGACATCCGTGACGGCCAGCAGCTGGAATGCATCACCTGCGCACTCTGTATCGACGCCTGCGATGACGTCATGGAGCGCATCGGTAAACCACGCGGGCTGATTGACTATATCGCGCTTTCAGATGAGGTCTCGGAACGTGGCGGGGCTGCGCCCGCATCCGTCTGGAAGCATGTCTTCCGGCCGCGCACGATGTTCTACACATTCCTCTGGGCCGGCGTTGGTGTGGCGCTGATCGTGGCGCTGTTCATCCGCTCAGAGATCGAGATGACCGTAGCGCCGGTGCGCAATCCGACGTTCGTTACACTGGCAGACGGTTCGATCCGCAACACCTACGAGATCCGTCTGCGCAACAAAAACAACGATGCGCGGCTCTTCCGGCTCTTTGTCAAAGGTGATCCAGCGCTGCGTATCACTCTTGAGGGCACGCCCTACGGCTCTATCGAAGTGCCTGCGGACACGTCCTTCCTGCAGCGTGTCTATGTCATTGCCCCGCCAGGATCGCCCCCTGCGCAGTCGGACCGGCAGGACCTGCGGTTCTGGATCGAGGATCTCACCAACGGTGACCGCGCGTGGAAAGACAGCAGCTTTATCGGAACAGGAAACCAGCCATGACCAGAGAACTAAAAGGATGGCATGTCGCAGCCATGTTCGGCGCGGGCTTTTCGATCATTATCGCGGCCAATCTGACCCTCGCGTTTAATGCGGTGAGCACTTTTCCGGGCCTTGAAGTCAAAAATTCCTACGTCGCGAGCCAGCATTTTGACCGTGACCGCGCGGTACAGCAGGCTCTTGGCTGGTCTGTTCTGGCCACCGCCCGCGGCGATGAGGTGGTTCTGTCGATCACCGATTCCGCCGGGCAGCCTGTCGAGGTCGGGGAACTGCGGGCAACTGTGGGGCGCGCCACGCATGTGCGCGATGACACCACGCCGGCGTTCGTTTTCGACGGCCGGTCCTATGTCGCACCGCTGACACTGGGGCCGGGCAACTGGAATTTGCGCATGGTGGCGATGGACAGTGAAGGTTCTCAGTTCCGCCAGCGCGTCATTCTGCATGTCCCCGAAACGGATACCAGCGGATGACCGGCCAGCCCGCAGCCATGGGGTGCCCGGGGTGCATGGCCGCCCCGGCGGACCGCGTTGAGGTGCCGCCTGCCGACGCAACGCTTATGTTGTCGCTGCCCGGAATTCACTGCCAGTCCTGCATTGCGACGGTCGAAGCGGCACTGAATGCGGTCCCGGGTGTGCACTCTGCCCGGGTGAACCTCACCCGCCGTCAGGTGTCGGTGAACGCGGCTCCCGGTCTGAAAGCGGAAGACCTCGCGGCATGCGTCAGAAATGCAGGACATGAGGCATGGGAGCTTGACCCCGCAGCCCTGCAGGAGACCCGCACCGGCAGCGCCGGTCGTGATCTGCTCATGCGTATGGCGGTGGCGGGTTTTGCCGCGATGAACGTCATGCTGCTTTCGGTCGCGGTCTGGTCCGGGGCGGCAGACGCCACACGCGATCTTTTCCACTGGATCTCGGCGGCAATCACTTTGCCGGCGCTCGCGTTTTCGGCCCAGCCGTTTTTCCGCAATGCATACAGCGCACTGTCAGCCAGGCGTCTGAACATGGATGTGCCGATCAGCCTTGCCATCGTTCTGGCGGTCGCAACTTCGCTCTGGGAAACCTGGCTCTCGGGTGCGCATGCCTATTTTGATGCGGCACTGACACTGACGTTTTTCCTGCTGGCCGGGCGCTGGCTGGAGGCCCGCGCGCGGTCCGCCGCGCGTTCTGCTGCTGAAGAGCTCACCGCTCTGGAAGTGCCGCGCGCGTTGGTACTCCGGGGGGCCGGGATGCAGGAGGTGCCGGTCGCGGAACTGCGCATCGGTGATCATGTTCTGGTACGTCCCGGTGCGCGGGCCCCGGTTGACGGCATCATCACAGATGGTGCCTCCGAAGTGGACCGCTCCGCGCTGACCGGCGAAACGCTGCCGGTCCGCCGTGTGTCCGGCGATCACATGAGTGCGGGCGAAGTTAATCTCACCGGTCCCTTGCGTATTGAGGCGACCGCCGTCGGGCAGCAGACATCGCTGCACCAGCTTGCGGCTCTCGTTGCTGTCGCCGAAAGCGGCCGGTCACGGTACACCTCGCTGGCCGACCGGGCGGCGAAACTTTATGCGCCCGGGGTTCATATTCTGGCAGCGCTGGCTTTTATCGGCTGGCTCATCTGGTCAGGCGACATGAGGGTTGCCGCAAACATCGCTGCTGCCGTTCTGATCATCACCTGCCCCTGCGCGCTTGGTCTCGCCGTGCCTGCCGTAACCACGGCAGCCTCGGGACGGCTCTTTTCCAAAGGCCTGCTGATCAAGGATTCAACCGCGCTGGAACGTCTCGCGGAAGTCGATACGGTCGTTTTCGACAAAACCGGTACACTGACCGAAGGCACGCCGCACCTGATTGATGCAGAGGCATTGTCCCCCGATCAGATGGCAGTGGCAGCGGCTCTGGCACAGGGATCGTCGCATCCTCTGTCCAAAGCGATCGTGGCTGCCGTGCCTCGTGCGATGGTCCCGGCCCCTGTGACCGGCCTGCAGGAGTATCCGGGCTATGGCACCTCGGGGACATGGCAGGGCAAAACCGTAAGGCTGGGGCGTCCGGCATGGCTTGGCGCTGACGCCGGTCAGCCGCAACTCTGCACGGCACTTCAGATTGGTGATGATGCACCTGTCCGGCTGATGTTTGAAGATAATCTGCGCCAGGGCGCGCATGATCTGATCCGCTCGCTGCAGGCGGATGGCGCTCGGGTGATCCTGCTGTCGGGTGACAGGCCTGCGGCGGTGCAGCACGTGGCCGAAGAACTGAACATCGAGACTGCACTGGCCGAGATGCTGCCCCGGGACAAAATTCGCTATATCAGCGATCTTACGGACGAAGGTGCACGCGTCCTGATGATCGGGGACGGTCTCAATGATACCGGCGCGCTTGCCGCCGCCCATGTCTCCATCAGCCCTGCTCAGGCACTTGATGCAGCGCGCGCGGCGTCAGACATCGTTCTGCTGGGTCGGGATCTTGCACCCGTTGCGGATGCCATTGCCACATCACGGAAAGCCAGACGCCGGATATCGGAAAACTTCCGCATCGCAACACTGTATAATGTAGTTGCAGTGCCGCTGGCGGTGGCGGGCTTTGCCACCCCGCTGATTGCGGCGCTTGCAATGTCACTGTCGTCAATCACCGTATCGCTCAATGCGCTTCGCGTCGGCGGGGCAAAGCGGTGAACGTGCTTGCCTATCTCATTCCGGTGTCACTGATCCTCGGCGGGCTCGGGCTGGCAGGTTTTATCTATACCCTGCGCAGCAGCCAGTACGAGGATCCCGAAGGCGACAGTCGCCGTATCCTGAGCGATACCTGGGATCAGCACCCCAGGCCTGATGACGGCGGTCAGGTCAGGAAGGACCGACCGTCTGACAACTGACGTTGCGGGCGGAGAGCCTTCGGCAGGCCAGATCAGCGCTTTCCCGGGTCAGTCCCAGAAAGTTCGCGTCAAATCCGGATGGCCGTTTCACCACCTTGCGAAGTGCTCCATCCAGCGTCGCCATTTCAGCAAGTGCCGTGGTAACGAGTGCCCGTTCGGCGCTGTACCGGCTCGGATAGCGGCCCACGTTTACGCCCCACTGGTGACCGCCCGATGTCGACAACCGTGTAACGATCTCAATCTGTGGCTCTTCGGTGACAGCCGCTTCCTGCAGGGCAGGCACATCACTGGCATCTGTCGGACGCAAGGCAGGACGCAGTGAGATAAACTCTTCAATCTCCACTTCATTGACCTGAACCGGAGGCCTTGCCTGAGCCGCCACAAGGGCGGCGGTGGTGTCTGCGGGGATGATCCCTGCTGTGCTGGCCGCTGCGGCGGCCTGCGCCTCGGGCGTCGTCACCGCGGCAGGCGTCGCTGCTGGTGGCTCAGACGCTCCTGCGAGTGCTGCCGCGATCGCCTCGTTGGTTTTTGCGATCAGCAGTGGATTCACAGGCGCATCTGCAAGCGGGCGTACTCTGGGACGCAGGCTGGACGCCAGAACGGTCCCGGCGGGTGCCGGCTGTCCGTTGTAGACCGGCATATGCGGCTTTTGCAGGCGGGCGCGGCTGGGCGCGCGTTTAAAGCCCATGTCCAGCAGTTCCGCCACGCGTTTGTTGCGCGCTGTTGTCGAGGTGCCGCCAAAGACCGTAGCGATGATACGCTCGTTGCCACGCTCTGCTGAGGCCACAAGGTTGAAGCCCGCAGCCCGGGTGTAGCCGGTCTTGATGCCGTCAGCGCCGCGATAGGCAGAGAGCAGGCGACGATTGGTATTAGATACATTACGAACGCCGGCATTAGTCGATTTGCGTGAGAAGAGGTTATAATATTCCGGATAATCATAGAGCATATGACGGCCCATGATCGACATGTCCCGCGCGGTAGAAAGATGCCCGCTCTCTGTAAGGCCATGGGCGTTCTTGAACGTGGTGCGCGTCATGCCGAGCGCTTTGGCGGTACGCGTCATCCGGCGGGCGAAGGCAGCCTCGGAGCCCTCCAGCGCCTCGCCGATGGCTGTGGCCGCATCGTTTGCGGATTTCACAGCCGCGGCACGGATCAGATAGCGGAATGCGATGCGCTGCCCGGCTTTAAGACCCAGTTTCGACGGCGGCTCGGATGCTGCAAACCGCGAAATCTTCACCTTGGTATCAAGGGAGATCTCACCGCGCTCGACCGCTTCAAACGCGATATAGAGCGTCATCATTTTCGTCAGAGATGCAGGATGCAACCGTGTGTCTGCATTCCGCGAGTGCAGCACTTCGCCCGTTCTGGCATCCATGACCATAGCCGCATAGGGCGCGGCCATCGCGGTCAGGGGAAGGATGACAATCATCCACAAAGCTGCGAATACAAATAGCCCGTAACGGGCCGGCAATGCGCGCCGAACCTTCATGATTACTGCCTTTTCTGCCTCATGCCGCCGATTTGTTTCGACTGGCTTTATCCTTTGAGGCTATCACAGGATTTGAATCCAATAAAGTCATTGTTTTAACGGAATTGCGTTAACTTTAAGTGAAGCGCAATTATGTGGCATACCCGCACCCCGGGCCGATACAGGCCACAATCTGCAGGTGTTCAGCCGATTTCAGCCAGCAGACCGGGAAGCTCCCCGAGATCAGCGACAGTCCGGAACCGCTCTGTGGAATCGGGGGCCGCAGCGTGCTCAAGCTCCCACGTCATTTCATGCGGTACATACACGCCCCAGCCGCCCGCTTTGATCATCGGGAGGACATCAGACTTCATCGAATTACCCACCATCATTCCGCGCGCGGGCGCATCCCCGTGACGATTAAAAACGGTGTGATAAACCGCCGGTGTTTTATCCGACACAATCTCGACCGCATCAAAAAGATCGCCCAGACCCGATTGCGCCAGCTTGCGTTCCTGATCCAGCAGATCGCCCTTTGTAACCAGCACAATGCGATGGGTTTTCGCGATCTTCTCGATCGCGTCCTTCGCATGCGGCAAAAGATCGACAGGATGGGAGAGCATTTCGCGACCGGCCTCCAGAATTTCCGACAGTACGGCGGCGGGTACCCGGGCGTCGGTCACTTCAATCGCGGTCTCAATCATCGACAGGGTGAACCCTTTCACGCCAAATCCGTAGTGGCCGAGGTTTCGCCGCTCCGCCGCGACCAGCCGTGCCATCAGCGTCTCGCGGTCGGTATAATCCGCAAGCAGCCCCGCAAAGAGCGCCTGGGTCATCTGAAAACTGCGCTCATTGTGCCAAAGGGTGTCATCGGCATCAAACCCTACGGTGCTCACCCGGTTAACCATGGCACGCGCCCCCTTTTCTAAATTTCCAGACGGGTTATATACACCGGATCACGACTCGCAAAAAAACCAGCAGATCAGGAGCAGCAATGCACCGCGACGCCATCATGATGTCAGACCAGTCGGATGACGAGGGTGATTCCTCTGTCCTGACCGCGACGAAGCCAAAGACCAGGCGCCCGCCGCTTTATAAGGTCCTGCTTCTGAACGATGACTTCACGCCGATGGAATTTGTCGTGCATGTGCTGGAACGCTTTTTCGGGCTCAACCATGCGCAGGCCTTTGAGATCATGCTGACAGTGCATAAAAAGGGTGTGGCTGTCGTTGGCGTTTTCAGCCACGAGATTGCCGAAACCAAAGTGGCACAAGTGATGGATTTCGCCCGCCGGCACCAGCATCCGCTGCAGTGCACCATGGAAAAAGAAGAATAATCAGATGATTGACGCCCGGTTGCCGCTGCTGGCAGACGGCAGTGGCACAGCGCTGTCCGGTGGTGACAGAGTGGCCGTGTTCCGGCCGCCCGCGGACGCTGCTCTGCCGGGAGTGCCGCAGAACAAAACCGTGATCATCGAAGACTTCAGCCCGGCTTATGACGGCTGGACGGCTCGTGGGTACGACTGCGCGACCGCGGCAGAAGGCCGGTTCAGTGCCGCTGTCGTCTGCCTTGTGCGGTCCAAAGACGAATCGCGTGCGCTGATTGCCGATGCGCTGGCGGTCACCGACGGGCTGGTTTTTATCGACGGACAGAAAACCGACGGGATCGACAGTATCCTGCGCGAGATCCGCAAACGGGTGCCGGTCAACGGACCGGTGTCAAAAGCGCACGGTAAGCTTTTTGTAATCCCCGCGGCCGCGCCGGAGCAGTTCGAAGACTGGCGCGCCCGTCCTGCTTTGCAGCCCGGCGGGTTCTGGACTGCACCGGGTGTGTTTTCCGCGGATGCAGTTGATCCGGCATCGGACCTGCTGGTGCGGGCGCTGCCGGACAAAATGGGACGTCGCATCGCAGATCTGGGCGCGGGCTGGGGATATCTCTCGGCGCATATCCTGACCCGCAGTTCAGTCGAAACCGTGCACCTTGTCGAGGCCGGCCACCTCGCGCTCGAATGCGCCCGCCACAATGTCACCGACCCGCGAGCGCAGTTTCACTGGGCTGATGCCACGCGATGGCGGCCGCCTGAGGCGGTGGACAGCGTGGTTATGAACCCGCCGTTTCACACCTCACGGGTGGCGGACCCGGCTCTGGGTCAGGCCTTTGTCGCGGCGGCGGCCGGTATGCTGAGCCCGCAGGGGCAACTCTGGATGGTTGCCAACCGCCATTTGCCTTATGAAGAAACCCTGGGCAGTTTCTTCGCAAGGGTCAGCGAGACCGGTGGCGATAACCGGTTCAAACTCTTTCATGCAGCACGCCCGCTGCGCAAACGTGGCCGCTAAGGCCGCCGCGCATGCGGCGTCAGAAAGGATACCATGTCTTTTTCCATCAAAGGTAAAACTGCCATCGTGACAGGTGCAGCCAACGGTATCGGCCTGTCGATTGCGCGGCAGTTTGCCGACCGCGGTGCCAATGTCATGTGCGCGGATATGGACGAACGAAAGCTGAGCGAAGAATGGGGCGCCGAACAGGATGACGCCACACTGCGCTATTTCGCGGGCGACCTGCGTCAGCGCCTGACGATCGCCAATCTGGTCTCGGCCACGATCGATGCGTTTGACCGGGTGGATATTCTGGTGAACGCCTCGCGTCAGGTGATGCCCACCGATGCGATGGACGTGGAAGACAATTCGGTCTCGGTGCTGCTGGAACAGAACCTGATGACGGCGCTGCAGCTTTCACAGCAGGTTGCACGGCGTATGATCAAACAGGGCGCGGATCAGCCCGAAGGGCAGCTGGGTGCAATCGTCAATCTCAGCTCGATTGTGTCTCGTCACACCCGTCCGGAACTGATGGGATACTCAATCGCCGCCGCGGCGCTTGATCAGATGACGCGGTCCATGGCCCTGGCGCTGGCGCCCGAGCGGATCCGCGTCAATGCCGTGGCTTTCGGGTCGGTGATGAGCGCGTCGCTGAAATCCTCGCTGGTTGATCACAGTGAATGGCGCGAAGATATCCGGTCTCACACGCCGCTGGGCCGCATTGCAGGGCCAACCGAACTGGTCGAGGCTGTGCAGTTTCTGGCCGCCGAAAGTTCTGCTTTCATGACCGGTGAGATTATCACGGTCGACGGCGGTCGCAGCCTGCTTGATCCGGTGCTGGCACCCGCGCACTGACGATTGCGGGTTTTCGTCTGCCCGCTTTTGACGATAGAAAGTGTGTCAGAGAAAACTGACACTCCGGGCGCATTATGACATCCACATTCGACACTGAGAAAGACAAGGCCTCCGCCTGGTTCCACACCCTGCGTGACGACATTGTCGCGGCCTTTGAGGCGCTTGAGAGCGATCACAGCGAGGGGCCGCTTTCTGAGGCCTCTCCCGGGCGCTTTGAGGTCTCTGAGACTCACCGCACCAGCGATGACGGATCGGATGCGGGGGGCGGCCTGATGAGTGTCCTGCGGGGCGGCCGCGTCTTTGAAAAGGTCGGCGTGAATATCTCGACCGTCTTTGGCACTCTGGGAGAGCGCGCGCAGATGGCTATGGCCGCGCGCAAAGGCATCCCCGGCATGAAGGACGACCCGCGTTTCTGGGCCAGCGGCATCAGCCTCGTGGCGCATATGCAGAACCCGCATGCGCCCGCAGTCCATATGAACACGCGCATGTTCTGGACCCCGCACGCATGGTGGTTCGGCGGCGGGTCTGATCTGAACCCCTGCATCGAATATGATGAGGACACGGCGCATTTCCATGCCACACAGAAAGAGCACCTCGACCCGCACGGAGAGGCGCATTACCCGAAACTCAAAGCATGGGCGGATGAGTATTTCTATGTACCGCACCGCAACAGGGCGCGGGGCGTCGGTGGGATTTTCATGGACGATCTGTGCACCGGCGATTGGGAGGCTGATTTCAGCCTGACGCAGGACATCGGGCGGGCCTTTCTGCCGGCCTATGTGCCGCTGGTTCGCAAACGCCGCGTGCAGGACTGGTCAGAGGCAGATAAAGACACGCAGCTCGTGCACCGCGGCCTCTATGCGGAATACAATCTTGTCTATGACCGGGGTACGAAGTTCGGCCTGGAAACCGGACATGATGCAAACGCGGTGCTGATGAGCCTGCCGCCGCTGGCCAAGTGGATCTGAGCGGCGCGGCGGGTGCGAGCCTCAGTGCCAGTCAAAAAACCCGTCACCGGCTTCGGCAAGCAGTTCCTCTGCGAGGTCTTTGCCCATGCCAGCACCCTCTGACACCGGGCCCCTGCGTGATCCTGAAATTGCCTGAGAACCGTCCGGGCGCAGCACCTCTCCGCGCAGGGAGAGAACGTCGCCGCTCAGCTCTGCCAGCCCGGCAATCGGCGTTTCACATGAGCCGTCGAGCGTGAGCAAAAAGCTGCGCTCCGCCGCCAGCCTCTGCCCGGTGGATGTGTCGTGGATTTTGGCAAGCATCGCGGCGGTGTTATCGTCACTGATGCGGCGCTCAATCCCGATCGCCCCCTGGGCTACGGCAGGCAGCATATCCCCGGGATCGACCGGCGTGGCGGGTACATCCGACATGCCCAGCCGGTTAAGCCCGGCAGCCGCCAGAAAAGTGCATTCAGCGACCCCGTCAGCAAGCTTTTTAAGCCGGGTCTGCACATTGCCGCGAAACTCAACGACCTGCAGATCAGGACGGCGGTGCAGCAGTTGCGCGCGCCGCCGAAGGCTCGATGTGCCCACCACCGCGCCCTTTGCAAGCGAGGCGATATCCTTCAGGCCGTGGGCCACAAAGGCATCGCGCACGTCTTCGCGCGGCAGGTAGGTGTCGAGGATCAGCCCGTCGGGCTGCAACGTCGGCATGTCTTTCATCGAATGCACGGCGATGTGGATTTTACCCGACAGCAGATCTTCCTCGATCTCGCGGGTAAAAAGCCCCTTGCCGCCGATCTCTTTCAGCGGCCGGTCCTGGATCGCATCCCCGGTCACTTTGATGACCACGATCTCAAAACATTCCTCGGATAAATCAAAGGCCTGCGCGAGGCGCGTGCGGGTCTCATACGCCTGTGCCAGAGCAAGCGGAGAGCCGCGGGTGCCGATTTTCAGCGGGGAGTCGGGGGTGGGGAGGGTCACTGTCATGCGCCCATCTTTATGCGCGTCAATTTGGGCTGACAACCCGTCTGTCACTTGACAAGTTCTGCTGCTGCCCTGACCAAGGGCCTGGAAAAAAGAGGATGATCATGCCCCCCCGGAAAACGATACTGCGCGCTCTTGCGGGCGAGACCCTGCCCACCCCGCCAGTCTGGATGATGCGCCAGGCCGGGCGCTACCTGCCGGAATACCGCGCCACCCGCGCGCAGGCCGGGGATTTTCTGTCGCTCTGCTACAATCCGGAGCTTGCCGCCGAGGTGACACTGCAGCCAATCCGGCGGTACGGGTTTGACGCGGCGATCCTCTTTGCCGACATCCTGCTGCTGCCCCAGGCGCTTGGGGCGGATCTGTGGTTTGTAACTGGCGAAGGCCCGCGCCTCTCAACGATTACGTCGCAGGCGGATTTTGACAAACTGGGCCCCGTGGGTGACATCCACGAGACCCTCAACCCCATTTATGAAACAGTGCGGATCCTGCGGAGCGAACTGCCCGACGAGACCACGCTCATCGGCTTTGCGGGCGCGCCATGGACCGTTGCCACCTATATGATTGCCGGGCGCGGCACGCCCGATCAGGCACCGGCGCATGCGCTGAAAAACGAAAACCGCGCCGTCTTTGAGGCGCTGATGGACCGGATCACCGAAGGCACCATCGATTATCTGTCGAAACAGATCGAAGCCGGGGCGGAAGTGGTCAAGATCTTTGACAGCTGGGCGGGGTCGCTCAAGGGAGATGACTTCCGGAAATACGCGCTGGAGCCTGCCCGCGTAATCACCGCGGCGCTGAAGGCAAAACATCCCGGCATTCCGGTCATCGGTTTCCCGCGCGAAGCGGGTGACGGCTACATTGGCTTTGCAAAAGCCACCGGCGTGGACTGTGTGGCGCTCGACAATTCGGTCAGCGCTGACTGGGCTGCAAAACACGTGCAGGTCGATGGCTGCGTACAGGGCAATCTCGCCTCGACCCATATGGTCACGGGCGGGCAGGCGCTGGTTGATGAGACAAAGGCGATCGTCAGGGCCTTCTCGGGCGGGCCGCACATTTTTAATCTGGGCCATGGCATTACACCGGATGCAGACCCCGACAATGTGCAGCGGATGATTGACGCCGTGCGCGACACGTAATCGGCATTTCAGCCTTGACCCGGCAGCCTGGCTGTCATAGGTCACGCGCCGATGGCGTTATAGCTCAGTTGGTTAGAGCGAACGACTCATAATCGTTAGGTCCCTGGTTCAAGTCCAGGTAACGCCACCATCTTTCTTTGATTTTTGTCAGCTCCGGATTCGGGCAGGACGCCCCTGTCTGCGGATGCTGCGGTCTTCTGTGACGGCTGCAATAGTTACAAAGACAGGTGACAAGCCGCCTCGTCTGCAATAGCAATTTGTCAGGGATGATCGGGTCTGAGATCGCGGGATACGCGACGAACCCGGGTTTTCAGGGAGGAAACACATGAAAATCTCACGCAAGAATTTTCTGAATCTGGTGGGTGCTGCCGCACTTGCCACAGGCTTCGGTGCTGCACCGCTGGCCGCGCAGGAAGTCACACTCACAATGCACCAGTTCCTGCCACCGCAGGCCAATGTGCCAAAGCTGGTGCTGGATGTCTGGGCCGACAATGTCGAGAAAGACAGCGGCGGACGCATCAAGGTCGACCGCTATCCGTCCATGCAGCTTGGCGGCAGCCCGCCGGAGCTGATGGACCAGGCAATCGACGGAGTTGCCGATATCGTCTGGACAGTCGTCGGCTATACGCCGGGTCGCTATCCGAGCACCGAGGTTTTTGAGCTGCCCTTCATGATGACGAACGCCCGGGCCGCCTCGCGCGCCTACTGGGAAATGTTCGAGACCCACATGAAAGACACCGAATTCAAAGATGTGCACATTCTCGGCACCTGGGTGCATGGTCCTGGCCTGATCCACGCTAACAAAGAGGTGCGCTCACCTGCGGATATGGAAGGACTTAAAATCCGCGGCGGGTCGCGGCTGGCCAATGCGCTCCTGAGCAAAGTTGGCGCCACACCCGTCGGCATGCCGGTACCTGCTGTGCCTGAGGGCCTCTCCAAAGGCGTGATCGACGGCACGACGATCCCATGGGAGGTGACCGCCGCACTGAAAATCCCGGAGCTGGTGACCAATCACACCGAGTTTACGGGCAATGCGCTTTACGTGCTGACCTTTGTGCTGGCGATGAACAAAGACCGGTATGAGGGCCTGCCCGATGATCTGAAAAAGGTGATCGACGATAACTCCGGCGTTGAGTTCTCAGTCTTTGCCGGTGGCACCCAGGCCGACAGCGACGGGCCCGCCCGCGAAGCGGCTGTGGCGCGCGGCAACAACATCGTCACACTCGATGAAGCCGAAACGGCCGAGTGGAAGGCCGTCGCTCAGCCGATTTATGACGAATGGGTCGCTGAGATGAACGAAAAAGGTATCGACGGTCAGGCGCTGATCGACGAAGCGCGTATGCTCATCGATAAATACACCGAATAACTCCGGTGACAGCCGGCCCGCGGTGCGCATCCCGCACCGCGGGCTTTTTCATGCCTCCCGGAGTGCTTTATGCATCAGGCCGTCAGACTTCTTGCCCGCGCCACCGCAGTGATCGGCGGTCTGGTCCTGACCGGCCTTGTCCTGCTGACAACGGTCTCGATCATCGGGCGCTCTGCGAACAAGTGGCTGCACTCCGATTTTGCCGAACGCACGCTGGGAGACTTTGCCCGCACGCTGATCGACAGCGGCATTGGCGAAGTGAACGGCAACTACGAACTGCTGGAAGCCGGCATCGCCTTTGCGATCTTCTCCTTTTTCCCGGTCTGCCAGCTCAGCCGGGCGCATGCGACCGTTGATATCTTCACATCGCATCTGCCAGGTGCCGCCAACCGCGCACTGGCGGCCTTCTGGGAGGTGGCACTGACCGCGGCGCTGATCCTGATCTCAGTGCAGCTTTTTGGCGGTGTGCAGCGCTACTACGGCAATGGCGAGACGACGTTCTTTTTGCAGTTCCCGGTCTGGTGGGCCTATTCAGCAAGCTTTGCAGCCTCGGTCGTGACCTGCATTGTGGCGCTCTGGTGCGCGTATCTGCGTGTCGCTGAAAGCCTTACCGGCCGCACACTGATGACGCAGGAATAGGGTCGGATGGGCGCTTTCCTCGATCTGCTGCCCTTTGCGGATATGAGCCGGCTTGAGCTGGGGTTCTGGTCCTTTGCCGTGCTGCTGGGAATGATCTTTCTGCGTGCGCCCATTGGCCTTGCCATGCTGCTCTGTGGCTTTGGCGGCTGGTATTATGCGATGAACGGCAACCCGGTGCCGCTGCTGGCAAAACTCAAATCTGAAACATACACGACCTTCTCCAGCTACTCGCTCAGCATCATTCCGATGTTTCTGCTGATGGGCCAGTTCGCAACCCTATCGGGGCTCTCCAGCGCGCTCTTTAAGGCTGCCGAGAGCTTTCTCGGCCATCGGCGCGGAGGCGTTGCAATGGCGGCTGTCGGCGCCTGTGCGGGGTTCGGTGCGATATGCGGTTCGTCGCTTGCCACAGCGGCCACGATGTCGCGCGTGGCGCTGCCGGAACTGCGTCGCTACGGCTACTCGGGCGGTTTTTCCACAGCGACCCTCGCCGCTGGCGGCACGCTTGGCATCCTGATCCCTCCCTCTGTCATTCTGGTGATCTATGCGATCATCACCGAGCAGAACATCGCCAAGCTCTTCCTTGCCGCCTTCATTCCCGGCATCCTCGCGGCCCTGGGCTATATGCTGACAATCTCCGTTTATGTGCGTCTCTTTCCGAAATCGGCCGGCACGCGCCCGCCGGTGCCCATGGCCGACCGCTGGAAGGCGCTGGGGGCCACCTGGCCGGTGCTGGTGATCTTTGCCCTCGTCGTGGGCGGCATCTATCTCGGCTGGTTTACGCCGACCGAAGGTTCGGCCATCGGCGCGATGGGCACGGGGCTCGTCGCACTCCTTTCCGGCAGCCTCAACTGGCCGGTCTTCCGCGAGAGCCTGCTGGGCACCGCGCGCACAACGGCGATGATCTTTTTCATCGTGCTGGGGGCGGCATTCTACAACGGTTTTCTGGCCCTCTCGGGCGTGCCGCAGTTCATGGCCGACTGGGTGCTGACGCAGGGCTTCTCGCCCTGGCTGGTGCTCTCGATTATTCTTGTGTTCTATCTGATCTTCGGCTGCCTGATGGACAGCCTGTCGATGATCCTGCTCACTGTGCCGATTTTCTTTCCGGTGATCTCCGCGATGGATTTCGGCATGTCGCCCGAACACGTTGCAATCTGGTTCGGCATCCTCGTGCTGATCGTGGTCGAGGTCGGGCTGATCACCCCGCCTGTGGGCATGAACCTCTTCATCATCAACGCGATGGATCGCGAAACGCCGATGACTGAGACCTACAAGGCTGTGATGTTCTTTGTCGGATCGGACATCCTTCGTGTCATCATTCTGGTCATGTTCCCGGCTATTACACTCTTTCTCCTGCCGGGTTGATTCCCAGCCATCGGCTAAAAAGTGCACTAAAATGCTTTTTCCGTGAGAACCGCTTGCGACAGGCGGTCGCAGGTGCACGATAGAGCAGCTATCGCAGGTCGCATCGGAGGGAAAGACGCGTGACGAATGTTGCCGGAAACGGGGCCACGTGGTTTGTCGACCGCCACCTTGATGAAGGGCGGGGCGACAAAGTCGCTTACCGCGAGGCCGGCAGCGGCAGAGCGCTGACCTATCAGGGCCTGGCAGAGGGGTCCGGACAGGTTGCGGCTGCATTGCGTCGCGCCGGTGTGCGCCCCGAAGAACGCGCCGCGATGCTGGTGACAGATACCATCGAATTTCCGCAGATCTTTTTTGGAGCTCTGAAGAGCGGGGTCATTCCCGTGCCGCTCAACACCCTGCTTGCTGCGCCGGTCTACGATGCAATTCTGCGCGATTGCCGCGCCGCAGTTCTTTTTGTCTCTGAGGCGCTCTTTGATGTGGTCGCGCCTTTGATCGATGGCCACCCCACGCTGCGCGTGATCGTTGTCACCGGCGATCACGCACCCGCGGGCACCACCTCTTTTGACGCCTTTGTCAGGGATGCCGGGACTCTGGCTACCCAGCCTGCCTCCGATGATGAGGTCGCCTTCTGGCTCTACTCCTCAGGCTCGACCGGACAGCCCAAAGGCGTGCCACATGTACATTCCAGCATGAAGGCTACCGCCGATACATATGGCGCGCATATACTCGGCCTGCGGGAAGACGATGTGGTCTTCTCTGCGGCCAAACTGTTTTTTGCTTACGGGCTGGGCAATGCGATGACATTTCCGCTTGCCGCAGGGGCCACAACTGTGCTTTTTGCGGGGCGTCCCACACCGGCGGATATGCTCGCGGTCATGACGGCTGAGCAACCGACAGTCTTTTGCGGCGTGCCAACGCTTTACGCCGCAATGGTGGCCGGGATGGACAAAGCGGGTACGCCCGCCACCCCGCTTCGCAGAGCAATCTCAGCAGGGGAGGCGCTTCCCGAAGACGTCGGTATGCGGTGGGAGGCGCATACCGGCGTCGCCATTCTCGACGGTGTCGGATCCACTGAAATGTTGCATATCTTTCTCAGCAACCGTGCCGGGGACAATGTTTACGGCACCTCCGGTATCGCCGTGCCGGGGTATGATATGCGCCTTGTGGATGAGACCGGCGCTGAGGTCGGTGATAATGAAATCGGAGAGTTGCTGGTGCGCGGTGCTTCAGCGGCCGCGGGTTACTGGAACCAGCGCAAAAAGTCCCGCACAACATTCGAGGGCGAATGGACCCGCACCGGTGATAAATACGAACGTCGCACGGACGGACGGTATGTCTACTGCGGGCGCACGGATGATATGTTCAAGGTGTCCGGTATCTGGGTCTCGCCCTTCGAGGTCGAACAGGCGCTCGCCAGCCATCCGGCGGTGCTCGAAGCCGCTGTCGTTGCCGCCGCCGGAGAAGATGGTCTCGATAAGCCAAAGGCTTTTGTCGTGCTGCAGGATGCAGCCGACAGCGAGATCGCAGAGCACCTGAAAGAGCATGTCAAAAACCGCATCGGTAAATGGAAGTATCCGCGCTGGATAAGCATCGTGGACGAGCTGCCCAAAACGGCCACCGGCAAAATCCAGCGATTCCGGCTGCGCGGAGCCGATCAGTGAGCAACGCCTGGTCAGAACACCCGGATGGCCGCCTGAAAGCCGGCGGTAAGTCGCTGGAATATGCCTGCTACGGTCCGCCGCCCGGGTCCGGGGCGCCGACCCTTGTGCTGTTACACGAAGGCCTGGGCAGTGCTGCACTGTGGCGGGACTTCCCCGCGCGGCTGGCGGCTGAGACCGGGCTGGGTGTCTTTGTCTGGTCGCGCGCAGGATATGGGAACTCCGAAGGTGTGACATTGCCGCGGCCGCCGGATTACATGACCCGTGAAGCGGTCGAAATGCTGGGCCCGGTGATGGATGCAGCGGGGCTTCGGGACGTAATCCTTCTGGGGCATTCCGATGGCGCTACGATCGCTGCGATCTACGCGGGATCCGTCAGCGATATGCGGGTGCGTGGCCTTATCCTGGTGGCGCCACATTTTTTTACTGAGCCGCAGGGGCTTGATGCGATCCGCAAGGCCGGTGAAGCCTTTCGCACCGGTGATCTGCACGCAAAGCTCGCGCGCTGGCATAGCGATGCGGAGATGGCATTCAACGGCTGGCATGATGCATGGACCGACCCGGGCTTTGAGACGTGGAATGTGGCGGACTGCATCGATCACTGGCGCGTGCCTGTGCTCGCCGTTCAGGGCGGGCAGGACCCCTACGGCAGCCGCGCGCAGATTGATGAGATCGAGACCCGCATCTATTCCCCGCTGGAAACGCTTCTTCCTGAAAAGTGCGGTCACGCGCCACATCTCGAAGCACCGGATGCGGTGCTTGCGGCCGTCGGTGACTTCACCAAAAGGTTGATACGTCTCGAAAACGCCGATGTCGCGCCTGAGTGATCTGCCCCGCGATGTGCCGGTGCCGTCGCACGCCTATATCCCCGGACGCACTCCGCGTCACCCGGAAGACTGGTTTGATGCAATCAGACGGACGGTGCCGGACAGGGCGGGCAGCGATGTGCTGGCGGGTAGTTTCGCTCTGCGCTGTGGCAGGGCCTATTTCGATGCGGGCTATTACTGGGAGTGCCACGAAGTCCTGGAAGCAGTCTGGATGCAGACTTCTGATCCCAGCCCGGAGCGCGATATTGTGCAGGCGCTGATCCAGCTGGCCAATGCGCGCCTGAAACTGCTGATGCTGCGCCCGCATGCAGCGCGCCGGCTGTGCGATATGGTGGAGGCGCATCTGGCGCGATGCCCCTCCGGGCAGCAGCCACTGGGGCTTGACCCGAGATCCCTGCGTGCCTGGGTTCATGAAACCCGCGCGCAGAGCGAACTGCACCATAGTGCAAAATAACGATAATACCGGCGTAAACTCCGAGGATTTATGGACTCTTCTGTGAAGTATAGTTCAATATTTCAGATAAAATCCCGAAGACAGGCGGGTGGGGAGATAAGCCGTGGCTGACAGAATTGATTTCCAGACCGATCCGGACAACATGCGTCACTGGCGCGTGGAGTATGACGGCCCGGTGGCCACACTGCTGATGGATGTCAATGAGGCAGGCGGGCTCTTTGACGGCTATGAGCTGAAACTCAATTCCTATGACCTCGGCGTGGATATCGAGCTTGCGGATATTGTCCAGCGCATGCGGTTCGAGCATCCGGAGGTGCGCGTGGTCGTGATGCGGTCTGCCAAAGACAAAGTGTTCTGCGCGGGCGCGAACATCCGCATGCTTGGTGGCGCTGCCCATGCGCACAAGGTCAACTTCTGCAAGTTCACCAATGAGACGCGCAACACTCTGGAGGCGGCACTTGAGGACAGCAATCAGAACTATATCTGCGCGATCCGGGGGGCCTGCGCGGGGGGCGGGTATGAACTGGCGCTGGCCTGCAATCATATCATGCTGACCGATGACAGCACCTCTTCGGTGGCGCTGCCCGAGGTGCCGCTGCTGGCCGTACTGCCGGGAACCGGCGGGCTGACGCGGGTCACTGACAAGCGCAAAGTCCGCCGTGATCTTGCGGATGTTTTCTGCTCGGTCGAGGAAGGCGTTAAAGGCAGCCGCGCTTTGAAATGGCGTCTTGTGGATGAGCTTATCCCGAACGCGACCTTTGATGAAACGGTCGCCACCCGCGCCCGGGAAATGGCGCAGAACGCCGCCGGTCATGGCGCACAGAAAGGCATCCGGCTGACACCGCTGGAGCGCAGCTTTGACGCTGACCGCGTCACCTGGTCCACCGTCGCCTTGACGGTTGACCGCGCCGGACGCCGGGCAGACGTCACAATCACCGGCCCCGGTGAGGCCGCGGTCGCCGATATGGACGCGTTCACAGAACAGGGCGCGCAGGCCTGGATGCTGAGGTGCGCGCGCGAACTGGACGACGCCATCCTGCACCTGCGCAGCAATGAGGACGAGATCGGCCTCATTGCATTTCGCACCGAAGGCGATCCGCAGGCCGTGGTTGCTCACGAGGCGCTGCTCCTCAACAACGCGGACCACTGGCTGGCCAATGAGGTGCTGACGCTCTGGAAACGCGTTCTCAAGCGTATCGACATGACATCGCGCAGCCTGGTGGCACTGGTTGAGCACGGCTCCTGTTTCGCAGGGCCGCTCGCGGAAATCCTCTGGGCCGTCGATCGCAGCTATATGATGCTGGAAGAATTCGAGGACGATGACCGGCCGCTGGCCGGGATCACCCTGACGGAGGCCAGCTTCGGGCGCTACCCGATGGGCAACGGGCTCAGCCGTCTGGAGACCCGCTTTCTGGCCACCCCGGAACAGGTGGAGGTGCTGCGTCAGCGCGTGGGAGACACGCTGGAGGCCCCTGACGCGGAAGAACTCGGCCTTGTGACTTATGCCTATGACGATATCGACTGGGAAGACGAGGTCCGCCTCTTCATGGAAGAGCGTGCCAGCTTCTCCCCTGATGCGCTGACGGGCATGGAGGCCAACCTGCGCTTTGCCGGGCCCGAAACGATGGAGACGCGCATTTTCGGGCGCCTCACCGCCTGGCAGAACTGGATTTTTCAAAGACCCAATGCGGTTGGTCCTGAGGGTGCGCTGCAACGCTATGGCACCGGTCTCAGGGCTGATTACAACAAACAGCGGGTGTGAGCCCGCAGCACAGGACACGACGGGCGCGCGCCCTGCGACAAAAGATGGAGAAGAGACAATGGCAGACCTGATCAACGTAAGCTATGACAGTCAGATCCCCAACAACGTGGGGCTGAGCTCAGATCGCAAGGTTCTGAAAGCGCTCGAGAAATGGCATCCGGGGTACATTAACTGGTGGAACGATCTGATCCCGCAGAATTTTCAGGACAGCATGGTCTATCTGCGCACGGCGGTCTCGGTTGACCCCAAAGGCTGGGCCAAGTTCGACTATGTGAAAATGCCCGAATATCGCTGGGGCGTGCTGCTGGCGCCGGCGGTGGAGGACCGCAAAATTCCGATGGGGGAACACGTCGGCGAAGCTGCCTGGCAGGAGGTGCCGGGCGAGTACCGCAATATGCTCAAACGCCTTATCGTCATTCAGGGCGACACCGAACCGGGCTCTGTTGAACAGCAACGGTTCCTCGGTCTCACCGCGCCCTCGCTTTATGACATGCGCAACCTTTTTCAGGTGAACGTCGAAGAGGGCCGCCATCTCTGGGCGATGGTCTATCTGTTGCAGAAATACTTTGGTCGTGACGGGCGTGAAGAGGCCGACGATCTGCTGGTCCGCTCGTCGGGCTCCGAAGAAGCGCCGCGCATGCTGGGCGCCTTCAACGAGGAAACCCCTGACTGGCTGTCGTTTTTTATGTTCACCTATTTCACAGACCGTGATGGCAAGATGCAGCTTGAGAGCCTCGCGCAGTCCGGCTTTGACCCGCTGAGCCGCACCTGCCGTTTCATGCTGACCGAAGAGGCGCACCACATGTTCGTCGGCGAGACCGGTGTCGGGCGCACCATTCAGGCGACCCTGGAGGCGATGAATGCGAACGGCATCACCGATCCTTATGACATCAACAAAATCCGCGATCTGGGTGTGATTGACCTGCCGACGATCCAGAAAAAACTCAACCTGCATTACACGCTGAGCCTCGATCTTTTTGGGCAGGAGGTCTCGACCAATGCCGCCAATGCCTTCAACGCAGGGATCAAGGGCCGGTATATGGAACTCAGGATCGATGATGATCACAAACTGCAGAATGACACCTATGCGGTAACCTCTATCAGGGACGGTAAGATCCTGACCGAAGACGTGCCGGCGCTGACGGCGATCAACATGCGGCTGCGCGATGATTATGTGCGCGATGCCGCAGGTGGTGTCGGCCGCTGGAACAAGGCGATTGCCCGCGCAGGTGTGGAATTTGAACTGAAACTGCCACACGAAGGCTTCCACCGCCAGATCGGCGTCTTTTCAAGCGTTTGCGTTGATCCTGATGGCAATATCATCCCGTCAGAGGAATGGGAGAAACGCCGCGCTGAATGGTTGCCGACAAAGGCCGACGGAGATTTTATCCAGTCTCTGATGGTGCCCTGTTTCGAGCCGGGAAAATACGCTTCCTGGATTGCAGCACCCAAGGTGGGCATCGACAACAAGCCCGGTGATTTCGAATATGTGAAACTCCACATGGCTTGATCCAGATCAAAGAACCCGGCGCGGGCCTCTAAGATACTGGCCTGCGTCACGCCTCACCCCCGTGACCTTGACCCTTAAGAAGGAGACCGGACCCATGCAGACACAGAATTCAGGCACAAAATCCAGCGCGATTTGCATCGGTTGCAAAGACTGCAAAGGCATGTGTTCCGCGCTTCTCGATATGATATTCGTTCCCGATACTGTGTTGCACCGGTCCGTCGGAGCCGGATGAACCAACCCGTAAAGCAACACCTTATCGACCCTGAAATCTGCATCCGCTGTTACACCTGCGAGATGACCTGCCCGATCGGCGCGATCGAGCATGATGACAACAATGTCGTTGTCGATCCCGATAAATGCAACTTCTGTATGGACTGCATCCCGGTCTGCCCGACCGGATCAATTGATGAATGGCGCGTCGTCGACACACCTTATACCCTTGATGAGCAATACGGCTTTGAAGAGCTCCCCGATCAGGAAGACATCAGCCTTGACGCGCATCCGGACAGCGACGGCAACGAAGCACATGACGAGGCCATTGCCGCTCTGCTCGCGGATGCGCACAAAGGGGCAGGCGGCAAATCGCGCGCGCCCGCTTCAGCAACAAAGCCCACCATTAACCTCTATAACACCGGTAAACCTGCGCGGGCTGTTGTGCAGGGCAACTACCGGCTGACAGATGCCGGCAGCGAGGGAGACGTTCGCCACATCATTCTGGATCTGGCAGGGCTGCCCTTTCCGGTGCTGGAAGGCCAGAGTGTGGGGGTTATTCCGCCTGGTACGGATGCGGAGGGCAGACCGCACCTGCCAAGGCTCTATTCGGTCTCAAGCCCGCGCGACGGGGAGCGACCGGGGTTCAACAATATCTCCCTGACGGTGAAACGCGAAGAGGGCGGCGTCTGCTCCGGCTACGTCTGCGACCTGGGCAGGGGCGACGAGGTGCAACTGACCGGGCCTTTCGGGTCGACCTTTCTGATGCCCTCTGATCCGGAGGCGCATCTGCTGATGATCTGTACCGGCACCGGGTCGGCACCTTTCCGCGGATTCACCATGCGACGCCAGCGCGAGACGCCTTCGGCAAGCGACAGCATGACGCTGGTTTTCGGTGCGCGCAGCCCGCGCGACCTGCCTTACTTCGGACCGCTCAAGAAAGTACCTGACAGCTTCCTGCGCAAAGAGTTCGCCTTCAGCCGCGAAGACGGCAGCCCCAAGCAGTATGTGCAGGATAAGCTGCGCGAACAGTCGGGTCACATTGCGGACCTGCTGACGCGCGACAAACTGCACATCTACGTCTGCGGGTTGCGCGCAATGGAAGTCGGGGTGGATGATGCACTCAGCGATATTGCGGCGGGTCTGGGCCTGTCATGGCCGAACCTGCGCGACAGCCTGCGCGAGGCCGGCCAGTACCATGTCGAGACCTACTGAGATTGAAAAAATATGCGACATATTGCGCAATGTGAAGGCGCGCCCGTTGTAAGCCCGACCCTGAAGCTTAAATATGCGTTATTCTACCTCTCAGCGCCGGAGTTGCGATGAAAGACAGTCCCGCTGTAGCTGATACGGCTGCTTTGCTGATCGCCCGCGTTGCGGCCCGTGTGCGCGAAGCGCGCAAGTCAAAAGGCATGCCGCGTCGCGAACTGTCTGAGCTGTCCGGTGTTTCGCCGCGGTATCTTGCCCAGCTTGAGGCCGGCGAAGGCAATATCTCGATCGCTTTGCTGCAACGCATCGCCACAGCACTTGATCTGCGTATCGAAGCGCTGATGTCGGAAACTGCGGCCTGGGACAGCGACCTGCAACGGGTGGTGACTCTCTACCGCCAGGCCCCTGCCTCGGTACAGGACGAGGTGCGCCGCGTTCTGGCCGTTCAAAACCCTGCAGCCCTGCGGGCAAACCGTATCTGCCTGACAGGGCTCAGAGGCGCGGGAAAATCCACCCTTGGTAAACTTGCCGGCGAGACCCTGGGCCTGCCGTTTGTCGAGCTGAACTCAGAGATCGAGACGCAGACGGGCATGCCGCTGTCCGAGGTGATGGCCCTCTATGGTGAGGACGGATATCGCTCCCTTGAGGCCGAGGCACTGGCCCGCGTCATTGAACGCCATGACCGCATGATCCTTGCCGTCGCAGGAGGCATCGTCGCGGGAGAGCAGACCTATGCCCGGCTGATCGAGCGGTTTCATACAATCTGGATCAGAACATCGCCGGCAGAACATATGCAACGGGTCCGCGAACAGGGTGATCTGCGCCCCATGGAGGGCAATCCGGCAGCCATGCAACAGCTGCGCGGGCTGCTGGAAGCACGCACGCCGGCCTATGAAAAAGCCGGCGCGCAGGTGAACACGTCTAACCGGACGGTGTCGTCCTCGCTGAACGATCTGCTGGCAGTTATTGCCTCTAAACGGTTTCTGGAAGTGCACGGTGCATGAATCCGGCACCTGATCTGGCAGATGCGCTGACCGCCGCCCTGCGCGAGCTTGCTCAGCACCTTCTGCTGACCTTTGCCAACCCCTGGGAACTGGATGAAGCAATGCTGGACGCGGGCTTTGCCACCGGCGTCTGCGAGGCCTGGGATAACGACGGTCTGGAACCGGAACTCGCCCGCGCCAGCCGCAATGCGGTCACGCCGGTGCAGCAGACCAATCCGGTGCTTGTGCGTATGGTTGCTGAGGGGCGCCTGGGGCGCAGCGTCGCAGTTGGCTGGTACCGCTACCCGGGCGGCGGGGGTCTGGTCATTGACCCGCTCGTCGAAGACCTGTTGCGCGAAGAAGCGCGTTTTGCCGGCATTACGCGCGTCGATCCGGCTGCGGGGGCGCTGGCGTCTTACCTGATTGCGGGGCTGACAAATGCAGCCGCCCGGATCGTGACGCAGGAGAGATGCCGGATCACAGACATTGATGATGCCTGCAGTTCTGCGGGCATGCCGCGCCTTTTTGAGCTTGCAGATGAAACCGGTGCCCGGGCACTTTGCGCTCAGATTTCCGTGCAGACCGGGCAGGTGCCGGCACCGCTGATCGCGGCGGTGGCGGCGGGCGGTGGCCGGTTCACGGCAGACTGATCAGGATCATGGTGCCGAGGCCCCAGAGCGTCATCTGATAGTGCGTATTCTGCGCACCCTCGTGGCAGAACCAGTAGTAAAAGTAGTTGCCGACCACAAGAAACCCGGCCCAGACGGCGGTAAACGCCGTGGCCCCGAGCAGGGCCAGAACGCGCGCCGTTTCAGCCCCGGCCGTCCCCGCAATCGCCATGAGCAACGCCACAACGCCGACCCATAGCAGGATACAGGCCAGCGCTTCGACCGCGACCACCGCGCGGAAGGCAATCTTTTGTGTTCTGCGTTTTGTAATGGCGCGATGCGCGACCATGTCAAAGGCTTCGGGGTATTCGCTTTGCATGCGGGCCATGCTGAACACTTCCGCTGTATAGGTCTCATTCAGCGCCGGATGCAGAAGGTTGTCGCGCAGCCCGGTCGAAAGCCAGGCCGCAATGGCCCCGGTCGCAACGAGTTGAGCGAGTAAGATTGTGACGTCCATTTCCGGGTCCTTTCATGGCAAAGCGTCTGCGTGACAAAAAAAGGGCCGCGCAATGCACGGCCCTTCGCAGTATGGCGTCAGATCACGTCCAGGCGATCTGCTCGGGACGGATCTCAAACGAGATGTGATGATCGCCACCGACCAGACCCTCTTTGGTGTGGTTATAAAGCGACCGCCAGTAAGGCTGGATTGTTACGCCCTCTTCCTGAATAATCATCTCGCCCTGCTTCATCAGCTCGCGGCGTTTTTCCACGTCCGGTGTCGCCAGTGCCTGAGTGAGGATCCCGTCGAACTCTTCATTCGACCAGCCAAACTCGTTCCAGGCTTCGCCGGAGCGATAGGCCAGAGCCCAGATCTGAACGCCCAGCGGGCGGTGGTTCCAGTTCGTGGAGGAGAAGGAATATTTCGTCCAGTCGTTCCAGAACGTGGAGCCGGGCAGGATCGTCCGCTTGACCTTAATGCCCGCGTCGCGCAGCTGGGCTGCCACCGCGTCGGTGGTGTCCTTGCGCCATGCGTCATCAATAGAAAAGAGCTCATGCTCGAAATCACCCAAGCCCGCTTCGTCCATCAGCGCCTTGGCGGCTGCCGGATCGAACTTGGGTGCCGGTATATCGGCATATTCAGGGTGCATCGGACCGACGTGGTGGTTATGAGCCACTTCGCCGCGACCGGCATAGCCCAGCTCAAGCAGAACCGCGTTGTCCACTGCCATGGCAAGCGCCTGCCGGACGCGTTTGTCCTCATAGGGCTTCATGCCGTCAACTTCGGCCAGCTGGTTGGGCCGGATTACGATTGTGGAACCGGTGACGACCGAGTTCTGCTGCCAGCCGTCGAGCGTGTCGAAGATGTCGATGAAGTCACCTTCGATCGAATATGTCATGTCGATCTCTTCGGCTTCAGCACCCGCCACAAAAGCAGAAGGGTCGGTGCCATAGTCGATGAACTCGACGCGGTCCATATAAGCGCCGTTGCCTTCGTTCCACCACGTGTGGTCTTCGTTGCGCACGAGAACGGCTTTGACGCCAACTTCCAGCATCTCAGGCAGATAAGGGCCTGTGCCGACCGGGTTGGACAGCGCTGTGTCAGCCGTATAGGACGCCGGTACGATCGCCGCCGGATAATCTGCCATCCCGGGGATGAGCGAGATGTCGGCTGCGGGCAGGTTCAGGCGCACGGTGTGGCTGTCGACGACTTCGATCGCCCCGTCCAGTGCTTTTTCGGTTTCCGGGTCGATCAGCGTCGCGAAACGACCGGCCATCGAGTTGCCTTCCAGGCTCTTGTCACACCAGCCGGTGATGTTGCGTGCAACATCTTCTGCGGTGAAATCGCTGCCGTCGTTCCACTTGACGCCCTGACGGACGTTAAGCGTATAGACCGTCGCATCGTCATTGATTTCCCAGCTTTCAAGCAGCTTGGGCGTGAAGGTACCGTCGTTCTCATAGTGCACGAGATACTCCAGCCAGCCGCGGCTGAAGTTGGCAATCTGGCTCCAGTCATACGTGCGCGGATCTTTCAGAGCGCGGACTTCCTGCTGGATACGGACGGTGCCACCCATTTTGTGGCCTGCGGCCTGCGCGGGGCGTGCCATGCCCAGCATCGAATATGCAGTCGCGGCTGTGGCGCCGAATGCACTGGCCAGTGCCAGGAATTCGCGGCGGCTGACAGCATCTGTGCCGGACTTCGCGGCGCCGTCCAGGATGGACTGCGGCAGCGGTTTGCCGGTGCGGGTTAAAAATGTCATTTTCTTCCTCTCTGTTGTGTACGGTTCTGACCGTACGCATGCCGGATATTTCCCGGTCTGGTGATGCAGTTTATCTGCTTTTAAGACACCCCTGATCGGGGGACGGGGTGATCTTCAACAGTGAGGCGCATCGCGTCAAGCCCATCTTGGGGACCGGCGGAGACACAAAGGCTTGAGAGCCTGCGCGGCAGGGCGTAATCCCAGGGTGTGGCACGGTGAAGCACGGCACGCTGGTCCCAGATCAGAACATCGCCGACCCGCCATTTATGACTGTAAACATAGGCCGGACGGGTCACAAATGACGCTAACTCATCTATCAGTGTCGCTCCCGGACCTTGATCCATTCCCTCCACTCTGAATGCGTGGCTGGCTATGTAAAGCGCCTCCCGCCCGTTCACGGGGTTGGTCCACACTGCCCGCCAGAGTTGATCGGGCCATTTGTGAAACATCGGTAATTTTGCGAGTTCAGGCGAAATTTTTGCACGCGAGTGCGCATATCGGTGCCAGAGCCCCTTGTCGCGAATCTTTGCCCGCAGTTTTTCGGGCATATCCGCCCAACCTGCGCGGGCAGAGGCTAGCTGGGTTTCGCCCCCGGTTTCCGTTACGACGCGTCCGATCAGGATATTGGTCAGCGCCGGCACCGGCAGAAAGGTGCTGTCGCAGTGCCAGAGCATATTGGACTTCAGGTTCAGCGTGTGCAGATCGCTTTCGGAGGTTACGCTGCCGTCGTCCTGAATGTTGGACACCTCAGGCACCTTGTAAGCTTCGCCCTTTTTGCGCTCATCCGCGAGGCGGTCTTCCACGGGCCCGAACATGCGCGCAAGCCTCAGGTGCGCGTCATCATCGATACTCTGGCCGCGAAAGAGCAGCACCGAATGCTCTTCGAATGCTGCCCGGATCGCAGCGTAACCCGCCGCGTCTGTCGAACTGAGGTCGAAATCCTCGACGATCACGCCGAAGCGTTCTGCGAGCGGTGTGGTTCTGAGTTGCATCACTGCGCTCCTTTTGCTGCAATTTCTTCCGGAGAAAGATCTTTAACGCTCTCCCAGACGGCGGACTTCGCGGCATTGAGCAGCCCGTCCGGGTCCATGCGTTTTTTGACGGCGAGATGCCGGTAATCTGCGTTCTTCAGCCCACCGCCTTCGACCCGCCAGGTATGCGCGTCATAGACGGGAAAGCCGTTTTCCTCATAGGTCGCATTGATTTCGGCCAGTCGTTCCGGCGTCGTGTACCAGATGATCGGCAAATCAAAGGTCACGATCTCGCCGCCCACACGCGCAAACTCATGGTGCATCCACACGTCTTCGCCGAGCTTCGGGCGCAGGTCTGCAATGGCGGCCGGATCGGGCGGAACGGGGCAACCGACCTGCTGATAGGTGGCACTGCGATCCGCTTTGAGCACCTGCAGCGTGGTGTGGTTGTAGGAGAAATCAAAGACATGCGGCAGTTTTGCAGCCTTGCGTTCGCTCTCTGTCAGCGTCAGATCAACATGACCACCGGCCGCCTCGATCAGGGTCCGGAACCTGTCGATATCTTCGGACGGCAGCAACGAGACCAGCAGGTGATGTTCCGGGCGGATATGACCTTCGAGCCGGGGGAAATAGGAGCATATGCGCGCATCGACCGTCGTAACCAGCTTGCGCGCGATGTCGGGGGATTTTGCAAGCTGACAGCCTGCGGCATAGGCCGCCTCATAGGTCCCGAAAGTCGCAAGGCACCCGACCCAGTCGCGCGTGGGCACCGTGCGCAGAGTTACTTCGGTGATCACCCCGTTGAGGCCCCAGGCATGGTGGATCTGCAGCACATCTTCGCCTTCGAACACGTGCTCCTGCGGCACTTCTTCGACGGACTGCGCCTTAAGAGCGATAAGGTTTCCGGGGTCGCGCAGCGCGCCATTGGCGACCGACCCGATGCCAGCCGAACCGCCCGCCACAAAGCCTCCCACGGTCGCGATATCCTGGGTGGAGGGAAACATCGCCATCTCCCGGCCTTCGGGGATCAGGGCGGCATTTATATCCGCCATGAGCGCCCCGGCCTCGACCCGCACAAAACTGTCACCGATTTCAAGGATCCGGTTCATGGCCGTGGTTTCGATGATCAGCCCGCCGTCCATCGGCACGCTCTGCCCGTAGTTGCCTGTGCCGCCGCCGCGCAGCACCACGGGGCTTTTGTATTTCCAGGCCACGGCAAGACAGTGGCGCATTTCACCGGGCGTTTTTGGCCGGGCCACCAGATCGCCAAAGCATTTTTTCAGCTCGGCATTCAGCACCGGGCTGTACCAGAAAAAATCCCGGCTGCGTTTTTTCACCAGTACCGTCTCGCTGATCACCTCGACGGGGGTGAGTTCGGCTGCAAAGGCGGCCCAGTCAATATCCGTTTTCCCGGAAATGGAGGTCATTGAACAGTCTCCCGCAATACATCTGTCAGCTTAAAAAGAGGGGCGCGGCCGGCGACTAGACCAGCCAGATCAGGGGCGGTACTCAGGCGCAGGGCATCTGCTGCGGCGCCATCGACGAAGACCGGATCGAGGCCAAGGGACGCGGTGGCATCCACCGTCACCGACCGCAGCCAGCGGCCCATCGGCGGATCGAGGTGTCCGGTGAGTGTGGCGAGGTGCAGGGCAGCCATCGGGTCATGCCGGCCCACCGGGCAAAATGCATCCGCGACATTGTCTGATCCCACCACAACCGGCACGCCCGCATTCTCAAGCTCGCGCAGCCGGGTCAGCCCGCGCCGGTCCGGCGTGCCGTCCCGCCGGTCCTGCAAATAGAGGTTTGTGGTGGGCAGCGCGCAGACCGATATCCGCGCCCGGACAAGCTTGTCGAGAATGCGGGCGAGGTCATCACCATGCCGGTCTATCAGGCTGACGGCGTGTCCACAGAGCACCGGGCCTTCGAACTGTGCGCTGATCAGGGCGTCACAGATGGTTTCCAGCCCGTTGTAGTCTCTGAGTCCCTCATCGACGTGGAAATCCAGCGCGAGACCGTATTTGTCAGCAGCCCTGATCATCGCAGTCAGCCCGTCCTGCAGCCTTTCGTGGCCGAGTACAAAGGCGCCCAGAACACCACTGTCACGTGCCACGCAGCGCGCCACCCGGTCACAGAAATCATCCTCCGCGTGCTGGTCGATCCCGTTCAGCGCCGCGCATTGCAGCGTCAGACCGGCAGTCTCCCGCGCCAGACCCGTCAGAACCGACCAGTTCAACGGCGCCTCCGCTGTATCGCCCCAGTCCACATGTGTGCGCACCACGGTGCAGCCTGCGGCCTGCGCTTCGGTCAGCCCGATGCGTGCGCGGCGGGACAGATCTTCTTCGCTCCAGTTTGCTTTGTCCTCTCTTTGTGCCGCAATGGCCGCCATCAGATCGCCACCCACGGGGCCCAGCCGCGCGATGGTGTGGCATTTATCCAGATGACAGTGCGCCTCGGTGAGGGCCGGCAGCACAATGCGGGGTGTCTCTCCCGGAGTGCCGGGCTGCAACGCGCGGGCCCTGCCTTCCAGGATCAGCAGATCGCCGCGCAGGCAGTCGCCGGCAAACGTGCCGCCAAAGCCCGCTTCATCGCGCAACAGCGCGCGTGGAACAAGAACGTCATGCAGAACGGCATCGACGGGCGCGTTCATATCTCCCTCCTTCAAAGGAAATCTTCACTGCGGCCCTTGAGAAATTAATCTGTGCCAGAGATGTAAGCTTACCGTTTCAAATTTCGTGGCCCTGCGCAAGAATGATCTGACATGAGAACAGGAGACACGCCATGAAAGCGCTCGCCCCGCCCGGTATTTCCGCCCCCGTCGCCCGGTATTCGCACGGGGTCGAGCTTCCCGCCGGCCTGCGCCGGGTGCGCACCGCAGGTCAGCTTGCCATCGCTGCCGACGGCTCAGTGCCCGAGGGGTCAGAGGCCCAGGCGCGGATGTGTTTCGAAAATATCGCGCAAATTCTCGCGGAAGCGGATATGGGGGCGGGCGATGTCTGCCACGTGACGGCATATGTCACCGACCGCGCGCATATGGCGGGGTATATGGTCGCGCGGGATGCGTATCTGGAGGATGTCAGCGTGTTGCCCACATCGACACTGCTCATTGTCTCGGGCTTTACCCGCCCGGAGTTTGTGGTCGAGGTCGAAGTCTGGGCTGCCGCCCCCTGACCCGCGCGCGTCAGGTTTCGTCGGGATAGTCCTGCCGGATGAGTTTGCGCAGCGCCCAGATCAGTGTCCCGCCGAAAAACACAAGCGCTATGCCTATGGCCTCCCAGCCGCCCGGGCCTGTGGGCCAGCCGCGATAGGCCAGCGCACCTGCGGTCAAGCTCAGCCCTGTGACGGCAAAGCCCGCGCGATACCTCAGATCCCTTCGGGACGGGCCGTATTTGCTCATAAGCGCTGCAACCTCCCTGATGCTCTGCTGTGAGAAAGAGTATGGCGTGACCCTGTGCGGGATCAAGCCCGTTGCCGCTCAGGGGCGGCGGCGTCTTTACTTGTGCGCGCAAAGTCGTCACGACCCGTACCCATGAATGATCACCTCAAAGGTCTCTGCATCACCACCCTCGGCGTGCTTCTGGTCGTGCCGGACGCGCTTTTTGTGCGTCTGATCGCGGCGGAGCCTTTGACGATCGCCTTCTGGCGGATGGCACTCGCAGGCGGCATGCTCAGTGGCGGGATCCTGCTGATGCAGGGGACAAAACCCTTTCGCGCTGTGCTCAGTGCCGGACGATACGGCGCGATCTATATGCTGGGCGTGGGCAGCAGCGGCGTGCTCTTTGTGCTTGCCGTGAGCCTGACCTCAGTGGCCAATGTGGTCTTCATCATCGCCTCCCTGCCGGTTTTCGCAGCCCTCTTCAGCCGGATCTTCCTGGGCGAGCCGGTCAGCACGCGCATGGTCCTGACGATGCTTGCGGTGACTACGGGCCTTGCGATCATTGCGCGCGGCTCCGGCGAAACCGAAGGCGCACACTGGTCAGGAGATGCACTGGCACTCGCGGTGTCGGCGCTTTTTGCCGCTGCACTCACGGCGGCGCGTCATGTGCGACGGGTTTCGATGGTGCCAGGGGCTGCAATGAGTTATCTGGCGGCCGCCCTTGTGATCCTGCCATTCGCCGCGCCGCTTTCAGTGGCACCTGAGCAGGCGCCCCTGGTGCTGATGCACGGCGGGTTCATTCTGGGTAGCTCGGCGTTGCTGGCGCTGGGGCCGCGTTACATCACATCGGCCGAGGTGGGCCTGCTGGTGCTGCTGGAGAGCGTGCTGGCGCCGCTGCTGGTCTGGGCCGTGGTTGGCGAAAACCCCGGCTCCTGGGCGCTGGCCGGTGGCAGCATCGTGGTTGGCGCATTGTTTGTGTCAAACCTCTGGGCGCTCAGGCGCCGCCGGGTCAGAAATCGACAGTGACGCCGGGCAGGTTCAGGGATTTCACCAGATCACGCAGCTCCTGACGGGCTGCGACATTGGAGATATTGAGCTGTTTGACACCGATATCTTTCAGGTCGAGCAGCGTCAGCCCGCGCGGGAAAAGCTCCCGGAAAACGACACGCTCGGAAAAGCCCGGTGCGATGCGGAATCCGATGCGACGGCTGAGATTGCTGATCGCGCGCTCCATCTTTTCCTTGTTGACCATACGCTGTGCGCCCATGCGGTTGCGCACCACGATCCAGTCGATGGGTGTGAGCCCCGCCTGTGCGCGCAGTTGTCGCGCGTTCCAGACCATCTCTGAATAAACGGAAGGTCCGAGAATTTCCTCACCGGTGGGATCGGTGCGCGCCAGCAGATCGAAATCAACAAAGCTGTCATTCAGCGGGGTGATCAGCGTATCCGCGAGGCTGTGCGCCACCTGGCTCAGCCGGGTGTGCGATCCGGGGCAGTCGATGAGTATAAAATCATTGTCCGGTTCAAGTTCTGCCACAGCGGCCGACAACCGGTGGTCATAAATGTTCTCGCCCGGTTTCAGCGTTTCGGCGGCGATTTCGGGCAGATCATGCACCCGTGGCCCAGGCAGGTTCAGCCCGGTGCTGGCCAGAAACGCCTGCCGGTTTTCGACATAACGCCCAAGGGTGCGCTGCCGCAGATCAAGATCGAGCGCGCTGACCTTATGACCCAGGCGTGCCAGTGCGGTCGCAACATGCATTGACACGGTCGATTTGCCCGCGCCGCCTTTTTCGTTTCCGACGACGATAATGTGCGCCATGTGCCCGATCCTTTGCCCCTGCCGCTTTGCGCGGCTTTATATCGGCCGCACTATATGTGGGGTGCAGCCTTTTGGGAAGCCACGATGGCCGGTATCAGTCTCTGATTTGTACGAATTTGAGCAGAGTGTGGCAGAGGGGCACGCGCGCCCGAAAGCCATTGCACGCGGCGGGTGGGACAGGCACGGTCGGAATGCACTTTAAGGAGACCGCCATGCCTCAGACATCAGAAACGAACCGTCGTATTGTCCTCGCCGAACGCCCGCGCGGGATGCCCGATGACAACACGCTGCGCCTCGAAACCAGCGCCGTGCCGGCGGCCGGACCAGGACAGATGCTGGTGCGCACGGTGTATCTCTCGCTCGATCCCTACATGCGCGGGCGGATGAACGATGCGAAATCCTATGCCGAACCGGTAAAGATCGGAGAGGTGATGACCGGGCAGGTCGTGGGTGAGGTGATCACCTCGGACATCGACGGCTTTGCGCCCGGGGATATGGTCCTCAACGGCAGCGGCTGGCAGGATTATGCGCTCTCGGACGGGAAGGGTGTAATGAACCTCGGACCTGATCCGGAGAACCCTTCATGGTCGCTCGGGCTCCTCGGTATGCCCGGCTACACCGCATGGGCGGGGCTGTTGCTGATCGGTGAGCCGAAAGAGGGCGAGACGGTTGTGGTCGCCGCGGCCTCGGGCCCGGTGGGCGCCACGGTGGGCCAGATCGCAAAGATCAAAGGCTGTCGCGTCGTGGGCGTGGCAGGCGGGCCGGAGAAATGCGCGCATGTCGTGGATACCCTCGGCTTTGACGCCTGCATTGATCACCGCGCGGACGATTTCAAAGAGCAGCTGGCCGCCGCCTGCCCGGATGGCATTGATGTTTATTTTGAGAATGTGGGCGGTAAAGTGCTCTACGGCGTTCTGCCACTTCTCAATGCCTTTGCGCGCGTGCCCGTCTGTGGTGTGGCCGGGTGGTACAATCTTGATGGCCTGCCAGAGGGGCCGGACTACGGGCCGATGATCATGAGCACGGTGCTGAAGATGAAGGTGAAGCTACAGGGTTTCATCATCTTCGACAGCTTTCCGGCGTCGACCTACAAAGACTTCCGCAAAGATATGAAAGACTGGCTGGATCAGGGGCTGATCGAATACCGTGAACAGGTGGTCGGGGGCCTGGAAAATGCGCCTGCAGCGCTCAATGACGTGCTTGAAGGGCGCAGCTTTGGCAAGGTCGTGGTCCGGCTCTGATAACCGGGGGGCAGCACTGTGAGCATCGCGGATAAACGCATTACCGTGCACGGCGCAGAGATGGCTTATGCAGGGGCAGGCAGCGGCAGGCCGATCGTGTTCCTGCACGGCAACCCGACCTCGTCGTATCTCTGGCGCGATGTGATGCCGGAGCTTGCCGGACAGGGGCGGCTTATCGCGCCCGATCTCATTGGGATGGGCAACAGTGACAAGCTGCCTGATCCGGGGCCGGATACCTATACCTTTGATGTGCACAGCCGGTATCTGGCGGGGTTCATGGCGTCCATGGGGCTGACAAAGGATGTCGTCCTCGTGCTCCACGACTGGGGCTCGGCGCTTGGGTTCGACTGGGCCTGCAAAAACCCCGGTGCGGTGGCGGGCATCGTCTATATGGAGGCGATTGTGCGGCCGCTTGCCGGCTGGGAAGAGTTCTCACCCGCGGCCACGCCGCTTTTTCAGGCCTTCCGCTCGGATGCGGGTGAAGATCTGATCCTGGGCAGGAATACCTTTATCGAGCGCGTGCTGCCGGGCTCGGTGCTGCGCGATCTGACAAAGCAGGAGATGGCGACCTGGCGCCGCCCCTTTGCCGCACGCGACGACCGCTGGCCCACGCTGACCTGGCCGCGCCAGATTCCGGTTGCCGGAGAGCCCGCGGATGTAACGGCGCGGGTCACCGCTTACGCGGAATGGATGGCCGGCAATGAGCTGCCAAAGCTGTTCGTGAATGCAGAGCCCGGTGCCATACTGACAGGGGCGCCGCGGGAATTCTGCCGCAGATGGCGCAACCAGACCGAAGTGCAGGTCGCCGGCAGCCATTTTATCCAGGAAGACTCAGGCCCTGAGATCGGGCGCCAGATCGCGGCATGGATGAAACAGGCGCAGGTGTAACCGGGACTGCATCCCGAATAAGCACCGGACTGAAAACCTGATATTCCCAGGGTTGTACGGATTGTCAGGCTGTTTACCCTGCGTTAGCGTTTTTACCCGGCGGAGGAAGCATTTCAGGGAGTGATCATTTGGAACTGGCAATTGCACAAACGAGTGAAGGTGACGCTGTGGAGTATCTGCACGCGCTGCAAAAGCAGGTACCTGCAGGGCTGGCGGAGCGGACGGAAATCCTTGATGTCACACCATCGGGCACGCGCATTCCGCGCCTTATTGTGTGTATCAGCGATGCAGATGAGACAGAACATGCCGCGATCCGTGCCGCAGTGCGGGATATCGGCGATCCGGCGTTTGAGCTGACCGACGGGAATATCACACCGGGTCCTGTCAGCACTGCTGATCCGGAGGAGGAAGCGGTTCCGGAGGTGCCTGACGATCTGGCCTGGATGAATGACGGTGCGCCACTGAAGGCGCTCGCTTCGCCCGTAGCGGATGTGCTGAAACGGGTTATGACCTGCAAGCCCAGCGGCCAGGCCTTCCCGGAACTGGCGTATGAAGGTCTGGAAAAGGACGCCTATGACGCCATCGTGAAGCAGCTCGGTATTGCGCCGATGGACGATCAGGGCGACCGGCTGACACCGAAGATGATCAGCGACATCAGGCCGCCCCGCCGCCCGGCGAAAAAGAAGGCAGCCTGGGAAAACGTTCTGAAACATCTCGAAAGGGAAGTGACCTGTTTCGCCTACGCCAGAGACTGGTTCGGCGACGGTGGGCACCTGCGGAACATGTACCGCGACGACCTTGTGTTTGATCACCACTTTCTGAACACGGTTAACAAAAATTACGGTCTCGTTCAGAAGGTCGATACCAAAGCGGTGTTCTTCATGGATCTTGCCATGACGCTGATGAAGACGGCAGCCGGCAAAGCAGGCCCGACAGGCGTGATGCTGGGCACGATGATGGGCCATCTGTGGAGCCACACAAAATCGAATATGGGTGATCCGTCGGGCAAGATCAGCGCGGCGATTAAAGATCTGGGGCTCAAAGTTGACGAGGCCTTTATCGATGCGGTGTTGCGGCTCGAAGATGTGCATGATGCGATCTGCAGGGACTGGGGCAACCTCGAGGCGTTCTCTTTACTGCGCGAATCCGGTGATATTCAGTGGCCGAAAAAGCTGGATGACATCCGCAGGGCCCATGCTCTGGGCTTTCATTATGAAGCGTTCCGGGTCCTTATCGCGATCAAGAGTAAGCTGGAGTCAAAGCACACCGGCTATTCTATTGAGCGCTGGGGCATCGTTTCGAACTCAGTGAAAACCAAGACGGCGCGCAAACGCAAGTTTGATAAAAAGACCTTCAAACTGGGGTCGGCTTCCGGCAAAAGCTGCGGCGGGCAGTATTACTCGGAGATCTTCATTGGCCACCAGTTCTGCGATATGGGGAGCGGGACACGTGGCCCGCGCTGGCACAAAGCAGTCATTGCCGGAAAGGATATTCCGAAAAAGATGTTCGGCACCGATACCGGTAACCAGCTGAATCCCGATCTCGGGATCTCTGACAAAATGCTGGATGATCCGAAATGGCGTGAAAAGCATGCCTGGGTGTTCTCGAAAATCTGAGCTGGCCGGTTCGCTGCACAGCACCAGAAGAAAATGAAAGAGGCCCCTCAGTTTCCTGAGAGGCCCCTGTAATCATCCGCAGATGGCGTGGCTCAGAAGCCAAGACCTGCGTATTTGTTCTTGAACTTGGACACGCGGCCGCCGGTATCCATCAGACGCGACGAACCACCGGTCCAGGCAGGGTGTACAGAAGGGTCGATGTCGAGCGACAGTTGGTCGCCCTCGGCGCCCCATGTGGATTTCATCTGCACGACGGTGCCATCGGTCATTTTGACGTCGATGATGTGATAGTCGGGATGTGTATCTGCTTTCATCGGTCCGGCCTTTACGCTTCAGCGCCCGAGCGGGGCTTGTAGTTGGAGTTTTCGGTGATCCGTGCGGATTTACCACGGCGCGAGCGCAGGTAGTAAAGCTTGGCGCGACGCACGCGGCCACGGCGGACAACGGTGATATTGTCGATATTGGTGGAATGCAGGGGGAACACACGCTCCACGCCTTCACCAAAGGAAATCTTGCGAACGGTGAAGGAGCCGGCGATGCCTTTGCCGTTGTTGCGCGCGATGCACACACCTTCATAGTTCTGCACACGGGTGCGTGTACCTTCAGTCACTTTGAAACCTACGCGGACGGTGTCGCCGGCGCGGAAATCGGGGATCTCTTTCCCCAGAGCGGCGATTTGTTCCGCTTCAATTTCTGCAATCAGATCCATCTGATCGTCTCCTATCTGCTCGCGGTTGTTCCGCGAAGTTTTGCGCGTTTCAGAGCTCCGGGGTTATCGGATGCGCCTTGGGCGTCCGCCGGGAGGATACAAACATCATTCCTTGGTTCATGTTTTGCCACAGCAAAACGTACCGGAAGGCCTCGGGCGATTCCGGATTTGCGCGGTATAGGCGGGAATGCGGCCCGGATCAAGAGGTTTGCAGGCCGCGTATACGGCCCCCGGGAGGCCTCCCGCGTTAAAGGTTTCCTTAAGACCCAGGGTATATGCCGGAAAGGCTTTTCCCTGCGGCCTGCGCAGGGCAGGGGCCAGGGGCTGTGAAACAGGTAGGGTCTATGCCGCGCAAGGGCAAAATTGCTGCTGAAGATATCTCGCCGGAACTTGAGGACCGTGGACTTTTCCGGACCTACGGAGGACCCGTTGCCGTAGAGATGATCCCACAGCTTAACCGTTTGTCCGCCACCAATCTTATCGTACGCGGCTTTTTCGAGAAAGAGACCGAGATTGCCGTGGTGTTCGCCGGTCGCCGCGCACGCGAAACGGGACCGCTCGAGGCGCATCTGCGCTGGGTCGACAGCCGTGTGCGTCAGGCGGCGGTGGCGTCCAGACGCCCTGTGCCGCCGGTGGAGTTTATGCGCCTGCCGGTGCAGATCAAAGGCTCCTGGCGCAAGCAGTTTTTTCAGGACGACGAAGGGAACGAAACGCGCACCTATCAGCTTGTTGCGGGGCGCTGGGCATTTTCCGGTCAGGACGGAACGTTGCAGCAGTTCGGCGAGCCACCCGCCTGTGACATCAGCACCCGCAACCGACCGAAATCCTACATCCTGCGCCCGCGGGAGATCGATGCGGTACAGGTGCGGCATGACCGCGACGAGGGGCCCGGATAGAGATCCGCCCTGCTCCTTGCGGGTGGTTCCGGGCCAGTGCAGGCATCGGCCCGGGCGCGCAGCTCAGAGGTCCGGAAACACCACGGATTTAACTGCTGCTTTCGGGGATGACCGGAGATGCGCTGTGCGGCGCATACCGTCCAGATGATCAGCTGCCGGCCGCAGTGCAGATGTATGTCGTGCCATCGGGATCCGCTTCGCGCCAGGTGGCCTCGTCGCCTTTTATCCAGAAATACCGCCCGAAACTGCCGGCGTATCTGCTGCCGGAGCCGGCTGGCACCAGTGTGCCGGTGTCGACCGCGTCGCCAAGCTCGAACCGCACAGAGGGCAGGGGCGTGTCAAAAAACATCGTCACCAGCTCGTTTGCCGGCGCCCCGCAGACCCAGGCGGTGGTAGCAACAGGCTCCTGCAGCATCCAGCGCGCCACCAGATCCCCTTCACGCATCAGATAGGCCGCCTCAACACAAGCGCGCGGATCGTCGGCTTTCCAACACTCATCGCGGCCCTTGATCCAGCCGCGCTGTTCAGCCCTGAGACCATTCTCTGCGGCTTCCGCGCCAGCGTCGAGACCCCGTGTCACATCCAGCGCGGCGCTGTAGCGACCTGCCAGAACCCGGTCGAGTGCCGCCAGATCCGTATCGGCACAGATCAGCTCTTCGACCGTACCCGAGGCTTTGGCACAGTCAAATGACGGGGCCGCAAGGCCGGGGCCGGCCAGTGCTGCAAAAATTAAAACGGGTATGATCCGGGACATTTCTGCCTCCTGCAGATGTGGTGCGACGGGCCGCTGCAGAGGCCATGTTACGACGACTGGTCGCGCCGCGTCCACAGATCCGGACGGCGGGTGCGGGTCAGCTCTTCAGCTTGTGCGCGCCGCCATTTTTCGATCTCGCCGTGGTTGCCGGACATCAGAACGGGCGGTATCTCTCTGCCTTCCCAGTTTGCCGGGCGGGTGTATTGAGGATGCTCCAGCAGTCCGGCTGCGTGGCTCTCCTCCACAGTACTTTCGGCATTGCCGAGGACGCCGGGCAGCAGTCGCACAGTCGCATCCAGCATTGCCTGAGCGGCAAGTTCACCCCCGGTCATAACAAAATCACCCAGCGAAACCTCGGTGATCCCGTAGTGCTCCAACACCCTCTCATCCACGCCTTCAAAGCGGCCACAAAGCATCGTGACCCCGTCTGAGCGTGCCAGATCGCGGGCCATTGCCTGGTCAAAGGGGCGCCCGCGCGGCGACATATAAAGCACGGGCCAGCGGCCGCGGGCATGGGCCTGTGCGGCCTCGATGGCCGGCCCCACCACATCGGCACGCAGCACCATACCGGCCCCGCCACCCGCTGGTGTGTCGTCGACATTGCGGTGTTTTCCGATGCCGAAATCGCGCAGATCGTGGGTGTACAGCTGCCAGCGGCCTTCGCTCAGAGCCTTGCCCGTGAGTGAGAGCCCGAGCACGCCGGGAAAAGCATCGGGAAAAAGCGTCACGATCCGCGCCTGCCAGACACCGGCGAGTTCCTCGTCGCCCTCCATCAGAGAGCGCGGTTTCAGCGTCGGTCGTATAGTCTTGCGGCCATGGCTGCGGGGCGCGTCGCTCATCTCAGAAGAGCCCGTCGGGCGGGTCGGCGATGATGCGTTTTGCGGCCAGATCCACGGTCGGCACGGCGGCCAGCGTGAAGGGCAGCAACACCGTTTGAGATGAACCCGGCCGCTGCACTTCCAGCAGATCACCGGCACCGTGATCAAGCACCTGTTTTACGGTGCCGAGCAGCGTGCCGCCTGTATCGAGAACCTCGAGCCCCATCAGATCGGTGTGGTAGTATTCATCGTCAGGCAGCGAAGGCAGCTGATCACGGTCTGCAAAAAGCTGCAGGCCTTTGAGCGCGTCGGCCTCTTCTTTGCTGGTAACCTCGACGATCCGAGCCACAAAACCGTTTTTCACCGGGCGCACAAGCGCGAGGTGAAAGGTGCGGCTTCCGTCTTCAGACGTCAGGGGCGAATAGCTTTCGAGATCTTCGGGCACGGCGCAGAAACTTTTGACGCGCAACTCGCCACGCACGCCGTACGCGCCGCCGATGGCACCGACACAGATTTTGTCACCGCTCATTCATCCACTCCGATGCACAAACCCTCAGACATCGCGCCGCCCCGATCAAGGCAGCGGTCCGATGAGCCGGCGCGCTCGAAGAATATTCCCGCCAGAAAGGCGAAAAAGATCAGCATCAGCGAACGGATCGGTCTGAACATGCTTTGTCCGGCTCAGGGAGTACGGACCGCCCCGGGCGATGCGGGGGCGGTACCGGTCTTCAAAAACACCTGTTGTCCCCGGGGGGACAGACGGTGCGCGGGGCTTACTCTTCCGCCGCGGCTTCTTCTGCTGCGGGCTCTTCGGCAGGAGCTTCTGCCGGGGCGGCTGCGGCTTCTGCTGCGGCTGCGGCCTTGTCAGCTTTCTCCTGAGCGCGCTCCTGGGCTTTTTTGCCGGGCGTGCCCTTGTTGGGGTTGTTACGCTCGGTTTTCTCTGTCGCACCTGCAGCTTCCAGCATGCGGGCCACACGGTCTGTGGGCTGGGCACCCTGAGCGATCCAGTGCTGAACGCGCTCGACATCCATTTTGACGCGCTCTTCGCTGTCCTTGGGCAGCAGCGGATTATACGTTCCAAGCTTTTCGATAAAGCGGCCATCGCGCGGCATCCGGCTGTCGGCTGCAACAATACGGTAGAAGGGGCGTTTCTTGGAGCCGCCGCGGGCGAGACGAATTTTCATAGCCATGGTATCTTTTTCCTTTTTAAGTGTCGGGCGGAATGCCCGCAGTGTTTGATGTCGTGAGGCACCTGAGCGGCGCTATTGCTGGTGTTTTCGGTGGTGCTGAATGACTTCAGCGATGATGAAGTTGAGAAACTTCCTGGCGAATTCAGGGTCCAGATCGGCCTGACGCGCCAAATCTTCGAGCCGCTCGATCTGGGCCGCTTCACGCGACGGATCGGACGGGGGAAGGTCGTGAGTGGCTTTGAGTTTCCCCACAGCCTGGGTGTGTTTGAACCGCTCGCCCAGCGTATAGACGAGGATAGCATCGAGCCGGTCGATGCTGGCACGGTGCTCTTTGAGCACCTCGGAGGCGAGTGTTACGGGATCTGTCATCCAGAGCCTCCGACACGTGAAAGCGCATGCGCACATGCAGGGTGCGCGCGCGCGCGAAGGGCGGTCGGTTCAGTCAAGGGCCCATCCTTTCGGTTTAAAGAGCGGATCGGCGTAGTGGTTGATCTCCATGTCGATTCCGTGTGCAAGCTGCGTGCCGTCGAGGGCCGCCGGCGCGGGGTGGCGGTAGACTGCGTCATTGCCGTCGATGGTCGCCGCTTCAGGGTCTTTGACGGCGCCGAGGCGTTCCGCGAGGCGGATGCTGTCCAGGTTCTTGGGATCAATGTAGCTGACGGCCGTTTCCCAGCGGCCCTCGCGATACAGATAGTCGCGCACCGCATGGGTGGCCTCGAGCGCATAACCGTGCCCGGCTTTGTCAGGCCAGATCACCCAGGCAATCTCCGCTTCGGGCCATTTCGCCGGTTTCCAGCCGCCGGCCATGCCATATGTCTCGTCTGTCTGGCGGTCGTGGATCATCCACATGCCATATCCGCGGATCTCCCAGTGTCCGATTTCCGCCGAATAGAGCATCCAGGCTTCATAAGCATTGAGTGGTCCGCCCATGAAGCGCGCGCGATAGCTGGTGAAAGTCGCTTTGAAATCCGGATAGTCCTGCGGCTCCGGGCCGCGCAGCACCAGCCGCCTGGTCTCAATCACGGGGATCGTGGTGTTCATGACAGCGCCTCCGGTGCCGGATGGCGCCAGACGGCCATGGTGCCGAAGAGCGGATGCTCGAAGTTTTTCGGTTCGAGACGCGCCCCCATGCCTTCGGCCACCCGGATCGAGGCCGCGTTTTCAGGGGCAATAGAGCTTATCAGCGTGTTGAGACCAACGGTTTCATAAGCATAGTCGCGGGCGGCACGGGCCGCTTCGGCGGCGTAGCCTTTGCCGTTTCCGTCCCAGAGCATCCAGCCCACTTCAGGCTCAGGCCAGTCGGGTGGTGCGTGAAGGCCGACAAGGCCAATTGCGCCGGGAGTGTTTTTGCGCGCGACAATCCAGCGGCCAAAGCCGCGCAGCTGCCAGTGGCCGATGACTTCGGCGGTGTAGCGCCAGACCTGAAAATCGCGCAGAGGGCCACCGACGAATTTTGCGGCATCGCTTGCGTAAAAGGCAGCAAAGGGTGCCACATCCGCGGGTGCGGGCGCGCGCAGGATGAGCCGGTCGGTCTCTATGGTCGGGATCAGCACCTCTTTCATCACGCGCCCTTTGAGGGTGCGCGCGCGGCGGACTGCGGGAGCCTCCGGCGGGGATATTTGTGAACCAGAGAAGCGCAGGTCATTGCAGCGCTTCCCGGTGGTGGGTGAAGGTGAGGGGGCGTGTGCCAGGGCGCTGTGCCAGTGCGGCGGAGGCGGAATTGTCGGTGTGCACATAGCTCACCAGCGTTTTGAGACCGCCTTCACCAAAAGCCCGGTCGTGTGCGGCGCGCGCCGCTTCGTTCGCGGAGCCCTGTCTGCGGGGGGCGGGCCGGAACATCCAGTCAGGCTCAGGATCCGCATCACCCCGTTCGAGGCCCACCTCCACGAAACCTGTGGTCGCGCCCGTGTCACCGTGATCCACGGCCCGGAGACCATGCCCGTGCAGAGCCCGGCGGGCCACACAGACGCAGAATGAACTCCGTGCGTCTTCATCTGAATGCGGCCCGCCGAGGTGTCCGGCGATGTCCGGCACCAGCAGGGCATTCCACGCAGGCGGGGCGGCCCGCAGTCGCAGCCGGTCCGTGCGCAGCACAGGCACGGCGGCCGCGGCGGCCGGCGCGCGCTTTGCCGGCAAGCCGGTCGGTATATGCGTGCAGCGTGGTGTCATTTCTTTTTGCCGAAGCCCGAAAGGCCCGGGGGCAGGCCCATGCCACCCATACCGCCGGGCAGTTTGCCGCCCAACTGTTTCGCGGCTGCTTCAAGTGCTTTGGGATCCATGCCGGCCGCCATGTCCTCGGGCGAGGGGCCGCCTTTGCCGAACATGCCTTTCATCGCCTGTTTCAGCATGCCGCCTTTGCCCGTTTTGCCCATCTTCTTCATCATGTCGCCCATCTGACGGTGCATTTTGAGAAGTTTGTTGAGCTCTGAAACCTCGAGTCCTGCGCCGCGCGCGATACGTTTTTTGCGGCTGGCCTGGAGGATCTGAGGATTGGCGCGTTCGCGTTTGGTCATCGACTGGATAAGAGCGATCTGACGTTTGAGGATGCTGTCATCGAGCCCTGCATCTTCGATCTGTCTGGCCATTTTACCCATGCCGGGCATCATGCCCATCATCCCCTGCATGCCGCCCATTTTTTGCATCTGCTCAAGCTGCATGCGCAGGTCATTCATCGAGAACTGACCCTTCATCATGCGTTTGACCATCTTTTCGGACTGCTCAAGCTCGAGCGTTTCCTGCGCCTTTTCCACCAGCGAAACGATATCGCCCATGCCGAGGATGCGGCCGGCGATGCGGTCAGGCTCGAAGGTTTCGAGCGCGTCCATCTTTTCACCGAGGCCCACATATTTGATCGGTTTGCCGGTGACCGCACGCATAGAGAGTGCCGCCCCGCCACGGCCGTCACCGTCCATCCGGGTCAGCACAACGCCGGTGATGCCGATACGGTCGTCGAAGTTTTCGGCGGTGTGTACCGCGTCCTGACCGGTGAGGCCGTCAACGACCAGCAGCGTCTCGCGCGGGTTTGCCACGTTGCGCACGGCCTCGACCTGGGACATCAGCTCTTCGTCGATTGACAGGCGCCCGGCGGTATCGAGCATATAGACGTCATAGCCGCCAAGGCCGGCCTGCGTTTTTGCGCGTTTCGCGATGGCGACGGGATCTTCGCCTTTAACAATGGGAAGCGTATCCACACCGATCTGAGCACCGAGAATCGCAAGCTGTTCCATCGCTGCGGGCCGGTTCACGTCGAGCGACGCCATCAGCACGCGCTTGCCGTCTTTTTCTTTGAGGCGTTTGGCGAGTTTGGCAGTGGTGGTGGTTTTACCGCCACCCTGCAGGCCCACCATCAGAATGGGCGCCGGGGGATTGTCGACTTTGAGATGGCCCGGCTCTCCCTCGCCGCGCAGCACGTCAATAAGCGCGTCGTGGACGATCTTTACGACCTGCTGGCCGGGGGTGACCGATTTAGTGACCGCCTGTCCGGTCGCCTTGTCCTGCACGGCTTTGACGAAATCGCGGGCCACGGGCAGCGAGACATCCGCTTCCAGCAGCGCCACGCGAACTTCCCGGAGGGCCGTTTTCACATCCTCATCAGAGAGTGCGCCCTGTTTGGTGAGGCGGTCAAAGACACCGGAGAGGCGTTCGCTGAGGTTTTCAAACATGGGCAGATGCCCCTTTCGGTCGGTTGCGGGATACCCCTGTTTTAAGGGACGCCGCGGGTCATTCTCAATCGGGCCGGCCCTTGCGGGGCGGCGTCGTGTGCTGCGGTCCTGCGCCGGAGAGCAGGGTAATGCGCCAAACAGGTTTTCCCCCACGGGCGAAACTCGCTGGTGGGGGGCGATCCCGGACGGATCCGGGACCGGAAGTCTGACGCTTCCGGAGATTTGTGACCGTCTAGGCCGCGAGGCAGGCCGTGTCAAGCGCCGGAGTTGCCGGCAGGGCGCGACAGGTCAGGGTGCGTCGCGGCGGGCAGCACGCCAGCGGTTGATGGCCGCGGCGGCCTCATGCGCCCCGGAAGGACGGGGGGCGCTGCCCGGGCGGATCAGGGTCTCTGAGCCGGTGTCGTCGCGCAGGACGAGCTCAAGAACGCCCTTTTTGGCGCTGCCCCCGGCGATCCGGGCCTCAGTAAGCTGTTCCAGAGGAAGGCTTTGGGTGCCTGCGGGGCCCAGCCTGCCCGATTTGATGTGCAGCTGGTCAGCCTCAAGGGTCAGCGTGACCCTCTCGCTGAGCATCCACAGCGCGCCAATGGCCACAGCCGTAAGTGTCGCGAGCCAGAGCCCAGTCAGAACTCCGGGTGCTGCCATAAAGGAGGAGAGCCCGGATTTGACCAGCAACAGACCAAAAATCAGGGCAACAAAGAGCCGGAATCCGTGCCTTGATTCAATAACCAGCTTTTCGGGTGTATCAGAGACGATTTTCATGTCGCACAGCGGTACGTGACCTGCATCAGTTGTCAACCGTCGCTGCGCGTTGTGCGCAGCCAGGCGTTGATGCGGTCGGTCGCCAGTTTTGCGGCCGGCCCGCTGATGTGAAAACGGGTGAGGGGGTGGCGGTTTCCGGCGGTGTCGGCACCGATCACGAGGGCGACGCGGTGCGCATCATCACTGTCACTGTCACCCTTCCGGGTCTGCACCATCGCGCGGGTGACAGCGCTGAGCTTGTGGACCCGGGTGCCGTCGCCGCGCAGATTGCGGCGCCGAAGCGTGCAAATCCCCTCGCGCGCGTCGAAAATGACCTGTACGCGCTCGAATGTCGCAAGGATCATCGGGACCGCCAGCACCACGAGGCATGCGGCAAGGAGCAGCGCCTTGCCTGGCGCGCCGGATGTGAACGCGCCAAGAGCCACCGCCGTCAGAGTGACGGTCATCGCTGTGGCCATAAGGGCAAACAGGAAAGGCCGGCTTTCGAAAACCAGACGGTCGGGCGTGTCTTCGATAATTTTCATGCAGGCAGTCTTAGGGGACCATTCCGGCAAAGATATGACAGGGACGGGACGCAAAACGGCGCGCCGCGGGAGGCACGCCGTCAGAGCCGGAGAGGGTGAGTGATCAGGCCGCGAGATCTCTGATCTGTTTTTTTGCTGAGGACAGGGCTGTTTCCGCATCGGCCATCAGCCGGTCTGCGGCGATGATCTCCACGTCAGTGATCCCGATGAAACCCATCATGTGGCGAAGATAGCCGGAGGCAAAATCGATCTCTGAGCCGATTGCCGTGCCGCCGGTGGCCAGAACGATCACGGCGCGCTTGCCTTCCAGCAGGCCGACGGGTCCCTTATCGGTATATCTGAATGTCACACCGGCGCGGGCGATCTGGTCGATCCATGCCTTGAGCGCGGCGGGCGGGGCAAAGTTATAGACCGGTGTCCCGATCACAAGCACATCCGCGTGCATGATTTCGCCAACAAGCTCATCGGAGAAACTAAGAGCGTCGCGCTGATCGTCCGTGCGCTGATCAGCGGGTGTGAAGGTCGCATTGATCCACGTTTCGGTGATCTGAGGAATGCCTTCAGCCAGATCGCGACGGGTGACATCACCCCCGAGGCGTTCAACAACCCCGGCACTGAGCTGGCGGGAAACTGACCCGTTAAGGCGGGCAGAGGCGTCGATATGGAGAATTTTCTGTGTCATGTCGGGCTTCCTTGCTGGAAAAAGTTTATCTTTGCCTCTCTGATCTAAGCTATCATTCTACGCACGCAATCCGGATCTAAGCACATCTCAAGTGCAAATATGAACAGATACGTCAGTGTGGAGCGCGCAGCCCTGCGCCATTGAGCAGAAACGGGCTTCTCAAGAAATCAGACTTGTAATTCCGCACAGATCGTTAAACGCTGGGCACACAGTCGGAACCGTCGTTGGTGCAGCGCAATATGGACAACTGGGACGAGATCAGAACCGCCTTTCAGGTTGCCAGAATGGGCACGGTCAGTGGTGCAGCAGACGTGCTCGGCGTGCATCACGCGACGGTCATCCGTCATATCGATGCGCTCGAGGGGCGGCTCGGCGTCAAACTCTTTCAACGCCATGCCAGGGGATACACTGCGACCGAAGCGGGTCAGGACCTGCTGCGCGTGGCTCAGGCGACCGATGATCAGTTCAGCCAGCTTGTCGGACGCATCAAAGGGCGCGGCAATGATGTTTCGGGCGAGCTTGTCGTGACCTCGCTGATCAGCATCGCGCCCAGAATGGCGCCCCTGCTGGCTGAATTTCAAAGGCTGCATCCGGATGTGATTGTGCGCTATCTGACCGGCACGCGGTTGTTCCGGCTGGAATACGGCGAGGCGCATGTGGCCATCCGCGCGGGCACCGTGCCCGATCAGCCCGATAATGTGGTGCAGAAATTCCACGTTCAGAAAATGGGCCTCTATGCGAGCAAAGAATACATCGAGGCGAACGGAATGCCGAACGGCACCGACAGCTTTGTGCATCACCGTTTTGTCGCAGTCGATGCCGACGATACCCGCGCGCCTTTCGAACGCTGGCTGCGCGACCTTGTGCCGGCCCCGGCGCTGACCTTTCGCAGCTCGGATACGCGGGCGCTGGAATCGGCGATCATTGCGGGCGCGGGTATCGGGTTCATGCCCGTTTACGGTGCCGAAGCCTCCGGCAACCTGATCGAAGTCCATCCGCGTCAGGAAGAATGGTCAGGCCCGCTCTGGCTCGTCACCCATGTTGATCTGCACCGCACAACCAAAGTGCAGACCTTTCTGACCTTTCTCAAAGAGCAGTCGAAAGACTGGAAGGTATGACGCCGTGACCCCGGCGCTCAGGGGACATGCGGCCATGCTGTTCTTCTCCGCGCTGGTGGCAGGGTCGTTTTCGCTGGGATCAATGGCCGCCAATGAGATTGCACCTGCAGCACTCAATGCCGTGCGGTTCATTCTGGCGGGCGCGGTGATCGGGGCAGCAATGATGGCCACCACAGGTGTTCCGGCTGGGGCGTTTCGCGCGCCCTGGCGCTATGCGGTACTGGGCGGGCTTTTCAGCATTTATTTCGTGTTGATGTTCGAGGGGCTCAAAACCGCACCACCGGTCAGTGCCGCTGCGGTATTTACCCTGACACCGGTGGTCGCGGCGGGGTTTGGCTGGCTTTTGCTGCGCCAGATCACAACACCGCGCATGGCTGTGGCACTCTGTATCGGGGCGGCTGGCGCGCTTTGGGTCATCTTTCGTGCCGATGTCGCAGCGCTTCGTGCTTTTGAGATCGGGCGCGGTGAGGTGATTTATTTTTTCGGTTGTGTCGCGCATGCGCTCTATACCCCGATGGTGCGTAAACTGAACCGCGGGGAACCTGCTGTCGTCTTTACCTTTGGCATGCTTGTGGCAGGGGCCGTGCTGCTCACCCTCTGGGGCTGGCGTGATCTGGTCGCAACCCCCTGGGCGTCGCTGCCGGGTATTGTCTGGATCACCATTGTTTATACTGCTTTTTTCGCCTCATCCGCGACATTCGTTCTGCTGCAATACGCGACCCTGCGTCTGCCGAGCGCCAAGGTCATGGCCTATACTTATCTGACGCCTTCGTGGGTGATCGGATGGGAAATCGCGCTTGGAAACGGTGCTCCGGGCTTCGTGGTGGCGGGCGGTGTGCTGCTGACCATTCTGGCTCTGGCGTTGCTCCTCAGGGACGATGAAAAAACTGTCAGGGAACCACAAAGCGTTTCGACGAGTTAACTTTTCGCAAGATGAATTAAGGAGTACTCAAATGCGCAACGTAATTTATATCATCGGACTTATCGTGGTCGTCCTGGCCGTCCTGAGTCTGGTCGGCCTTGTTTAAAGAAATTTAGTCAGTTTGAGTCCCGCTGCCGGGCGCCCCGGGCAGCTCGGCGGCGAGGAACCTCTCAAACGCTTCCAGATTAACCGGTTCGAACTGGCCAAAGCTCTGCATCCAGACGGACGCAGAGCGCAGGGCGTCCGGCTCAAGCCTGCACCATTTGACCCTGCCACGCTTATCCTGCGAGATAAGTCCTGCGGTTGTCAGCACTCCGAGATGTTTTGAGATCGCCGCCAGCGACATCGTGAACGGCTCCGCCACATCGGTGACGGCCATATCGTCTTCCAGCAACATATTCAGAATTTCCCGACGGGTCGGGTCGGCGAGCGCTGCAAAGACCTGATCGAGATTGCGTGTCATAGCCTCCGTCATACCGGTCGCGGGGGCGATCGCAAAGCCCTTCATCCGCGCGGGTGGTGGCTGTGCTGTGACGGAAGCTTCAGCCGGCGCCACTCAAGATCCGCCCGGTCAATGCCTGCGTCCCGCGCCATGCGGTCATCGAGATCGGGCAGGTCCCGGCGCATATCCCGCCTTAAGAAGTCAAAAGCAAAGCTTGCATTCGAAAGCATATGCCGGATTTTAGCACGCATCTCTCCTGCGCGCCGAAGCACGTTCGTCTGAATATCGGCCATTTCACACCTTTTAAGATGGGGTTGTGCATCATTCTGACCGCTGTGACGTTATCAATCAAACGCCAATGCTTGACATTAAGTGTGCGGAAAAGTCACGTATTCTCATGTCGCGTAATCTGCCTCCCCTTAATGCGCTGCGCGCCTTCGATGCCGCAGGCCGCCATCAGAGCTTCAGCCGCGCCGCCGGCGAGCTTGGCGTGAGCCACTCGGCAGTCAGCCGTCATGTTCGGGGACTTGAAGCGCGTCTGGGGGTGCAGCTGTTCCGCGATCTGCCGCGCGGTGTGGAACTGACCGCCGCCGGGCAGACCTATCTCGAACAGGTGCTGCCGGCCCTCGACATGATTGCCCGCGCAACCGAGGAACTTGCTGATGTGCCAGGCGGGCAGGTCACCGTCAACAGCGAGCCGCTCTTTGCCGAGCGCTTCATCATGCCTCGGCTGCGCAGCTTTCAGGCGGCCTACCCGCAGATCGTCGTCCGGCTGGAGGCTTCACCGATGCTGGCAGATGTCGAACGCTATGAGGCGGATATCGCCATTCGCTTTGCCCACACGGGGCGGCTGGATGAACCGGCAGATCTGCTGAGTGCGGCGGCAATTTATCCCCATGCCGCGCCGGAACTTATTGCACGGGAAAACATCCGGGAACCGCGTGATCTGCTCAGCCTGCCGCTGCTGCGCGACCGGTCCAACAATATCTGGAACGACTGGTTTGCTGCGGCAGGGGTGAGGGATGTGCATCTTCCCGAAAACGCCTGGCGGCTTAAATCGCCGCTGGCCTATGAGGCGGCGCTGAACGGGCTCGGAGTCTATCTGGGATCAACCGAATGCGCCTCTCACGACATTGCCACCGGGCGGCTTGTGCGCTGCTTTGACACCGGCATCCACGACGGGGCATTCTATCTGGTGTCCGGCAGTCGAAGCCAGCGTCGCACCGCAGTACGTGTCCTGCGCGGCTGGCTTCTGGAGGTGACGCGCGCCTTCCGTCCCGCAGAGCCTGGAGCGTAAAATCAACCGGATGGTTGAATAATCAAAAACCGCTCAGTGGCGGGTGTGTAGCTGCGACATGATCGCGCCGGGCGACAGCAGAGATACTGAAATACGTTTAAAAGCAATACGTTGAAGATAAGAGGAGGCCCTGCCGGAGCCGGTTGACTCGCCCGCGCGGGCGCAATAGCACAGACACAACTCCAGCAGGGGGTAACGGACGCATGACAGACCCGGATCGGAAGCAGCAGATGGAGCAGCTTGAGGCCCGGATCAACGCCGCGAAAACGGCGCAGGCGCCAAAGCCCCGGGCGGATGAACACTACTCTCAGGCACAGCTCGCCTGGCGGATGGTGATCGAACTGGTGGCCGGTCTCGGGATCGGTTTCGGCATCGGATACGGGCTTGACGTGCTCTTCGGCACACTGCCCCTGTTCATGGTCGTGTTTGTGATGCTGGGCCTCGCGGCCGGAGTGAAGACGATGCTCCGATCCGCCAGAGAGATCCAGGAGAAGAAAATGGCCGAAGAGGCCGGTGAGAAAGACGAGGGAGCCTGAGAATGGCGGAAAAAGCGGAAGAAGGCGGCCTGGTATTCCACCCGATGGACCAGTTCATCATCAAGCCTCTGTTCGGCGGCGACATCTCCTGGTACACGCCCACGAACGCGGCACTCTGGATGGGTTTTGCGGTCATCGCGGTAATCCTGCTGATGGTCGTCGGCAGCGCGCGCCGCACGGTGGTGCCATCGCGCAGCCAGTCAGTCGCGGAACTGGCCTATGGCTTCATCTACAAGATGGTCGAGGACATCTGCGGCAAGGAGGGGCTGAAGTATTTCCCCTACATCATGACGCTGTTCCTGTTCATCGTCTGTGCGAACTTTCTGGGCCTGATCCCCACTGCCTTTACGCCGACATCGCATTTCGCCGTCACGGTAGTACTGGCGCTGGCTGTGTTCCTGACCGTGACGATCCTCGGTTTCGTCAAAAACGGCGCGGGCTTTCTGAGCCTCTTCTGGGTGGCCTCTGCTCCGCTTGCACTGCGGCCGATCCTCGCGATCATCGAGCTGATTTCCTACTTTGTACGGCCCGTCAGCCACTCTATTCGTCTTGCCGGTAACGTCATGGCCGGCCACGCGGTGATTAAGGTGTTCGCAGGCTTTGCCGTTATCACGCTGGTAAGCCCGGTCTCCGTGCTGGCGATTACTGCGATGTACGGCCTTGAGGTGCTGGTGTCCTTCATCCAGGCCTACGTTTTCACCATTCTGACGTGCGTCTACCTGAAGGACGCGCTTCACCCGCATCACTGATCCGAACGGAAACGACCGTTCAACTACTCAACTTCCAATCGTAAGGAGAATTCACATGGAAGGCGAACTCGCACACATCGGCGCAGGTCTGGCAGCAATCGGTTCCGGGGCAGCAGCCATCGGTGTTGGTAACGTTGCAGGCAACTACCTCGCAGGCGCTCTGCGCAACCCCTCGGCGGCCGCATCCCAGACAGCAACACTTTTCATCGGTATCGCTTTTGCAGAAGCGCTCGGGATCTTCGCGTTCCTCGTCGCCCTGCTGCTGATGTTCGCCGTCTGATATAACGACGACGACACTCCTTACCGACCGGGCGGCGCGGGATTTCCTGCGCGGCCCGGCTGCTGACTGACGATTTGGAGGCCGACATGGCAACAGAAGTCGCAACAGAAACTGCGGGAACAACCGGGACGGCTCCGGGCATGCCGCAACTCGATTTCTCCACATGGGGAAACCAGATTTTCTGGCTGATCCTCGCGTTGCTGGCGATCTATTTCGTTCTGTCGCGCGTGGCGCTGCCGCGCATCGCGTCTGTCCTTTCAGAACGTCAGGGCACCATTACCAACGATATTGCTGCTGCCGAAGACCTGAAGGTCAAAGCGCAGGAGGCCGAGGCCGCCTATGACAAGGCGCTCGCGGATGCCCGTGCCGAAGCACAGCGCATCGTGGCCGAAACCAAAGCAGAAATTCAGGCGGATCTGGACGCGGCGATCGCAAAAGCCGACGAAGAGATTGCGGCGAAAAGCGCCGGGTCTGAACAGGCCATCGCAGAGATCCGCGCCGGTGCGCTCGATGCGGTCAAAGTCGTTGCGGCGGACACGGCCAGGGAACTGGTTACTGCGCTGGGGGGCAAGGCTGACGATCAGGCCATCACCTCTGCCGTGGACAGCCGGCTGAAAGGATAAAATCATGCGTTTTCTGACCAGCCTGACGACATTCGGCGCGGCCCTCGCGGTTGCCAATCCGGCCTTTGCTGCGGGGGATGTGTTCTTCTCGCTTGCAAACACCGACTTTGTGGTGCTGCTGGCCTTCCTGCTCTTCATCGCGATCCTTGTATATTACAAGGTGCCGACGCTGCTGATGGGTATGCTCGACAAGCGTGCCGAGGGCATTCAGTCTGAGCTTGATGAGGCGCGTGCGCTTCGTGACGAAGCCCAGGCCCTTCTGGCCAGCTATGAGCGCAAGCAGCGGGAGGTTCAGGATCAGGCGGACCGCATCGTAGCCTCTGCGAGAGAAGACGCAAAGCTCGCCGCCGAGCAGGCCCGCGCTGATCTCGAAGTGTCGCTGCAGCGCCGCATGACAGCCGCAGAAGAGCAGATCGCCAACGCTCAGGCCGCCGCAATCAAAGACGTTCGCGACCAGTCGGTGACCATTGCGATCGCCGCAGCCCGCGAAGTGATTGCCAAACAGCTGTCAGCGTCAGATGCCAACGCTCTGATCGATGACGCCATAGGCCAGGTCGAGAAAAAACTGCACTGATCCAGCACAGATTGCGGGGCATCCCGCGCAATTAATCAGCCCCGGCACAGCATTGTGACCGGGGCTTTTCTTTGCGCTGAGTTACTCAGGTCTGTGCAGTTTCGTGATCCAGCCGCTGGCGGGCGACTTCTTCATTGCGCACGGTGCGGGCCTGATCGCGCAGCGCGCTTTCCACATAATTCAGATGGCTCTCGACAGCGGCGCGCGCGCCTTGCGGGTCGCGTGTCTGCAGAGCATCATTGATCGCGCGGTGCTGGTCGAGCAGCTCGGAGCGCGTCGATTTCTGGCGGAACATCATCTGGCGGTTATAAAAGACGCCGCCGCGCAGCAGGTCATACATCGAACGCATCATATGCAGCATGACCACGTTATGGCTGGCCTCGATAATCGCCATGTGGAACTGGGCATCGAGGCGTGCCTCGTCCTCGGCGCTGCGCCTGCTGTGGGCGGCTTCCATCTTATCAAAGACGGTCTGCACGACCTCCAGGTCAGTCGCGGACGCCAGCCGGGCTGCGCGTTCAGCGGCCAGTCCCTCCATGTCGCGCCGGAAGGAGATGTAATCAAATACCGCCTCGTCATGGCGCGCGAAAAGCTCCACCAGCGCGGGCGCGAAGGCGGAGCCCAGCACCTCGGCCACATAGACACCGGCACCGGCCCTCGTGCTGAGCAGACCCTGGTCCTGCAGGGCGCCGATGGCATCGCGCAGGCTGGGCCGGGAGACCTGCAGGCGTTCTGCAAGCTCGCGCTCAGACGGCAGGCGCTCACCAGGCCTCAGGATGCCGCGCAGGATCAGCTCTTCGATCTGGCGCACCACGGCGGTCGATAGTTTCTCTGACTGGACGGGTCGGAAAGGCATGAATACTCCTGATTGGTCAAATTATATGACCAGATCAGACGCGCAGCAATTCATTTTGTGACAGGGCTCAGCCGGCCAGAGCCGCCTCGGCCATTTCAAAGCACAGCAGCACACCGGCGCTTAGCATAGCGGCACTGGCCAGGCGCACCGAGAGCGGCCGCACGCCCGCGGCCAGCAGTGCGGCCGTACAGGCGATCAGGGTCTGGGTCGCAGCAAAGCCCGCGAGATATCCGGCAAGCCCGGCAGGCCCCGGTGCAGTCAGTGGCCCGAGAATGCCCGCGCTGAAGACGGCGCCCTGCAGCACCCCGCCCAGAAAGAAAACGATCGCCAGACGCGGTACAGAGGGCCGTCGCCCTGAAGCAATGAGCCCGCCGATGAGGACAAGGGCGCCGCCGCCAAGAACCTCCTGAACGGGCAGTTCGCCGCTCTGCAGGATGACCAGTGACGCGGCGGTCATCCCTGCAACCCAGCTGAGAATTCCCGGCAAAGCCTGGCCGGCGAGCGCCGCTGCCGCCCCCACAGCGAGCACAAAGAGCAGATGCTCAAAGCCGGCGACAGGATGGGCAAGCCCTTTCATGAATCCGTAGCCAAAGGTTTCAGCAGGCACGCCAGTAGCGGCCGCAAAGGCAAGAGCAGGCGTCGCCGTCATCGCAAAGAAAATCAGGGCCGAAAAGCGCATCCGCAGATCCACAGAAAAATACCGTGCCATCCGACCGTTTGCGGCCGGGATTGTCAATCAACTGGCAAAGTTTTGCCGGGATTGTCTCAATATGTTGTGGATAAGTGTCTGGGAGCCGCAGCCAGTGGTGGCTTTAGGTTGACTTGCGTCCCTTCCGGACGCCAGGCTGCAGGGCAGAAACGGAATCACACGACTGGGCCCGCCTTGCGCTTTTCGAAACTCAGACTGACCGGCTTCAAAAGCTTCGTCGATCCGACCGATCTGATCATCGCGGATGGGCTGACCGGCGTTGTAGGTCCTAATGGATGCGGGAAATCCAATTTGCTGGAGGCGTTGCGCTGGGTGATGGGGGAAAACCGCCCCACTGCGATGCGCGGCGGCGGCATGGAGGATGTGATCTTTGCCGGGGCGGCGACGCGTCCGGCGCGTAATTTTGCCGAAGTGGCGCTGCATATCGACAATTCCGAGCGTCTGGCGCCGGCAGGGTTTAATGACAACGACACGCTGGAGATCGTACGACGCATCACCCGCGATGTAGGCAGCGCCTATAAGGTCGGCGTTAAGGACGTTCGGGCGCGCGACGTACAGATGCTTTTCGCGGATGCCTCGACGGGTGCGCACAGCCCCGCGCTGGTGCGCCAGGGCCAGATTGCAGAGCTGATCAACGCCAGGCCAAAGAGCCGTCGCAGGATCCTCGAGGAAGCCGCCGGCATCAGTGGCCTGTACCAGCGTCGGCATGAAGCCGAGCTGAAACTGAAGGGTGCCGAGACCAATCTCGCGCGCGTGGATGATGTGATCGAGCAGCTGGCGGCACAACTGGCGCAACTGGCCCGTCAGGCACGTCAGGCCGCGCGCTACCGCGAAATCGGCAATGAGCTGCGCCGCAGCGAGGGGATGCTGCTCTATCGCCGCTGGCGCGAGGCCGACGAAGCCCGTAGCCGTGCGGAAGACGCACTGCGGGTGAAAGTAACCGAAGCCGCACAGGCCGAAAGCGCCGTTCAACAGGCCGCCAAAGCCCGCGAGGCGGCCGAAGCGGCTCTGCCCCCGCTGCGCGAGGAAGAGGCGATTGCCGCCGCCGTGCTGCAGCGTCTTGCCGTGCAGCGCGACACGCTGAGTGATCAGGAGGCACGCGCCGAACAGCTGATCGAAACGCTGACCGGGCGGATTGCCCAGCTGACCCGGGATATCGAGCGCGAGGGCGGGTTGAATAAGGACGCGGGCGAAACCATCGAGCGGCTGGAATGGGAAGCGCGGGAGCTGGAGAAGGCCGCCCTCGGCCATGAGGACAAGCTGACCGGGGCTGCCGGCGTGGCCAGTGAGGCGGCTGCGGTGCTGCAGACCCGCGAGAGCGAGATGTCCCAGCAGACAGAAGATATGGCGCGGCTGGCGGCCCGCCATCAGTCTGCGCAGCGCCTGCTGGAAGACAGCCGCAAAACCGAAAGCCGCGCCGGGGGCGAAGCAGCCCGCGCACGCGAAGCGGTTGCGGTGAGCCAGGCCGCGCTGGAGAAAGCCGGCAGTGATTACGCCACCGCCAGAGCCGCAGAAGAGCAGGCGGTTAAAACCGCCGCGGATGCCGACAGTGCCCTGCAGGAGGCCGAAGACGCGCGCGCTGAAACGCAGGCCCGTGAGGCAGACGCCCGGGCGCTCCGCTCGGAGGCCGAGGGAGAAGCCAATGCTCTGCGCGCAGAAGCCGGTGCACTGGCCAAACTGGTGGCCCGGGATACAGCCGAGGGCGGGCAGGTGCTTGATCATGTCCATGTCAGACCGGGCTATGAAAAAGCGCTTGGGGCGGCCCTGGCGGATGATCTGCGCGCGCCAGAGGTGGCCGATGACGGCCCCTCGGGCTGGGCTGTGCTGCCCGCTTATGACGCGCATCAGGCTTTGCCTGCGGGCACGCAGCCGCTTTCCCTTTTTGTTACGGTGCCGGGCGTCCTGGCGCGGCGGATTTCCCAGATCGGTCTCGTGGATGCCGATGACGGGCCACGCCTGCAGCGCGATCTGGCACCCGGTCAGCGGCTGGTGTCGGTGGAGGGCGATCTGTGGCGCTGGGACGGGTTCCGGGCCTGGGCAGAGGATGCACCATCGGCAGCAGCACTGCGCCTGCAGCAGCTTAACCGGCTTGAGGAGCTCAAACAGGGGCTTGAGACAGCGACGCAAAAGGCCGAGGGCGCAAAGGGCGCACACGACCGTCTGACCGCCCGGCTGGCAGATCTCACACGCGCCGATCAGATGGCGCGCCAGGCGCGGCGTGACGCCGACCGGCTTGTGGCCGAGGCAGGCCGGGCGCTGAGCCGCGCAGAAGCTGACCGGAACCTTGCAGAAGGTAAACTGGAATCGCTGGGCCTCGCTGTGGCGCGCCACGAAGAAGAGGCGATGGCCGCTCGCACACGTCTGAAAGAAGCCGAACGCGCGCTGGAGGAGCTGGGCGATCTGACCGAGGCGCGCGAGGCGGTGGAGGCTGTACGGATCGCCGTAGAGGCCGCCCGCATCACAATGATGTCGCGCCGGTCGGCTCATGACGAGTTGCGCCGTGAAGGTGAGGCACGTACGCGTCGATCACAGGAGGTCACAAAAGAAATCAGCGGCTGGCGTCACAGGCTTGAGACGGCGGAGAAACGCACGGCGGAGCTGGCAGAGCGCAAGGCAGGTGCCGAAGCAGAGCTTGAAGAAGCCGGGGCCGCACCTGCCGCTCTGGCCACGCAACGCGAAGAACTGAGCGCGGCCATTGCGACCGCAGAAGTGCGCAAAGCAGAAAGTGCGGATGCGCTGTCAAAAGGTGAAGCGTCGCTGCGCGAGGCGACCCGTGTCGAGCGTGAGGCCGGGCGCATCGCCTCTGAGGCGCGCGAGGCCCGTGCCGGTGCCGAAGCCCGCAGTGAAGCCGCCCGCGAGACTGTCGCCGTGGCCGCAGAACGGATTGCAGATGAAGCGCAGGTCACACCCGCGCAGCTTCTGGGGCAGCTTGATGTGACACCTGAAAACATGCCGGATGTGCACGCGCTCGACGCAGATGTGAACCGGCTGAAACGCCAGCGGGATGCCCTGGGCGCGGTCAACCTGCGGGCCGAAGAGGACGCAAAAGAAGTCCAGGCCGAGCACGACACGCTCACCGGCGAAAAGGCCGATCTTGAAGAGGCTATCCGGGCACTGCGCAGCGGCATCGCCGGGCTCAACCGTGAAGGACGCGAGCGTCTGCTGACAGCGTTTGAGCAGGTGAACACGAATTTCGCGATGCTCTTCAAACACCTTTTCGGTGGCGGCGAGGCCAATCTGGTGATGGTCGAAAGCGATGATCCGCTGGAAGCCGGCCTCGAAATCATGTGCCAGCCGCCGGGCAAGAAACTCAGTACGCTGAGCCTTCTGTCGGGCGGTGAGCAGACGCTTACGGCTATGGCGCTGATCTTTGCGGTGTTTCTGGCCAATCCTGCGCCGATCTGCGTGCTCGACGAGGTGGACGCGCCGCTCGATGACGCCAATGTCACGCGCTTCTGCGATCTGCTCGATGAGATGTGCCGTCAGACCGATACAAGGTTCCTGATCATTACGCACCACGCGGTGACGATGGCGCGGATGGACCGGCTCTTTGGTGTGACGATGGCCGAGCAGGGTGTGAGCCAGCTGGTATCTGTGGATCTGAAAAAAGCCGAAACGATGGTTGCCTGATCACCTGAACGTGTATGCGCACGGGCCGGCTTCTGTGCGAGCGTGACACGATGAAACATCTGGCGCTTTTTATCTGCATATCTCTTTCCGCGGGGCCTGGTCTGTCTCAGGACTGGGCACTGCGCGACAGTGACCGAAGCCTGACAGCCGAACAGGTCGATACCCTTACGGCGGGCCGGACGCTTGTCTTTTATGACGGCGGTCGCTCGGCTTACGGACCGGGCGATACTTATTCCTATACCTATGTAAGCGGTCAGTCTGCGCCCGGTCGCTACAGTATCGCCGCTGACGGGACGGTATGTATCGCTTACTTTAATGGTTTTTCGCGATGTGACAGGTATGTGGAGAGCGCCGGGCGCATTGTGCTGCTTACCGAAGATGGCGAACGATATCCCGTCCGGCCCGCTCAGAAACAATGACCCTGCCGGGGCTGGCCCGGACAGGGTCGGAAGGTAGAAAACAAACCTGAATGATTGTTTCGCGTAGGGTTTTAGACAAAAGCGGCTAAAAAGACGTTAACGGCCTGTACGTCAGAGACGCGCCAGCAGCGCAGGTGTGGGCCAGGCATCCGCCGGCAGACCAAGTCGGGCCTGTTCTTTCTGCACCGCGGCCCGGGTCCCCGCGCCAAGGATGCCATCGATTTTTCCAACGTCATAGCCGCGCGCCTGAAGCTTGCGCTGCAACGATTTCATGTCTGCGCCAGACAGGCCGGGCTCTGGTGTGCGCGCGTCAAAGACCGGTGCCCCTTCCAGCCGGGTGGCGAAATAGGCGGCCGTCAGCACATAGGTAAAGCTCTGGTTCCAGTCGAAATAGACATTGAAATTCGGATACGCGAGAAAGGCCGGCCCCTTATGCCCCTGTGGCAGGATGAGGGACGCGGTGAGCCCGCGGGACAGGTTCCCGGAGCGTGCGGAAACGCCCATGGCTTCCCACTCGCGTACCGGCTTTGCCACGTCGACACCACTTTGTGACCAGTCCATGCCGGCCGGCACGCGCACTTCCTGCAGCCATGGCTCACCTGCCCGCCAGCCAAAGCTGCTCAGCATTGCGGCCCCGGAGGTCAGTGCATCCGGCGCGGAAGTTTTCAGCGAGACACGACCGTCGCCGTCAGCGTCCACACCGCTTTCGATGATGTCGCGGGGCAGCATCTGCACCATGCCGATCTCACCGGCCCAGGCGCCTGTGGTGGTGGCCGGATCAAAAGCGCCGCGCTCGTAAAGCTCGAGGGCGGCAAAGACCTGGGGGCGGAAAAGCTCAGGCCGCCGGCAATCGTGCGACAGCGTCACCAGCGCGTTGGCGGTGTTGAAATTACCCTGAAAACCTCCGTAATCGGTCTCGAACGCCCAAAAGGCCAGCAGTACGCCGCGGTTCACTCCGTAATTGCGCTCAATCCGGTCGAAAACTGCATCATACTGTCCGCTCTTGGCCTGACCCTGTTTCAGACGGGAGGTCGAGATGAGATTGCGGGCAAAATCGATAAAGGGTTTCTGAAAGACACCCTGGGCGCGGTCGGCTTTGAGCACAGAAGGGCTTTGCCGGATCCCGGAAAAGAAACGTCTGGCCGCCGCCGGATCATGTCCGCGTGACACTGACTCGCGCTCGAGATCCGCGACGAAAGCGGAAAACGAGCCGCCACAGGCCTGGGCTGCAAGGGGGGCTGTGGCAAGGGTCAGGGCGAGGATGAGTGAGGCAGGACGCATCGCGGAACTCCGTTCAGAACAGGATGACAAGAACAAAACACAAGGCCAGAAACAGAGCCCAGGCACGCCACAGCATGGCGATGGCGGTGTCAATGTCCACATCAGAGAGCACGCGCCTGCCGTTTTCATTGACGAAGGCAAAATCCTGCATCCTGCCGTCATAGGCGCGGGGCCCCGAGAGCGCGATCCCGAGCGCGCGCGACAGGGCCGCTTCAGGCCAGCCCGCGTTGGGCGAGCGGTGCAGCCCGGCATCCGCACGCACGCCGCGCAGATCAGTGACGCGCCCGGCCAGAGCGAGCAGGAGCGCTGTCAGACGGGCCGGGATCAGGTTCATCAGATCATCGAGCCGTGCGGCAGCCCGCCCGAACGCTTCGTATTTCTCAGTGCGGTAGCCGATCATGCTGTCAGCCGTATTGATCAGTTTGTATGTGACAATGCCGGGCAGTCCGCCGATCAGAAACCAGAACGCGGGTGCAATTACCCCGTCCGAGAGGTTCTCTGCCGCACTTTCGATTGCGGAGCGGGCAATGGCGCTCTCATCCATCGCAGAGGTGTCGCGGCTGACGATCATTGACACGGAGGCGCGACCTTCATCGCAGGAAGACCGCAGCCCCGCAGACACTGCCACGACGTGCTGGACCAGAGAGCGCTGTGCGAGCAGAACGGCCGCAATGATGATTTCGGCGAGCGGCCCCGCCAGCGAGAGCAGAAATCCCGTGACAAGGCCGGTCGCCACGAGAATCACCGCGGCAAAGGCCCCCGCTGCCCCGCGCCTGTCTCCGGTGTTCAGGCGGCGGTCGAGCGCGCCGACAAGCCGTCCCATGAGCACGGCAGGGTGGGGCAGGCGTGACCACAGCCACGCCGGCTCCCCGAAAAGCGCGTCCAGTAAAAGCGCGAAAATGAGCAGGGCAGCCAGACTCAAGAGGGGTCTCCGGACCCCGGGTCCGGGATGCCGGGGCTGCAGGCAGCTGATATCATGCTGAAACCCCGGTCAGGTTCGACGACCAGGGCGATCCACACGCGCAGACTTGCGGATTTGAGCTGAGTGAAATAATATTCACCTTTGAGTTGAGTGAATTTCCAGGCGTTAATCCGCGCGTCGCAGGCTTTGAGAAAGCGGATTATGGCCACCGACGCAAGCCGGACGCCGCGTATTTGTACAGGTGCCGGCAAATTAAATATTTGTTAAACTTTCAAGCCGACGACAGTGTCATGCGTTACAATTAGTAATTCGGTAGGTATTTTCGTGAAAGTTCTCATCGTCGAATGCGACAATAATCTCGGAGGTCTCTGGCAGGGGCACCTTGAGCGTGCCGGCATGGCCGTGTCGCGCGTGGCAGATCAGGGGCGGGCCATCGCTTTCCTGAGTTCGTACGATGTCGATGTGATCGTCATGAACCTGGTCATTGCAGAAGGCTCAGCACTCGCAATTGCGGACTATGCCAGCTACCGCCACCCTGAAGCGCGGATCATTTTTGTCACCAATACTTCGTTTTTCTCCGACGGATCGATCTTTTCTGTGGTTTCAAATGCCTGTGCGTTCCTTCCGACCCGCACGCCACCGGACGACCTGACAGCCATGGTGGAGCACCACGGGCACAAGGACGAGCACATTGGGCCCTCGCCGGCCTGAACCGCAGATCAGCCGCGCCCGTGCGGCGCGTCAAAATCCGGCACAGGGTTGATCGGGATGATTCGGTGCGGATTGATCGTCTCGTGGCTGTAATGATAATGCCGGACGATGTGGTCAAAGTTCACAGTCTCCGCGACACCAGGCATCTGATAAAGCTCGCGCAGATAGCCCTGCATTGCCGGGTAATCAATGATCCGCCGGCGGTTGCATTTAAAATGCAGGTGATAGACCTGATCAAACCGGATCAGCGTCGTGAAAAGGCGCCAGTCCGCTTCGGTCAGACGGTCGCCCATCAGATAACGGTTGTCTGTCAGGCGCGCCTCAATCCAGTCCAGTGTGTCAAAAAGCGGGTGCACCGCGCCGTCATAGGCCTCCTGGCTGGTGGCAAAACCACATTTGTAAACACCGTTGTTGAGGGTGTCGTAGATCCTGTCATTGACCGGCGCGATCGCCTCGCGAAGACCAGCAGGCCAGTAGTCGTCCGTGTTCCCCGTCACCCTGTCAAATGCGGAATTGAACATCCGGATGATCTCGGAACTCTCATTCGAGACAATTGTTTCACGCTCTTTGTCCCACAGGACAGGCACTGTTACACGCCCGGAGAACACCGGGTCTGCGCGGGTATAGATGTCGCGGGCGAATGGCAGACCATAGAGCCGGTCTCCGGTCGCCCCGCATTCATCTGTCCGGAACGTCCAGCCGTCCCCCAGCATGTCGGGGTGAACCGCCGATACCTCGATATGCGGCTCCAGCCCTTTGAGCTTTCGAAAGATCAGCGCACGATGAGCCCATGGACAGGCGTAGCTGACGTAGAGGTGATAACGCCCCGAATCGGCGGCGAAGCCCCCGTCGCCGGACGGCCCCGGCGCACCATCGGGCGTTACCCAGTTCCGGAATTTTGCATCCGCGCGTTTGAATTTTCCACCGGTGGACCCGGTGTCGTACCACTTGTCGTGCCATACGCCGTCAACGAGAAGACCCATGTTGAACTCCTTATTTTGCTGATGAACTTAGCCCTGCGGGTCAGGAGGGCATACCGGCAGAAATGCGCAGGCGGGGCGGCAGGCGCGCACATAACTGTGGCAAAACTATGAATTCTTTACTTGATTTTTGTACATCAGACGCCAACCTGAGACCGTATGTTAACGGAGTGCAGTGGTATGGAAGCGATCTTTTCCAAAGAAATTCAGGACGGTCTGAATGAGGCGCGCCTTGCGGCTTTGCGCAAATCCACCCGTCTGAGGGTAGATGTGGCCGGAGAACTGACGCCCGTGCTGCGTATGTGGAAATCCGGCTTCACGACGCAGGCCGGGGGCCCTTCGCTTCGCGGCTTCGTCGATCTTTACGACGGGAGCGTCCATCTTTTTCAGTGTCTGATCGTCGCCGCCGAAGAAGAAGCGGGCGAGATGCAGTACGAGTTCAAACGCGCCACCGCTGTCACGGGAAAAGCCGCACTCGATTTCGAACTTCCCGACGATACGCCCGTTGGCCTGATCGCCGACGGACGACAGGCCGAACCTACTGCAGGTCGCTGAACGCGGCCGTCAGACGGTCACAGGCTTCCTGAACCCGTGCCCTTGGTGTCGCCAGATTAAAGCGCAGGAAGCTTTCGCCGCCGGTTCCGAAGTCGGGACCTGCGCTTGGTGCGATGCGGGCCGTTTTCAGAACCCGCTCCGAAATCTCCTCATAGCTCATACCGGTACCGGAGAAGTCGACCCATGCCAGATACGTGGCTTCCAGCGGAAGCGCGTGCACGCCCGGAATGGCATCCATCGCCGAGTTAAAAAGCGCTACGTTTTCCGACAGATACCGTACCTGGGCGTCCGCCCATTCGGCACCTTCTTCGGAGTAGGCCGCTTCGATCATCATAAGCCCGAGTGATGAAGGTTTGTAATCAAGGTCGCTGAGGCGTGCAGCAATACGCTTGCGCAGAGTAACATCGGGGATAATCATGTTGCCCGTCCGCTGGCCCGCAATATTAAAAGTCTTGGACGCCGCCGTAGCAACGATGAGCCTGTCGGTGATGTCGGGTGCTGCCACATGCATCGGCACGAACCGGTGACCCGGATAGACAAGATCCTGATGCACCTCGTCTGACACGAGAATGAGATCATTGCGGCGCGCAAAATCCGCCACCGCGCGCAGTTCATCCGCCGTCCAGACCCGCCCCGAAGGGTTTTGCGGCGAGCACCAGAGCAGCACAGTTTCGTTGCCGGTTAGCCGGCTCTGCGCGTCCTCAAGATCAAGCTCATAGCGGTCACCGTCACGCGTCAGCGGACATTCGGTCACGTGCCGACCCGCACGATTAATCTTCAGCCGGAATTCATGATAGACTGGCGTGAATGTCACCACATGGTCTCCGGGCGCGCTGCAGACATCGAGCACGACCGCAATTGCGTTGCCCAGACCCTGTGCCGTCAGGATCCAGTTTTGCCCGATCTCCCAGCCGTGCCGGTTCTTCATCCACCACTGAATGGCGGCGTGGTAGTCATCATAAGCCGGCACGTAGCCAAAAATCCCGTGATCCGCCGCACGCCGCACCGCGTCGATCACGCAGGGTGCTGTGGGCCAGTCACTGTCCGCGGTCCACATGGCAATCCCGTCGTCCGGCGACACCCCGTAAAGGCGCTCCATGTAGTCCCATTTGCCGCTGTGGGTGCCGCGACGGTCAATCATGGTATCAAAGCGCGGGTCGGTAACGGGCTGGACGGTCATCGTTTTCTCCTGAACATGATGCTGCATAGCTAACCGGTTTGTGCTCCTCTGCAAGGGGCCGTTGCGCTCTGTGTGTTGCAGCGCGGGCATTCCTCGCCTAAATGAAAGCCATGAAACGCAACATCCTTCTGCATCCTGACCCGCGGCTGAAAAAGACCGCCGCCCCTGTTGCTGATCTCAGCGATGCGCTGCGCACACTGGCGGATGATATGCTGGAAACGATGTATGATGCACCGGGTATCGGGCTGGCGGCACCTCAGGTCGGCGTGCCGGAGCGTCTGATTGTGCTCGATTGCGTGAAAGGCGAGAATGAAACACCCCGCCCGCTGATTATGTTCAACCCGGAAATCATCGCGGCCTCAGACGAGACCAGCGTCTATGAGGAAGGCTGCCTGTCTATCCCTGAACAGTTTGCCGATGTCACCCGCCCGGCGGAAGTAGATGTGCGCTGGATCGACCGGAATGGCAAAGAGCAGCAGGAGACATTTTCCGGGCTCTGGGCGACCTGTGCACAGCATGAAATCGATCACCTCGATGGCAAACTCTTTATCGATTATCTCAAGCCGCTCCGGCGCCAGATGATCACCCGCAAGATGGTCAAACTGAAACGCGAACTGGCGCGCGCATGAGCATCCTGCCGATTGTGCAGTGGCCGGATCCGCGCCTGGCTCAGGTTTGTGCGGATATTCCTGCCGTCACACCCGATATCGCGCGCCTCGCTGCGGACATGCTCGAGACGATGTATGCTGCACCCGGGCGCGGCCTGGCTGCCCCGCAAGTGGGTGTGATGCAACGTATTTTTGTGATCGATGCGCGCTGGAAAGATGCAGAGCCCGCGCCGGTGGTTTTTATCAACCCTGTGCTGATTTCAGTCTCCGAGGACGAAGTGACACAAGATGAAGGTTGCCTATCGATCCGCGGCGTTCTGGCGGGGGTAACGCGCCCGGCACGGGTCAGGATGGGCTGGACCGATCTGCAGGGCGCGCAGCAGCACGCGTGGTTTGAGGGGTTTGAGGCGGCTTGTGTGCAGCATGAGCTTGATCACCTGAACGGCGTTGTCACTCTGGATCATCTGAGTGAACCGGTCCGGGATAATCTGCTGCGCTTACGGGACGCAGCACTGACATGACACAGCGCGCTTTTGTGATGTGGCCCGATCCGCGTCTGCGAACCGTGGCGGAACCGGTCGGGGCTGTCACGGATGAAATCCGCACCCTGTGGGACGATATGATCGAGACGATGGACGCGATGCCTGGCGTGGGGCTGGCCGCGCCGCAGATCGGCGTGATGCTGCGGGTGGCCGTGGTCGATGCCTCGGATGCGCGTGACCGGCGGATCAGGATGGCCAACCCGGAGATCATTGATGCGTCCTCCGTCTTCAACGAGCATGATGAGGCGAGCCCGAACCTTCCGGGCTTCAGTGCGGTTATCAGACGACCTCGCGGTGTCGCTGTCCGCTTTCTGGATGAGACCGGCGCCACGGCGCGGCGCGATTTCGTCGGGCTGGAGGCCACGAGCGTGCAGCACCAGATCGATCACCTGAACGGCAGAATGTATTTCGACCGCCTGAGCAAAGTGAAACGGGATATGCTGCTGCGCAAAGCGCGCAAGCTGCGCGGCTGAAGGGCGGGACGGGTTATGCGTGTGATTTTCATGGGAACGCCGGAGTTTTCCGTGCCGGTACTGGAAGCGCTGGTTGCCGCCGGCCATGAGATTGTCTGTGTCTATTGCCAGCCGCCGCGCCCCGCAGGCCGGGGCAAAAAGGAACGACCGGTCCCGGTTGAGGCACGCGCCCGCGAAATGGGACTGGATGTGCGTCACCCGGTCTCGCTGAAATCCGAAGAGGCGCAGAAAGACTTTGCAGCTCTGAACGCGGATGTGGCGGTTGTGGTGGCCTATGGTCTGATCCTGCCGCAGGCGGTTCTGGATGCCCCCGCGCAGGGCTGTCTGAACATCCATGCCAGTCTGTTGCCACGCTGGCGCGGGGCGGCTCCGATTCACCGCGCGATTATGGCCGGAGACATGCAGACCGGTGTCTGCATTATGCAGATGGAGGCTGGGCTCGATACCGGCCCGGTGCTCCTGCGCGAGGCCACGCCGATCGGCGCCGAAGAAACCACAGGCGCACTGCACGACCGGCTGAGCGCGATCGGGGCAGCGCTGATCACCCGGGCGCTGGAAGCCCTGCCGACGCTGGTGCCGCAACCGCAACCTGAGACCGGCGTGACCTATGCAGCAAAGGTCGACAAAGCTGAAGCGCACATTGACTGGACCTGCCCGGCAGAAGAAAACGACCGCCGGATCCGCGGGCTCTCGCCGTTTCCCGGCGCCTGGACGACGCAGGGAGAAACCCGCATCAAATTGCTGGCCTCGCGAATTGCCGACGGCGAGGGCGTTCCCGGCACTGTGCTGCACAACCCGCTGCGGGTCGCCTGTGGAGAGGATGCGGTTGAGCTCATACGCCTGCAACGTGCTGGTGGCAGCCCGCAAAACGCTGATGAATTCCTGCGGGGCCGGCTTCTGGCCCCCGGCACGGTCCTCTGAGGAGAAAGCGCATGTTTCCAACACTGATCGGCACAGTCGTCATCGCGGGCATCGTCGGATATGTCGCCGAACGCACGGGCTTTACTCATAACGGTATCCTGCAGAGCATCATCATCTGCGTGGGCGGGGCGTTTGTGTTTTATTTCATCACGCTGATGTTCGGCATCGGGTTCAGAAGCCCGGGCATGAACGCGGTACTGGCCTCAGTGGGTGCGCTGATAATTGTGCCGTTTCACTGGCGCAAATGAGTTATTCCGCAGGGCTCGGCGAGAGCGCATCTTCATCGTCGCGCACAGGGGCCCGCACGCAAAGCCGCAGCAGCGGTGGCACGGTCAGCAGCGTCAGAAATGCCGACATCGACAGCCCGCCAACAACCACAGCGCCGAGACCACGGTAAAGCTCCGATCCCTCTCCGGGAAAGACGACCAGCGGCAGCATGCCGAAAACGGAGGTCAGCGTGGACATGAAGATCGGGCGGATGCGGTTGCGCGTGGCCTCTTCGATGGCTTCTATGGGCGGCATACCCTCATCGCGCAGGTGGTACAGCGTCTGGTGCACGATCAGGATGGCGTTGTTAACCACGATACCTACAAGGATGATGAACCCGAGCAGGGTCAGCATATCGAGGGGTTGCGTCTGGAAGGTGTTCAGCAGCGCAAGCCCGCCCACGCCGCCCGCCGCCGCAACAGGCACCGAGATCAGGATGACCAGCGGCAGCACGAAGCTCTCGAAGAGGATCGCCATGACCAGAAAGACGATCACAAGCGCCACCGCGAGGTTGATCTGAATGGCGTCCCAGGTCTGGCTCAGCTGATCGGCGGTGCCGGAGACGCTGACCCGTATGCCGTCCGGCAGGCCGCGTTCCGTCAGAACGCTCACAACCTCTGCCTCCAGCAGTTCGACCGCAGCCTCAAGGGGCAGGGCGTCCGAGGGACGCACTTCAAGTGTGACGGTGCGCAGCCGGTCGCGGTGGCGGATCTCGGTCGGGCCGGCGGTGACCACCACATCGGCCAGCGCCGAAACCGGCACGATCTCCCCGCCCGGAGTGACCACCGGATAGTTGCCGATGTCCTGGGTGCGCTGCGCGGTCTGCAGGCCCGGATCGCCCT
>NZ_JAHEHZ010000130.1 GCF_024639605.1 Roseobacter sp. | reverse complement strand
ATATCACCGAGGTCATTCTCGCGCTCAGCGCCACCATCGACGGTCTGACCACCGCACATTACATTGCCGACCAGCTTGAGGGGCAGGTTCGTCTGACGTCGCTGGCGCAGGGCGTACCGGTAGGGGGCGAGCTCGATTACCTCGATGATGGCACCATCACTGCAGCAATGCGGGCGCGCACCTCTCTGTGACACTCACGCTTCGGCCTCTGACCTTTCCGGTGCGGCCTCGCCGCGCAGCGGCAGGGGTTCTTTGAACGTCAGCGTCCGGTACGGGAACGGAATTTCAATGCCGGCATCATCAAGGGCCCGCTTGACCGCAGATACAACCTCGTCCCGCGACCTGCGCACCTCAACAGGGGTGGATCCGGTCCACCAGGTGACCTCGAAATTAATCGACGACGAAGCAAACTCCTGAGCGAAAACCTGCACAGGTCTGCCATCGTGCACAACAGTTTCACAGGTCTCAACAGCGCTTTCAATCACGCCGCGCGCCTCATCCACATCAACGTCATAGGCGACGCCGCAGATCACTGTGACGCGGCGGACATCCTGATCGGTGCGGACGATCAGAGGGTTTTTGAAAAGAACCGAGTTCGGCACGATAACCAGCTGTCCGTCGGTCTGCCGGATATGGCTTTCACGGATGGCGATCTGAGCAACTTTGCCTTCGATGCCTTCGCAGGCGATGTGATCACCGATGCGCATTTCGCGCCGGAACAGAATGATGATCCCCGCAAGGAAGTTCTCAAAGACATCCTTAAAGGCAAACCCGATGGCGACAGAGCCGATGCCGAGGCCTGCAAGAATGCTGCCCGGGGTCAGCCCGGGAAAGAGGATAACTGCGGCTATCATTATCCCCAGGGTCCAGATTGCGATCGATGCCAGCAATGCAAAGAGGCTCTTGAGACTTTCACGCAGCCGCGTGCGCGCCATCACTTTGCCGAGGACATAGCGGCCCAGACGGGCGAGGCCCCAGGTCACCAGAATCACGAGAAGCGCAACAGCAATCTGCGGCAGGATTTCAATTGAGGATCTCGCAATGGATCGCAACTGATCCATCAGTATTTTAACCGGCTCCAAATTCATTCTCCATCGGTTACAGTGTGTAAACGACCGGACCGGCGGAAAAGTTCAGATAAGCGCCGGAAAACTGAGAATTAAAGGACCGGGCAGAGACTATTTTCATAGAAAGTGACGCCTCGTCAGCATCTGACCCGGGGCGGGCATATCGCATTCTCTAATGCGACGGGGTATACGTGTTGCATCGAGGCCGGACGGCGACCCGCGCACTCGCAGCCACAAGGAGACCCGCTTGGAACTCAATGCAGACTTTCACCGCCGGGCCGTTGTGCATGCGGCGGATATGGACTGGACACCCTCGCCCATGTCCGGGGTTGACCGGCGGATGCTCGACAGGATCGGGGATGAGATCGCCCGCGCGACATCAATTGTGCGCTACGCACCGGGCAGCAGGTTTTCCGCCCACACCCACACGGGCGGCGAGGAGTTTTTTGTTCTGGAGGGTGTTTTTCAGGATGAGCATGGCGACTACCCCGCCGGGACCTACGTGCGCAACCCGCCGACGACCAGACATACGCCGGGGTCTGAAGCCGGCTGCGTGATCTTTGTTAAACTCTGGCAGTTTGACATGGACGACCGCACACAGTTCAGCGTGGACACGAGCGCCGGTGACTATGCGCCGGTCGCAGACGCTCCGGGCGTGACGCGTCTGGCGCTGCACGAAGACAAGTATGAACACGTCTGTGTCGAGCGATGGGCTGCCGACACCACGCTGATGCTGGAGGCGCCGGACGGGCTCGAATTGCTGGTGCTGGAGGCCGGATTTACCGCAGGGGGCGAAAAATTTGGCGTGCAGTCATGGTTGCGTCTGCCGCGCGGCGCCCGGATGAAAGCAGAAGCCGGAAAGACGGGCGCAAAAGTCTGGATCAAACGGGGGCATCTGGCGCGCCCACCGCAGGCGCCGGTGCGCCCCTGAAAGCAGCAAGCCGCCCACCCCTCCCAAGGTGGACGGCTCTTTTTTTCCAGGGCGATGTCTTCGTTGCTACAGAACGATTACATCCAGCGGTGGAAATCCGTTGAACCCGACAGAACTGTAGCTGGACGTATAAGCACCACAGTTGCGGATTACGATCCGGTCGCCGTCGCGCAGCGCCAGAGGCAGTTGTACGGGGCGTTTTTCATAGAGGATATCGGCGCTGTCACAGGAAGGGCCGGCCAGAACGCAGGGGCCGGTCTCTGTGCCGTCGTGACGGGTCACGAACTGATAGCGGATCGCTTCGCCTTCGGTCTCGGCAAGACCGGAGAAACGGCCGATGTCGAGATACACCCAGCGATGCAGGTCGTCTTCAGATTTTTTCGACACCAGCATCACTTCAGCCACGATGTGACCGGCTTCGGCGACCATACCGCGACCGGGCTCCGCCATGACCTCTGCGACGTCACCGAAACGCTCCTTGACCGACGCCATGACAGCCGCAGCATAGGCGCGGGGCGCCTGTACCGTCTGGCCGTAAAAGGCCGGGAAACCACCGCCGATGTTGAGAAGCTGCAGGTCATGACCGGCAGCACGGGCGGCGTGCCACAACGGAGCGACCTGATCCAGCACCGGGTTCCAGTGCGCGGCTTCTCGGGTCTGCGATCCGACGTGGAAGGACAGACCATAGGGCTGCAGACCAACGGCCACGGCATGATCGAGCAGCGACGGGAGCATGGATGCGCCGCAGCCAAATTTGCGGCTGAGCGGCCAGTCTGCCTGGCTGTTTTCGACGATCAGGCGGATATAAACCCGGGCACCCGGCGCGTGGCAGGCGATTTTGTCAAGCTCGGCTTCGCTGTCGGCGGCGAAAAGGGTCACACCGGCGCTTGCCGCGAATGCGATATCCGAGGCGCGTTTGATGGTATTTCCGAACGAGATGTTCTCCGGACGCGCACCCTGGCTGAGGCAAAGCTCGATTTCCTGGCGGGAGGCGGCATCAAAGCCGGAGCCTTTTTTGACCAGCATGCGGATCAGTTCCGGCGCGGGGTTCGCTTTGACGGCATAGTGAATGTGGGCGGCACCCAGACCCGCGTGCAGCGCGTCATATTGCGCAGAGACGCGATCACGGGAAATCACCAGCGTCGGTTTGTCAAACAGGTTTGCTGCGATGTAGGCTGCTGCCTGATCGACGAATACGGGGGATGCGGCGCGCAGGGCGCCGGGGACTGTAGCGTTCATGGTCATCTCCAAAGAGCAGGTGGGGGGGAGGTCCCCAAGAGTCGTTTCAAGAGACGTTACCGTCGCTACATAAACGCGGGTCAGTCAGGATCCCTGAAGCAGGGTGGCTGACCGGCCAGAGGCGCGTGCGTTGGCGTCTGTGACGGTGCATTTACGCCAGTCTGAGATTCGTACAAGACCCAATCTGCAACCACAGTAAATTATTTCTGCGGCGCATCGGTGTGCGTTCAGAATGCAACACCCGGTCAGCCGTCTTCCCAGTCTTCACCGATCGGCGATCGGGGTCTCGCGCGTTCTTCCCGGATCATCTGCCGGGTGTCGCTTTTTTCGGCGGCATCTGACGACTCGATCTGATCATCGCCGCGACTGGTTTCCGTCAAAGCCAGTTCGAAATACAAAGGGAAGTGGTCAGATCCGATGTGTTCAAGCCGTTCAAGCGACACAAGCCGGAACCGCGCGTCGTGAAACACGTGATCCAGCGGCCAGCGCAGTAAGGGATAGAAAGCATGGAAAGTATTATAGAGCCCACGCCCGACGCGCGGGTCGAGCAGACCGGACAGGCGCTGAAAACGCCGGGTCGTCGTCGACCAGGCGACATCATTCAGATCGCCCGCAATCACTGCCGGCAGGGCTGATTCCTTTGCCTGTATACCAGCAAGAGCAATCTCGCTGTCACGTCCCAGACTTGAATGGCCGATTGCCGGAGGCTCGGGGTGCAGCACAAAAAGCCGCAACTCGTCCCCGCAGGGCAGCGTGACAGTGGTGCGCACCGACGGCACAGCCTGCACCACCAGAAAATCCACCGCTGTGTCACTCAGCGGCAGTTTAGACATAACGCACAGGCCGTATCCGTTGTCCTGGGGCTGGCGGATAATCTCCGGGTAATCCTGTTCCAGCGCCGCGCCCAGAGCGGCGATCCAGGGCTCGTCTGTCTCGAGGGCCAGCACGATATCAGGCCGGCGCGCATGCACGAGGGTCACCAGCCGGTCATACTCCCGGTTGGACATCTTGACGTTAGAGGACAGAACCGAAAACTGCCGTGAGAGGTCAGTTTTCAGCGCATCCGTCGCCGGTCGCGACTGTTGCGGCCACAGCGGCGTGAATTTCACGATATAGCTCAGATGCGCGACCGCGCTCAGCAAAAAAAGCAGTGCCGCGATCTGCATGGCAGCACCGGGGCCCGCGACAAGAGCTGCGACCCCCCCGGCGACAGACAGACCAAAGAGCTGCAGGCGCGGAAACGCCAGCCCCCGGATCACCCCCAGCGGGATCCGGGTGAGCGGCAGCACCGTTGCGAGCGTTGTCACAGCGGCCAGCGCCCAGATCATTCCCTGAATTACTGTCATACTCTTATCCGGAACTGCGGCGCCGGAAAAACTCCGTCGGCTCCGCCACTTCTAACGGGTAGCGGGCTAAAAACAATCCGGCGCGCAAAGGCACCGGGCATTTTTCGCGCGTGTCTGCGGCATCAGCCGGCTGATTTACCGGCCTCATCCTCGTCTTCGTCATCGTCCCGCGTGCCTTCGGGAAGATTAAAAAAGCTCTCCGCATCCGAGAAATCGCCGGCGCTGGCCTCTTCTTCTTCCTTGCTGTCGGCCCCGGTGTCACCCGAAAGGGTAAAGGTTTCGAGGCCTTCGATCGCGGTTGGGATTTTCGGCTCGGTGTCCATGCCAAGGCTCTGCTCGGTGCTGACCAGCTTGCGGCGCTCGTCATCGCTCATCACCGGCGCGTCGGCGGCCTTCTTGGCGGCCGCTTTCTGGACAACCGCATCAAGCTCGGATTGTTTGCACAGACCGAGGGCAACCGGATCGATCGGCTGGATGTTTGAGATGTTCCAGTGCGTGCGCTCGCGAATTGCCTGAATGGTGGGTTTGGTCGTGCCCACCAGCTTGCTGATCTGTGCATCGCTCAGTTCGGGGTGGAACTTCACCAGCCACAGGATCGATGCCGGACGGTCCTGGCGTTTGCTGAGCGGAGTATAGCGCGGCCCGCGGCGTTTTTCCTCGCCCTGGGCTGCGGCGTTGAATTTCAGCTGCAGTTTGTGCGTCGGGCTTGCCTGCGCTGCATCAATCTCGTCCTGCGTCAGCTGGTTGTTGGCGATCGGATCAAATCCTTTGACGCCCTGGGCCACGTCTCCGTCGGCAATGCCCTGAACTTCGAGCTCGTGCATGCCGACAAAATCAGCGATCTGCTTAAAACTGATAGTGGTGTTATCGACCAGCCAGACAGCGGTGGCTTTTGCCATGATCGGTTGTGCCATTTTTCTTCTCCTGCGACATCTCTTTCGGCCCACATCTTCCCCGTCGCCTGGAAGGGCGGTCCCGGGTTCGGGACGGGTTTCCGTTGTGGGGGAACTCGGGCGCTGTATAGTCGCGAAAATGACATAAGGAAAGAGCCAATGCGCGCGCTTGTGATCTGGCTGCTCGCCGCCCTGCCCGTTGTGGCCGAAAACGACCGCGCCGGTGAATTCGACTATTATGTTCTGTCACTGAGCTGGTCACCGAACTGGTGCCTGCGCGAAGGCGACGACCGTAATTCGCCGCAGTGCAGCCCCGGCACAGGCCACGGCTGGATCCTGCACGGGCTGTGGCCGCAGTACGACCGCGGCTATCCTGAGTACTGCCGGACCCGCGAGCGTTCGCCCACGCGGCGCATGACTGCTGACATGGCTGACGTGATGGGCACCCCGGGGCTGGCGTGGCACCAGTGGAAAAAGCACGGGGTCTGCTCGGGTCTGGACGCCACTGATTATTATGCGCTGTCACGCGAGGCTTACGGGCGGGTGGCGCGGCCGCAGATTTTCAGGCAACTTTCGGATCCTGTGCGATTGCCGGCCTCCGTCGTTGAGGACGCCTTTCTGGAGGCAAACCCGCAGCTGGGCCGGGACATGATTACGATCACCTGCAAAGAGGGCCAGATCCAGGAGGCGCGCATCTGTCTGTCGCGCGATCTTGCGCCGCGCAAATGCGGGCCTGACGTATTGCTTGACTGCCCGTCACCGAGTGCACTCTTTCAGCCGGTCCGGTGAGGTTGCCGCCGGTGCTTGCGGTGGCCCTGGTCAACATCGCCCTGCCCGCCGCACTGTCTGCAGGCCTTCGGCAGCTGACCGCGCACCGGTCGCAGCTCGTCGCATTCGCGATCTGTGTGATCCTGATCTTTTCGCTCAATCAGGTGTCCGGGCTGGCGCGGCGCTGGCTATGGCCGCTGCAGACCCTGAATATCGCAGCCGCACTCTTTTTGGGCAGCCTCACGGCGTTTTCTGCCCTTCCGGCGCTCGGGCTCCTCCTGCGGTCTGTATCGGGACCGTAACCCCGGAGATCCGACTGTTTTTTTGCGCTAACCGCCGGCTTTCAGGACGATCTTGCCGACATGTTCTGAGCTTTCCATGCGGGTATGCGCATCCGCGACGTTTTCCAGCGCAAATTCCTGATCCATGACCGGCGCGACACGGCCGGCGCTGATCAGCGGCCAGACGGCTTCGTGCAGCTCTTCGGCAATCCGGGCCTTGGCCAGATCACTTTGCGGCCGCAGGGTGCTGCCGGTCATCGTCAGCCGCCGGGTCATAAGCTGCACAAAATTCACTTCGACCTTCGGCCCGCCCAGAAAAGCGATCTGCACCAGCCGCCCGTCATCGGCGAGGGTTTTCAGATTGCGCGGGATATAGTCGCCGCCGACCATATCAAGGATCAGATCAGCGCCGCCCTCAGCCCTGATACGCTCCACGAAATCCTCTTCGCGGTAATTCATCGCGATCTCGGCGCCGAGCTGCAGGCAGGCTTCGCACTTCTCCGCGGACCCGGCCGTCGTGAAGACCCGTGCGCCAAAGGCCCGGGCCAGCTGGATCGCCGTCGTGCCGATGCCTGACGAGCCGCCGTGTACGAGAAACTTTTCACCCGCTTTCAGACCCCCCCGGCCAAACACGTTTGACCACACCGTAAAGAAGGTCTCTGGCAGACAGGCGGCCTCTTTAAGCGACAGCCTGTCGGGCACCGGCAGGCAGTGCGCGGCAGGTGTTACGACGTATTCGGCATATCCCCCGCCCGGCAGCAGGGCACAGACCATGTCGCCGGATTTCACTCCTGACACACCCGTGCCAACGGCCACGATTTCTCCCGACGCTTCCAGACCAGGCAGGTCGCTCGCACCAGCCGGCGGGTCATAAAGGCCCGCGCGCTGCAGTGCGTCGGGGCGGTTCACACCGGCAAAGGCCACTTTGATTACCACCTGACCATGTGCCGGCTGCGGCACCGGTCGTTCGGTGATCTGCAGCACATCCGGCCCGCCTGCTCTGGTAATCTCAACGGCGCGCATCATCTCGGTCATCGGCAGGTTCCTTCAGCTCTGTTATCTTTCTCTAACAGGCCTGACACCCGCAGAAAACCGGATGCTGCACCGCATCCTGGTGGTCCCGGGCGGCCTTTGGTGCGGGCTCAGGGCCTGCCTGCATCTCCGCGCGGGGCGGTCCAGCTGCCCGGCATTGTGTCGCGCTGTGCCCGCGCCGGCGGTTTAATCCGGCCCAGCACCCACTCCGGACCGGCCATCAGGCGGCTCAGTGTCGGGCTCTTGCGGACCTGCGATTTGATCTTCTCGATCTGCATCACGTCCCCGATCCGACGCTCTAGAAAGGCGCGCGTGGCCATGGCGTCCGGGCTGTCATCGCCCAGCCAGTAGAGCACTGTGGACGAATAAACACCGCTGAGCGTCGCGCGCTTGGTGTACCAGTTGTAATCCTCTGACGTGTCGCCGAGGGCTGTCCAGATGTGATCTGCCGTACCCCAGATCAGCCGCGCCCCGTCACCGGCATAAACCGGCAGCGCAAAGAGTGTCGTGCCCCGGCGCACGGCCTCTTTATTGTCATTGGCCCCGATGCGCATCCACACCGCCTCGGTCACTTTCTCGCTGAACTTCAGACCGGACATATCGGTCGCGGCAAGCTTGTCGAGCATCACCTGATCGCCGTTCCTGTGAAAGGCGATGGCCAGATCAACAGCGCCGCGCGGACAGACGGCCCGCGCCACGCCGGGGGCAATTTCCGCATCGCGCATTGCGGCCTGAAAAGTGGCCTCTGACCAGCCGTCAAAGGGCACATGCAAAAGGGCTGCATCCAGCAGCGCGGTTCTGGCATCGTCATAAGAAACGGTCATGGATCTGCTCCCGGGTAAAATACGCGTTGGACTGGACAAGATAGTGCGTCCTTGCTATATGCCCACTTCCTGCAAATCCTTGCAACTCAACTTAGAAAGGTGGTGAAAACCACATGCAGGTTAGTGTTCGCGACAACAATGTCGATCAGGCGCTTCGTGCCCTGAAGAAAAAGCTGCAGCGTGAAGGTGTCTTTCGCGAGATGAAGCTCAAGCAACATTTCGAGAAGCCGTCCGAGAAAAAAGCGCGCGAGAAAGCTGAAGCGATCCGCCGTGCCCGTAAACTGGCACGCAAAAAAGCACAACGCGACGGAATGCTCTGAGCATTTCTCCGGATGTGACCGGACTTAAAAAACCCCCGCACGGCCTGTGCCATGCGGGGGTTTATTTTTGTTCAGAGATCCGGACTGCCCGGGACCGTGCCGGTTCAGCTTTTGCGGCGCCGGCGCAGCATCACGCCTGCCACGCCGAAGCCCGCAAGCATCATTGGCAGGGTAGCCGGCAGCGGGACGGCCTGAATCGCCCATGTGGCGGATGCGGCGATATTGTCGCCGGCCTCGCTGAAATCAAAGATCACCTCGTTTTCCGCCACAGTTACAACCGGTTCGCGATCAAATCCGTTGTCAAAGATTGTCAGGCTGCCGAAGGCCGGCAAGAGATTATAGGTGTCCTGGATGACCAGCCCGTTGCGGCCCCGGTTCTGAAGAAAGAACCAGTTTTCATCCAGTGTAAGCCGGACAAGGTCGTGCAGCAGATCAATAGTGTAAAACTCAAGGAAGATGCCTTCGCCGGCAGCAACCTCGCGTTTTCCCCACTCGCGCTGATGCGGAAGATTATCTTCGAAATACTGAAAGATTGTAACGGTCTCGCCGTTAAAGGTCGCAGCCTGCGAGGCGCTGGTCCAAATACCGGCCGCGGCTACGACAGAGAGAAGCCCTCTGAACATTGTAAACTCCGTAACTTGTTAAACATATTGCGTACTGCTCAGCTCCAAATAGGTCGGATCTGACATTATTTCAATCTGTTCCGCCCGGTCGGTTCGTCCCGTATTATGAGACTTCCGGCAGGTGTGCTGTATTTGACTGAAATACATGGCAGAAAATATCGCCCGCTGGGGAAATACCCGGCCGGTTTTGTTTCATCTGGCGGTTAATTGTTTCGACGCGCACGCCAGTGACCTTCGGTCTGTGCGATTTTCCCGTTCGCGACAACCTTTCGGGCATGCTGGAGTCGATACCAGGACGTGTTGAAGCTCGTCAGGCCGGATCAGACAGGCAGGGCGGTGGTCCGGAAAACCGTGCGCAGGGCAAAACTCGACTGCATCTGTGCGACCCCGGGCAGGCGCGCAAGATATTGCCGGTGGATCCGG
>NZ_JAHEHZ010000030.1:29023-29694 GCF_024639605.1 Roseobacter sp. | reverse complement strand
CGTTGAGCCAGACCTCGACCCTTCCGGTGCCGGCCCCCGACATGTGTCTGAAGTCGCGTGCTTCGATGCCCAGGCTTTCGCCCAGGGCCATCGCCGCATCCGCGTCCTGGGCATAAAAATAACGGATATGTGGTGTGCTGATGCGCATGTTCACCCGCTGCAGACGCGCAATCTCGGCCTCTGAGTTGCCCAGCCGGCTGAGGTTTTCATCCAGCACATGGCGGGGGATGCTCTCGGGCGCATAGACGAACATCTGCAACGGCGCACGCAGACCGGTGGCACCGGCAAACCAGTCTTCCTTACCGGGCGAGAGCGCCAGCGGCAAAAGCGCAGGCGGCAGGCTGCCACTGCGCACCGCCGTACGCACATCGGGCGGGCTGTCATTGCGGCTCACATCTACGGAGGTCAGGGTAACATTGGACAATGCGGCAAAAACCGGCGGGTCCGGCAGTTCAGGCGACATTTGGCCTGCATTGCTAAGGGCAAAGAGCCCGCCCTTGTCATCAGGCAGTGTCAGCGTCTGCGTGACTGGCCCGGTTGCAGATATGTCGCGGTCTGCGGTCGAGGCTCCGGCCATGGTTATCGCGGCGCCTGACTGCCCGGCGTCAGGCCCCGGTGTCGCAGACGCGGTCGTTTCCTCGATGCTGCCAATCCCGTATCCGAGCATCAGA
>NZ_JAHEHZ010000030.1:0-29013 GCF_024639605.1 Roseobacter sp. | reverse complement strand
CCCACGGCTCTCACGGATCGTGTGCAGTTTCTGCAAAGTTGCCTCAGTGATCTGCGTGGCACCCGTCCGGGCAACTGCAAGTGCTGTGACGATCCGGGCCCGGGCTCCGGACACCTGCGCGAGCGGCGCAGGCTCTGGTCTGCTGCGCGATGATCCTGCCCTGCTCCTCCCGATCCCGGCGCCCGCCGGTGCGCAGAGTGGTGATTGCGTACCGGATGACGGGCTCAGCTCTTCCCGCGCTGCAAGGATCTCCTCACGGCGTAAACGGGCCTTTTCGAGCCGTTGCTCCCAGTTGCCTTTGCTCAGCAGGTCTTCGATTTCCACAGAAGTATCGTCCCCGGCAACGCGGGATGTCGTCTCGGTCTCTGGCTTTTTCCGGGGCATTTCCGGGCGCCTCCCGTGTCTGTGCTCTGCGGCACCTGCAGGTCCGACGCAAAGCATCTGAGAGATTACGCACAAGCTGCAAAACCGCAAAATCCGAACTGCAAATTGCGTGCAACTGGCGGTTTCCCGCTCAGGTGGATCACGGCAACAGCATCCGGTAAGGCACCTGAAACAGGACAGTTTATACCCGACGACATGTGCGCAGACGGAACGCCTGCCCGCATCTGAGCATGCTTTCGCGCACCCGGCGCTGTCCCGGACCTGCTCCCGCCAGACCCCGGCGCTGCCCGGAACCTGTCCGCGCCCTGCTCTGCTCCGACGCCACCGGCTGTCGCACGGCAAACGATGACCCGCGGAGCTTATTGCCAAAGATCTGACCTGCCCCGTGCATATGCCGTGCACGTCCCCGTGAGGTCCCTGTCACATGTCTTGCCAGCGTTGCCCGGCACCCCCACTCTGGGACCGCAAGACAGGAGCTTTTCCATGCCGACAGAGCGCATCACCTTTCCCGGACACGATGGTACAGAGCTTGCCGCAAGGCTTGATCTGCCCGATGGTCCGCATCTGGCGACCGCCCTCTTTGCGCATTGCTTTACCTGCGGCAAAGACATTCCCGCCGCCCGTCGGATTGCGGCGCGTCTGGCGGGCGCGGGCGTTGCTGTGCTGCGCTTTGATTTTACCGGTCTTGGACATTCGGGCGGCGAGTTTTCCAATACGTCTTTCACGTCGAATGTAGACGATCTGATCGCAGCTCAGGAATACCTTGCCGGTCGTGGCATGGCCCCTTCACTGATCATCGGCCATTCGCTGGGCGGGGCCGCGGTGATCCGCGCCGCCGGCAGCATGCCGGACATAAAAGCAGTGGCGACCATTGGCGCGCCTTTTAATCCCGGCCATGTCACTGATAATTTCAGCGACGCCCTCGACGAAATCCACACACAAGGCAGCGCGGAGGTGACCCTGGGCGGGCGGCCCTTCCGTATCGGCAAAGGCTTTGTCGAAGATGTATCAGAGGCAGCGCTGGATGATGCCCTCGCTGATTTGAAAGCAGCTCTGCTCGTGATGCACGCGCCGCGGGACGAGATTGTCAGCATCGATAACGCCAGCCGGATTTTTCTCGGTGCGAAACACCCCAAGAGTTTTGTCGCACTCGACACTGCCGACCACCTGATATCGCGGGCCGGAGATGCCGAATATGTGGCCGATGTCATCGCCACATGGTCTGCACGCTATCTCGATCTCAGACGCCCTGCACCGCCACCCGGCGCCCCCGAAGGCGTGGTGCGGGTGTCGGAGGCGGATCCTGACGGGTTTCTCACCGATATCGTATCCGGCGAAGGGCATCATCTGCTTGCCGATGAACCGCTGGCCTATGGCGGCACCAACAAGGGGCTGTCGCCCTATGGTCTGCTCTCGGCGGGTCTGGGTGCCTGCACCACGATGACCCTGCGGATGTATGCCCGTCAGAAAGGCTGGCCGGTCGGGCATGTGTCGGTTGATGTCTCGCATGACAAGGTGCATGCGCAGGATGCGAAAACATCGGTGGGCGACAAGATAGACACCTGGCGCCGGCGCATCACAGTGACCGGAGATCTGAGCGCGGACCAGCGCGCAAGGCTGCTCGAAATTGCCGATAAATGTCCGGTGCACCGGACCCTTGAGCGCAGCTCGACCGTGATAACCGAGCTTGCGGACTGACAGCCCGCACCCGACGCCCGCCGGCGCGGGCTCACGTCACAACCGCTCCCGGGCATATAAATGAGGCGCGGCCCCGGGGGGCTGCGCCTCGCGTTTTAACAGCTCTGCGGTGGCGTTCAGCCGCGCGCGTTGCCCACCAGTTTCCAGACTGCCGGCAGCAGCACCGCCGCCAGCACCAGCTTCAGCGCATCGCCGAGCAGGAAGGGTGTCAGACCCCACTGGAGGATCGGCTGGTCCCAGCCGTAAAGCTGGCCGAGCCACAAAAGGCCGGGCACATAAAGCAGCACGTTTCCGATCAGCATCGCCAGCGCCATCCGGAACACCGACCGGTCCCAGCCGCGTGCCGCCAGCGCCCCGAGGGCCACTGTTGCAATCACATAGCCCAGCAGATAGCCGCCGGTGCTGCCCGTCATATAAGCCAGACCGTTCAGCTCAGCCGTCGAGCTCTGAAAGATATCAAACCCGAGCGCGCCGATGATCATATACCCCATGATCGTGGCCAGCCCGAGCCGCGCGCCATAGGCCGCCCCGATGGTCAGCACTGCAAAGGTGCCCATGTTCATCGCGACAGGCGAGCCGGGCACCGGCACTTTGATGTTGGCTGCCACGGCCAGAAGCGCGATCCCCGCGACGACCAGAACGGCCTGTTTGACCCGGCGTGCCGCACCGGTTTGCGGCCCGGTTATCTCTGCCAGCACGGAGTGAGAAGCGGTCAGTTGCATGGAAATCTGTCTCCTGTTGCGAATACTTATCTCTCTGAATGCCGCACCTGCAGCGCCTGTGCAAGGGTTCAGTCGTCAGGGCCGTCTGTACTGGCACTGCAGGGTGTAATCCTTGCGCGGCCCCTTTACCCGCCAGGACACTGTAAATTCAGGCCAGGCCGAAAAGTCATAGACCACGTCATACCGGTCCGGAGCACACCAGTGGGTCGCTGCTCCGCCGAGGGCGGGGACCTGGTGGAAAAACCGGCCATCATCGAAAGAAATCTCAAGCGCCCGGGACCATTTGTACCGCCGCGTCGCATGAAAGGGCGCCGCGTCACCAAGCGTCATCCGGCCCTCTTCACTGTAGTCAGCGCCCGTGCCCACCGGATACCAGGACGCGGTACCGTCAAAACTGCCCCGCGTACCGTCGGCCTGCGCCACGGTTTTAATCAGCCGCCAGTCGCCCGCGAAATCTGCCAGCACGCGGGCTTCAGGTGTCACAGACCACTCCCCGCCAGGCGGGATTCTGTCCGGGCAGCCCGCCGCATACCCCGCGCCCCGTCAGAGCTTTGATGATCCGTGTCCCGGTCATCCGACCTCCCTCGCCCGCAACCGCCTGTCCGGCAGGAAGCCCGGTGCGGGATATGACGCGTATTGCATTTTCCGCTCCTGGCTTGTGATGCCCTGTGCGGCAGTTTATGAGCCGCCTGAACCCGGACGCAATCGCAAATAAGGACCGCCCAGATGATTCCCCGCTATTCCCGCCCTGAAATGGTTGCTATCTGGAGCCCGGATACGAAGTTCCGTATCTGGTATGAGATCGAGGCGCATGCCTGTGACGCGATGGCCGATCTGGGCGTGATCCCGCGCGAAAACGCCGACGCCGTGTGGAAAGCGAAAGACGTTACGTTCGACGTGGCGCGCATCGACGAGATCGAGGCGGTCACGAAACACGATGTGATCGCCTTTCTCACGCATCTGGCCGAGCATATCGGCAGCGATCAGGCACGCTTCGTGCATCAGGGAATGACCTCCTCTGACGTACTGGATACCTGTTTCAACGTGCAGCTTGTCCGCGCGTCCGATATCCTGATTGCGGATGTGAAAGCGCTTCTGGCTGCCCTCAAACGCCGCGCGCTTGAGCACAAAGACACAGTGCGCATCGGGCGCAGTCACGGCATCCACGCAGAACCCACAACCATGGGCCTGACCTTTGCGCGATTCTACGCAGAGATGGACCGCAACCTGAACCGGTTGGAAAAGGCGCGATATGAAATTGCCACCGGCGCGATTTCAGGCGCTGTCGGGACCTTCGCTAATATTGATCCGCGCGTCGAAGAGCATGTCTGTGAAAAACTGGGCCTCGAGCCCGAGCCGATCAGCACCCAGGTCATCCCCCGCGACCGGCACGCGGCGTTCTTTGCGGCCCTCGGTGTGGTTGGCAGCTCAATCGAGAACATCGCGACCGAAATCCGCCATATGCAGCGCACCGAAGTGCTGGAGGCGGAGGAATTTTTCTCTGCCGGCCAGAAAGGCTCTTCTGCCATGCCGCACAAGCGTAATCCGGTGCTGACCGAAAACCTGACCGGGCTCGCGCGGCTGGTCCGCATGGCCGTGGTGCCGGCAATGGAGAATGTGGCGCTCTGGCATGAGCGCGACATCTCGCACAGTTCCGTGGAGCGCAATATCGGGCCTGACACAACGATCACGCTGGATTTCGCGCTGGCGCGGCTGACCCAGGTGATCGACAAGCTGGTAATCTATCCCGACAACATGCTGGCCAACATGAACAAATTTCGCGGCCTCGTGATGAGCCAGCGGGTGCTGCTGGCGCTGACACAGGCCGGTGTGAGCCGCGAGGACGCCTATAAACTGGTGCAGCGCAACGCCATGAAGGTTTGGGAAGAGGGCTGCGATTTCAAAACCGAACTGCTGGCCGATGCAGATGTGACCGCGGCGCTGAGCCCTGCGGAAATCGAAGAGAAGTTTGATCTGGGGTATCACACCAAACACGTCGATACGATCTTCGCCCGGGTGTTCAAAGAAGAGGCATAGGTGGGTCGGGCGACAGGATGCATCCGCATTTTTGTTGACCCAGGGTCAGGCGATGCTACCATGGAGAGCATTCATGAACTTCAGGAGTACCGCAATGACGATCAGAACTTTGGCCGCCGCTGTGGCGCTTTCTCTGGCACCGGTTATCGCTTTCGCAGCGGGCTGCAACTACGAGCGTCAGGTTATGTCCTGCGCTGACGGCACCGTCTATGACAGTGAAGCCGGAAAATGCGTGGTCAGCGTCAACAGCTGAGCACACAGACAAGACTGCAAATTGTAAAGGCGCGCTGCTGCAGTGCGCCTTTACTTATTCCGGCGGCGCGCCATCTCTCGCAGTACCTGTAACGGGGAGCAAACTGGTATGAGAATCCTTCTGGCTGCGGCCCTTGCCTTGCCCAGCATCGCTTTTGCCGACGGCGGCGATGATAAGCCCCCCGCCCGCCCTGCCACTGACTGCAAAGGTGCGCAGGTCTTCGATGAAAAATCCGGCAAATGCGTTGACGCCAAAGAAAGCAGCCTCGACCGGGATCAGCTTTATACAACCGTGCGGCATCTGGCCTGGACCGGACGTTACCACGATGCGCAGAAGGTTCTGGATGCAATGGATCCGCAGGACCCGGGCCGGCTCACTTATATGGGGTTTACACACCGCAAACTGGGCAACACCGATCTGGCCATGGTGTTCTATCAGGAAGCGATTGAGCGTGATCCCGCAAATATTATGGCACGATCTTATATGGGTCAGGGTCTTGTTGAACAGGGTCAGGTGACCGGTGCCATCGCACAATTGCAGGCTATCCGCCGGCACGGAGGCCACGGCACCTGGTCTGAGACCTCGCTGCGCAATGCAATCGCGACCGGAGCAACTTATAACTACTGACTTCAGCCAAATCTTAACCTTTAGCTGCCAAATTAACCTGAGATGTTAAAGGCGGGTAATGATGAACGATATGGTACCTATGACCTCCTTCCCGGCACTGCCGGGCGGAGCCAGCACCGGCGCACCGGCAAAGCTGAGCCGCCGCGCAAAAGCGGCCGTTGTGGTGCGGCTCCTGCTCAACGAAGGCGCCGATATTCCGCTTGAGGATCTGCCGGAGAACCTTCAGGCGCAGCTCACACAACAAATGGGTTCCATGCGCTTTGTGGATCGCGACACCCTTTCTGATGTGATCGGTGAGTTTGCCGGAGAGCTGGAGAGCATCGGTCTGTCCTTTCCGGGAGGTATCGCCGGTGCGCTGGATGCGCTTGATGGCCGGATTTCCAGACAGACCGCTGCGCGGCTGCGCAAAGAGGCAGGCGTGCGCGAATACGGCGACCCCTGGGAACGGCTGCGACAGCTTGGCACCGAGAAGCTGCTGCCGGTTCTTCAGAACGAAAGCACCGAAGTTGCCGCGGTTTTATTGTCTAAAATTGATGTGAAACGCGCCGCTGAACTGCTCGGGAAGCTGCCCGGACCCGAGGCGCGGCGCATCACTTATGCCGTGTCCCTGACCAGCTCGGTCACACCGGATGCCGTGGACAGGATCGGTCTGTCGCTTGCTGCTCAGCTTGATGCGGAGCCTGTCGGAGCCTTTGACAGCGGTCCGGTCGAGCGCGTGGGTGCCATCCTGAATTCCACGACTACGACGACCCGCGATGATGTGCTCGAAGGCCTCGATGAGACAGACGCCGGTTTTGCGGAGATGGTGCGCCGCGCGATCTTTACCTTCGGCAATATCCCGCAGCGGATTGCCGCACGCGACATCCCCCGCGTCGTTCGCGGTCTCGACCAGGACATGCTGATCACCGCGCTCGCCGGAGCCGGTGCCGCAGGGGTTCAGAAATCGGCCGACTTTATCCTCGAAAACATGTCGGGGCGCATGGCCGATCAGCTGCGCGAAGAGGTGGAAGAGCGAGAGAGCGTAAAGACCTCCGATATGGAAGAGGCGACTGCGACGATCGTACAGTCTATCCGCGAAATGGAGGCCAGCGGCGAGCTTCTGCTGATTGTCGATGATGAAGACGGCGGCTGAGGCCCTCGCCGCAGGCATGGTGAGAAAAGACACAGGTGTGCGCAGGAAAAAGACCGGCCTGGTTATTCGTTACAGTGCCGGAGGGGCTCATCGCTGCATCGCTTCATCCTGTGGAATACCATAAGATTACCCGTACGAGATCAGGCCTGGAATGGTAACCGGGTCCGATGCCTGATCCACATTCAGATTGTGATAATCTGGCCCGCGCGAAGCTTTGGTGACCCCGGACTTCCTGTATGGCAGGGACAATCCGCACCTGTCGTCAGAAAAACCGCAGACGCGTTCCGGGCAGATCAGCGCAACTGTGCCGCGCCGACAATCGGCCCCATGCCTTTTTCCTGGATCAGCACGACCACGGCTTCGGAACCCGGTGCGGATGCTTCGATATCCAGAGGCGCGCGCCCGTCCCATTCTCCCAGAATTTTCCAGTCCTGCGTCACATTCGAATAGATAATTTTGCGACCGGCATTTTCGCCACGGGTAATGTCGGCCTCACGTTCCGGCACATAACGGACCATCTGAACGACCATAGCACCTGGTGCCGCCTGCTTTGCCTCGGCTGTGATCTGCACGCTCTCACCGCTGCGGCGCAACGACACAAGAACTGCTGCCGGTCGTGCTTTTTGCGCGGCGATCGCCTCGGAGAGCTGCATCGGTTTGGCCCCGACAATGTCGGTCAGGCCGTTCACAATCATCTCAGGCGTATAAATCGACCGGCGTCCTGCCGCAGTGGCATAGGCCCGCTGTCGCTGCGCATTGCGCGGATCGGCGAACTGATCTTTCCACCCGATATAGTCCCAGTAATCAACATGCAGCGCGAGCGCGATGATGTCATCACGACCCGCGATCTGATGAAAAAGATCATCCGCAGGCGGGCAGGAAGAACAGCCCTGAGAGGTGTAAAGCTCGACCACAACAGGTGCGTTCTGCGCCCAGAGCGGTGAGATAAAAAGTGCGCCGGCGAAAAATGCCTGCATCAGTCGTCGCATGTGATTCCCCCGGAAGGTGCAGCTTGCCCCTGTTGTCCACTTAAACAGACCGCGCTGTAATGACCAATCAACGTTTCTTGAGAGCGGCTGCAAATTACGTGAGCTCATCCGGTACACAATGGTATACATTTTCCCCCGTCGGTGCGGAATTGAGTTGAACTGCCCCCCTCCTTAAGGCATTCAGCAGGTAATCCACTGATCATCCGACTTCATCCCGAGGGAGCACATTATGCCCATTACCGTTGGTCACGACAGTTCTGACACCCGTAAAACCCTGACATCCGGCGCGCAGAGCGTCGATTATTACTCAATCGAGGCGGCGACAGCCGCAGGATTGGGTGATTTCTCAAAGCTTCCGGCAGCGCTCAAGGTCGTACTGGAGAACATGCTGCGCTTTGAAGATGGAAAAACGGTCACCACCGACGATATCCGCGCCTTTGCGGAATGGGCTGAGAAGGGCGGGAAAAACCCGCGCGAGATCGCCTATCGCCCTGCCCGGGTGCTGCTGCAGGACTTCACCGGTGTGCCGGCGGTCGTTGATCTGGCCGCGATGCGCGACGCGATCATCAGCCTTGGCGGTGATGCGGAAAAGATCAACCCGCTCAACCCCGTGGATCTGGTCATTGACCACTCGGTGATGATCGACGAGTTCGGCAACCCGCGCGCCTTTCAGATGAACGTGGACCGCGAATACGAACGCAACATGGAGCGCTATACCTTCCTCAAGTGGGGTCAGAAGGCCTTTAACAACTTCCGCGTGGTGCCGCCCGGTACAGGCATCTGCCACCAGGTAAACCTCGAATATCTGGCGCAGACGGTCTGGACGGACACCGATCAGGACGGCAAAGAAGTGGCATATCCCGACACACTCGTCGGCACCGACAGCCACACCACGATGGTCAATGGTGCGGCAGTTCTGGGCTGGGGCGTGGGCGGCATCGAAGCCGAGGCCGCGATGCTGGGCCAGCCGATTTCCATGCTGATCCCCGAAGTGGTCGGTTTTGAGCTGACAGGCACCATGATGGAAGGCACAACCGGCACCGACCTGGTCCTGAAGGTTGTCGAGATGCTGCGCGAAAAGGGCGTGGTGAGCAAGTTTGTGGAATTCTTCGGCGAAGGTCTCGACCGCCTGCCGCTCGCCGATCGTGCGACCATCGCCAATATGGCGCCGGAATACGGGGCCACCTGTGGCTTCTTCCCGATCGACAAAGAGACGCTGCGCTATCTGACCAACACCGGGCGTGACAAGGACCGCGTGGCGCTGGTGGAGGCCTATGCGAAAGCCAACGGGATGTGGCGCGATGAGAGCTATGCGCCCGTCTATTCTGACACGCTGCGCCTCGACATGAGCACCATCGTACCGGCGATCTCCGGTCCGAAACGCCCGCAGGATTACATCGCGCTCACCGAGGCGGCCTCCGCTTTCGGTGCTTATGTCAAAGGCCAGCGCCCCGAACCTGCGGCCCGCGAAAGCGAGCAGGAAGAAATGACAGCAGAGGGCGGCGCCCCGGCACCTCACCACATTCCCGGCGACATCGGTCATCACAATGTGGCTTCCGTAAAGGGGGAGAATTACAAACTGCACGACGGCTCGATTGTGATCGCCTCGATCACCTCCTGCACCAATACCTCAAACCCCTACGTGATGATCGGCGCGGGTCTTGTGGCCCGCAAAGCCCGCGAGCGTGGCCTTACGCGCAAGCCCTGGGTCAAAACATCGCTTGCCCCGGGCAGCCAGGTGGTTTCGGCCTATCTGGAAGCTGCGGAATTGCAGGACGATCTGGATGCCATCGGATTCAACCTTGTGGGATACGGCTGCACCACCTGCATCGGCAACTCAGGTCCGATCCAGAAAGAGCTGTCGGAGGCGATTACCGAAGGTGATCTCATTGCCACATCGGTCCTCTCCGGCAACCGCAATTTCGAGGGCCGGATCAGCCCGGACGTGCGCGCCAACTATCTCGCTTCCCCGCCGCTCGTTGTAGCCTACGCGCTGGCCGGTGACATGAACATCGACATCGCCAAAGACCCGCTGGGTCAGGATCAGGATGGCAATGACGTCTATCTCAAAGATATCTGGCCCACATCCAAAGAAATCGCCGATCTGGTAGAAGAAACTGTAACGCGCGCCTCTTTCCAGGAGAAATACGCCGATGTCTTCAAGGGCGACGACAAATGGCGCGGTGTCCAGACCACTGACAGCAAGACCTACAACTGGCCGCCGACCTCGACCTATGTGCAGAACCCGCCTTATTTCAAAGACATGGGTAAAGAGCCCGGCGTGATCACCAACATCGAGAACGCGAGTGTGCTGGCGATCCTCGGCGATATGATCACCACCGACCACATCTCTCCAGCGGGCTCGTTCAAGGACACTACGCCTGCAGGTCAGTATCTGATCGAGCGTCAGGTGCCGCAGCGCGAGTTCAACTCCTACGGCTCGCGCCGGGGCAACCACGAGGTAATGATGCGTGGCACATTCGCCAACATCCGCATCAAAAACGAGATGCTCGACGGGGTTGAAGGTGGCTATACCAAAGGTCCGGACGGGCAGCAGACCTCGATCTATGATGCCGCCATGGCGTACCAGGAGGCCGGCACGCCACTGGTGATCTTCGGTGGCGAGCAGTATGGCGCGGGCTCAAGCCGCGACTGGGCGGCCAAGGGCACGGCCCTGCTGGGCGTCAGGGCGGTGATTGCGGAGAGCTTTGAGCGTATTCACCGGTCCAACCTGGTGGGCATGGGGGTCATTCCCTTTGAGTTCACCGGGGGCGACACGCGAAAATCGCTCGGTCTGACCGGCGATGAAACCGTGTCAATCTCCGGTCTCGACACCATCAAACCGCTGCAGGAAGTGCCCTGCACGATCAGGATGGGCGATGGCAGCACCAAAGAGATCACGCTGAAGTGCCGGATCGATACCGCGATCGAAATCGAGTACATCGAACACGGCGGCGTGCTGCACTATGTGTTGCGCAATCTGGCGAAGGCTGCCTGACCGGCTCTGCCGCCCGTTTAAGAGAACGACTGAGCCTCCGATGACACCACCGGGGGCTTATTTTTTCAGAGGCTACTGGGACGCACAATCCAGCCGCTCCCCCGGTCTGAACGAAAATGCTCTGTGTGTCGGAAAAGAAATGAAAAACGTAAAACCATGCCAGAGAGAGCGGAGCGACCCGGAGGCCATCTGATCGACCGTCCGGAATAAAAATCAAAGATGAAGCCGCTGACACGCCCGCCACAGACAACTGTTTTCGATGCAGTATCCGCAATGTCAGAAAGAAACTCCGGGTCTGTGATCTTTATTGAAAAAGACGAAAAAGTCATTGGCGTGGTTGCAGAACGTGACGTGATGAACAAGCTCGTCGGCAAAGGGCAGGATGCGAAAACGACGAAGCGGTCCGATATCATGACCGACAATCCCCGCCTGGCCCGCGAGACCGATGACATGGTTGACCGGTTACGGATTATGTCCAACGTACGCTTCCGCCGCCTGCCGGTTGCGGATGAACTACACCTCGCCGCGTCTGATGTATCAGATGAAATCTGTTGCGACAGCCACGGTCACAAGGGACCGGTCACCGTTTCTGATCGGTGGCGGCAGTGCGCTCCAGTCGGTGATCATGGTGATGGTCGTTGGCGCCGTTCAGGCCGACCGCTGCTGCCGGTCAGCGCGTGCTGCAAAACTTCACAGCATCAGGCCGGGACGATTTCAGACGGACAGCCGTCTTATTTGTCTAAGGCTTTTTCCAGTTGGGGCAGGAAACGCTGCTCAAAATCGCTTCCTACCAGCGGGCCGGCGAAGCGAAACAGGATATTGCCGTCGGCGTCCAGAATAAAGGTCTCAGGCGGTGCCGTCACGCCCCAGTCGATGGCGGTGCGGCCCTGAGGGTCAAATGCCACGGCGGCAAACGGGTTGCCGTCATCTTTGAGATAGCTCGTGGCGGGCCCTTCCTTGTCACGGAAGTTAACCCCGATGATCGGCATGCCACTGGCCTGCATTTCCAGCAGTTTGGGGTGTTCGGCACGACAGGGAGGGCACCAGCTGGCCCAGAAGTTGACAAGCGTCACCTGCCCGGTTGCCATTGCCTCCGGTGTGACCGGGGTAAAATCCGCCAGGGCCGTTTCAGTGACCGGCGGCGCGGGTTGTCCGATCAGCGCAGAGGGCAGGTTCTGGCTGTCGGTGGTAAACATGCCAATGCCGGCAAGGATCACAAACCCGGCAAAGATCAGCGGCGGCGCAATCATCAGGGGTGATATTTTCTTAGCCACGGCGCTTTTCCCCGCGTTCGGCCTCATCCAGTGCTGCGCGCGCTTTGCGGCCCCGGCGCAGCGTGAAATAAACCAGCAGCGCCAGCAGCACGAGCGACGCGCCATAAGCCGAGAGCACCGCATCCGCGTATTTGCCAAGATCCGGCATCATGCCCGCCTTTGTCTCGCCAGCAGCGCGCGGGTGCGGCGCAACCGGATCTCGGTGCCGGTGCGGTAAAAAACGAGCGCGAGAAACAGCAGAACGAACCCGGCAATCGCCACCAGCAGAGGCTGGTAAAAGACATCCGCCACGTTTTCCTCTTTGTCGAGGCTGAGCGATGCGCCCTGGTGCAGGCCCTGGTTCCAGAAGTTAACAGCATAGCGTGAGAGCACCGCAAAGACCGAACCCACAAGACAGAGAACCGACGTGAGATCGGCGGCGGTGTCCGGATCGTCAACCGCTTCCCAGAGGGCAATGTAGCCAAGATAGAACAAAAACAGGATCAGAAAGGAGGTCAGCCGCGGATCCCAGGCCCACCAGGTGCCCCACATCGGCTGGCCCCAGATGGCGCCGGTCACGAGTGCAATAACGGTCATGACGACACCAACGGGGGCAGCCGCACGCGCGGCGAGCGCACTCACGTGATGGCGGCGGATGAGCCAGACGAGCGAGGCCACCAGCATCATAAACCAGGCGTTGATCGCCATAAGCGCCGAGGGCACGTGCAGATAGATGATTTTAACCGTCGAGCCCTGGCGGAAATCGTCAGGTGTAAAGAAAAACCCCCAGATGAGACCCACCGCAAGGCAGATGCCGGAGAGCCACCAGAGTGCCGGCAGAATACGCTCACTGAAGCCCAGAAACTTCACCGGGTTGGCGTAGCTCCAGAAGCCCTGCGGGCGCACGGGCGCCGGTTTATCTCCGCTCACAGACATGGCCGGGTTCTACCTGCTTGACCGGGCCTGCTCAATGGGCAAAACGCCACGCTCACCGCAGGTTTACCCGCAGCGCCGCCGCCGAGGCGAAGGGCATAACAGCGATCACCGCAAGCGTGATCCCGGCAAGCATCAGCGCCGGTGTGGAGGTGTCCATGCCCGCAGCCCCCCGCCGGGCCGTTTCGGCGCCGAAGATAAGCGTGGGCACATAAAGCGGCAGCACCAGCAGCGACAGCAGCAGACCGCCACGTTTGATGCCCACCGTTAGGGCCGCCCCGAAGGTGCCGATAACCGAGAGCGCCGGGGTGCCGAGCGCCAGCGAAATAACCAGCCAGATGTACCCGGGCCCGGGCAGGTTCAGCAGCACGCCAAAGAGCGGTGCAGCCAGCACCAGTGGAAGACCGGTGGTCAGCCAGTGGGCCAGCGCCTTGATGCTGAGCGCAGCTTCCAGCGGCAGCGGCGAGGTGGCGAGCAGGTCAAGCGAGCCGTCTTCCAGATCCAGCGCCAGCAGGCGGTCGAGGGACAAAAGGCACGCCAGAAGCGCACCGAGCCACAGGACCCCGGGCGCGATGCGGGCCAGCAGATCGGATTGCGGTCCGACGCTGAACGGCACAAGCACGGTCACGATCAGGAAAAACGCAAGGCCGAGTCCAAAGCCGCCCCCTGCCCTGAACGCGAGCATCAGATCGCGCAGAAGCAGCGCCTTCACAGGAAGGCCTCGTCGCTGGCACCCGCACGGGTCGCGGCGGTGGCGCGCCAGGGGCTGATGTCGAGCACCTGCGCGTCGATGCCCGGTGCGATGTGGGTGGCCATGATGACCGATCCGCCGCCGGCAAGATGTGCAGTAACAGCCGTTTCAAAAAGCCGCACGGCATCCTGGTCCAGCGATACTGTCGGCTCATCGAGGATCCAGACCGGGCGTCCTGTCACGAGGAGCCTTGCGAGGCCCAGGCGCCTTTTCTGGCCTGCGGAAAGCGTACCTGCCAGCCTCTCTTCGAGGTCTTCGAGGTTAAAGGCGGTCATCGCAGGCGTGATGTCGCGCTGGCCGAACACCGCCGCCCAGAAGGTCAGGTTCTCGCGCACGGTGAGCATGGATTTCAACCCGTCAGAGTGGGCCGCATAGGCCACCTGATCCTCAGCCCCGGCGATCTCACCGCTGAGCGGTGGCTGCAGGCCCGCCAGCGTGCGCAGCAGTGTGGTCTTGCCCGCCCCGTTCGGCCCGCGCAGGATCAGCGCGCAGCCAGCCTCAACATCAAAGGAAAGACCGGTCAGAACCGGAACGCCGCCGCGGGCGACTGAGAGATCATGCACTGTCAGAACCATCACCTGCAGGGTTAACCGATTGCAGCGGTGCAAAAAAGTGCGTTCTTTCGCTCGCTCAGACGGGCAACAGCGCCAGCGCGATCCGACGGCCCTCGCTCAGGAGCACATTATAGGTGCGACAGGCAGTGGGTGAGGCCATAACGTCGACGCCCAGCCCGGCATCTTCCAGCCTGGTGCGGAGTGGTGCGGGCATATGGGCAATCTCTGCACCGGTACCGACAAAAAGAACGTCGACATGACCGGCATAGTCCAGCAGAGCGTCGGCATCGTCATAGCCGGCCCATGCAGTGCTGCCGGAGGGACCTGTGATCACCGGGCCCTGAAACACCTCACCGCCAATTCGGAAAAATCCCGGACCATAGCCTTCGACGGGTTTGGCATCTGTGAATGTAATCTCGTTGAGCCGCATGGCATGGATCTCCCCGCGTTCAGTTAAAGGTCAGGCGCTGTCCCGGCCCGGAGTGCAGGCCATTGCGATGCTCAGTTTCCACCGGCCATCCTGCAATATGCAGATATAAACCGCATCGATCACGTCAAGGGCTGTGCCGTCCGCGCGCAGGCGTGTCACGTCGTGCAGTTCGGCGATGGCGGACGTGTCGGTGCAGCCTCGAACGGTTATGTCGCGGATTTCGGTATGACTGAACCCATCGGCTTCAAGGGCGGCGAACTGCTCTTTGAGCTTTGCGCTCAGCGCTGCATGATCCGCCAGATGCAGCGTCCCGCCGGCAATCACATATGTCGCAGGTTCAGTAAACAGGGTCACCATGCCATGGAAATCGCGTGCATTCCAGGCTTTCAGATAGCGGCTGATCAGGTTTTTGATCTCTGACTGAACTGTCATGCACACACCTTCGGTTCTAATTCCAGACCGGCAGGCCGAGTATAGCCGATGCCGCGATCACGATATAGGCCACGGTGCGGAACACGCCTTCGGCATTCGGGTCAAACAGCCGCGCCCCTGCAATATTGGCAATGAGATTGGGGATGCCGGCAAAAAGCCCGAGCACGGCCACCTCCCAGATAAAGAGCCCGCTGCCCTGGAAGACAGCAATCATGACGACATCAATCGCCAGCAGGTAGAGCAGGAAATTGGCGCGGATAACCGAGATTGGCAGGCGGCTCGACATATAAAGCATGATTACCGGTGGCCCGGGGATGCCTGCAAAACCGCACATGAACCCCCCGAGCGCCCCGGTACCGACGGTCAGCGCGGGCGTCAGAACGCCTTTGTAGCGCCAACCGCTCATCAGCAGCACCAGCAGGATCAGAATGGTGACCGAGACGACCCAGCCAAAGGCCTCACCCGAGAAATTTGCCAGCAGCCAGATGCCGGGCGGTACCGCGAGTGTGGCCCCGATCATCAGCCGGCCCACATCACGGGGTGCGCCGTCGCGCCAGGCCGCCCGCAGATTGGGCAACGGGCCGATCAGTTCGGCCATCATCATAAAAATCACCGCAGCGACAGGCTCCAGCACCGAAGAGGCGGTGGCCATGATGATCATGCCGCTGCCAAAGCCCGCAAAGCCGCGCACCAGCCCCGCTGCGACAACGCCGCATAACAGCCAGATCAGTCCCTCTGTTGCAAAAACCGCCTGAAGCGCCTCAGGCATCTATGTTGGCAAACTGGTTACCCGCATTGGCATCGGGTTTGGACCAGTCGCGTTTGACGCCGAGATAAAGCAGCACCGCGGATGCCACGAAGATCGAAGAATAGGTGCCGACGATCACGCCCCAGATCATCGCGAAAACAAAGCCGCGTATCACGTCTCCGCCGAGCACGAAGAGTGCGATCAGCGCCAGCAGCGTGGTCACGGAGGTCATGAATGTCCGGCTCAGCGTTTCATTGATCGAAATGTTCAGCACCTCGGACAGGGGCTTTTTCTTATACTTGCGCAGGTTCTCCCGCACCCTGTCAAAGACCACCACGGTGTCGTTCAGTGAGTAACCCACGATGGTCAGCAGGGCCGCGATAATCGCCAGATCAAAGCGGATCTGAAGCTCGGAGAAGACCCCGATTGTCAGGATTACGTCGTGCACAAGTGCCAGCACCGCGCCTACAGCAAACTGCCACTCAAAGCGCAGCCAGATGTAGATAAGCACCGCGCCGATGGCGAGCACCACAGCGATGACCGCCGTCTGAATGAGCTCGCCTGACACCTTGGGGCCCACTGATTCGACTGAGATGAACTGAATATCCGGCCGCACGGTGCGCAATGCCGCCTGTACATCTGCGATCACCTGAGACGTGACTGCCTCCTGGCCGTCCTGCGCCTGGATACGGATCATCGCGACGTTCTGGTCGTCCTCAAAGGTCGGATCGAAAACTTCAGTAATCGAAACATCGCCAAGGCCCAGCGTATCGATCGCCTCGCGGTACTCACCGATATCGACGACCAGCGGGCTTTCGGTCCGGATTGTCGTCCCGCCGCGGAAATCGATGCCGAAGTTCAGCCCCTGGATCATGAAGGACGCAAAGGCCACCACCATCATAACCGCAGAGATGCCCAGCCAGAGCTTCCAGCGGCTGAAGAAATCGAAGTTCGTATTCTGTTTGACCAGGCGCAGACGCATATCAGACCTCGATTGTTTTCGGGCGCTTGCGCTCGAACCAGATGACAATAAAGAGACGCGTGACGAAGATCGCCGTGAAGACCGATGTCAGAATCCCCAGACCCAGCGTGATCGCAAAGCCACGGACCGGGCCGGAGCCCATCGCAAAGAGGATCGTTGCAGTGATGAAAGTGGTGATATTCGCGTCCAGAATGGCCGAAAGCGCCTTTTCATAGCCAAGCTCGATGGCGCGGGCCGGGCCTTTGGAGGTTTTCAGCTCCTCGCGGATCCGCTCGAAAATCAGGACGTTGGCGTCCACAGCCATACCAACCGTCAGGACGATACCTGCGATGCCAGGCAGGGTCAGCGTGCCTCCGATGACACTCAGCAGGCCAAAAATAAGGCCAATGTTGATGATCAGTGCGACGTTGGCGAAAATGCCGAAAAGACCATAGCTGAGGAACATAAAGACCAGCACGGCGCAGAAAGCGACGATGGTCGCGACCTTGCCCGCATCGATGCTGTCCTGGCCCAGTTCGGGACCGATGGTGCGTTCTTCGAGAAATTCGAGACCCGCCGGCAGCGCCCCTGCCCTGAGCAAGACCGCCAGATTGGTCGATTCCTCGACCGAGAAGCGCCCGGTGATGATGCCTGATCCGCCGGGGATGTGGCTCTGGATCGTGGGTGCGCTGATGACCTCGTCGTCCAGCACGATGGCGAAAGGTGAGCCGATGTTCTCGGCCGTGTAATCGCCGAATTTGCGTGCACCGGTCGTGTTAAACCGGAAGCTGACTGCCGGGCGGCCGTTCTGATCGAAAGAGGGCTGCGCATCGACCAGCTCTTCGCCGGTGACCACAGGCGCCGCTTCAAGTGTGTAGAACGTCCCCGGCTCGTCGATGGACGGGACCAGAATGTTCCCGATCCCGGGGTTTGCTGTTTCATCCGTTCCGCGGGTCACAACCGGGTTAAAGGTAAGCTGCGCCGTGGTGCCGATGATCTCTTTGAGCTCTGCGGCAGAGCCGATGCCCGGCACCTGAATGAGGATCCGGTCGGTGCCCTGTCGCTGAATGGTCGGCTCGCGCGTGCCGACCTCGTCGATGCGGCGGCGGATAATCTCGAGGCTTTGCTGCAGAGTGCGTTCATTGGACGCAGTCTTTTCGGCGTCCGTCAGCGTGACGATGATGACATCATCTTCGGCGCGGGCCTCAATATCGTTGGTCGCAACCCCTGTCAGGGTCGGGATGGGCGTGGCAAGGGCGCGGACAACCTCAAGCGCGCGCTCCATGCCGTCAGGCTGAGAGATCCGCACGCGCACCTCATCAACAGCCGAGGGTTGCAGCCGCACGGTGCCCACGGTCGTACGTTCATCGCGCAGCGCATCGCGGATTTCCGGCCAGAAGGCCTGCATACGCGCAGCGTAAACGTCCTCGACCTTAACCTCGGCCAGCAGATGCGCCCCGCCCCGCAGATCAAGCCCGAGATTGACCAGCCCGGACGGCAGCCAGTCAGGCCACTGCCCGCGCGCGGCCTGGTTTTCAGGCGTATCGGCACCCAGTTCGATGGCCGCAACCGCATCATTGTGCTGCTCGACGGGAGTGTAGAAGAGATTGGGCATCGCCATCCACAGACCGGCAACGCAGGTCAGCACGATAAGAATGCGCTTCCACAGGTTAACCTGAAGCATTCAGATGCCTTTCAGAGAGGTTGGCCGGCGTTTTACTTCGCCGGTTCTGTTTTGGAAATCACGGTAGCAATCGTGGACTGAATGACGCGGACTTTGATACCATCGGCGATCTCAAGCTCCAGTTCGCCGTCATCTTTGACTTTGGCAACCTTGCCGACGATCCCGCCCTGGGTCACGACCTGATCGCCGCGGCGCAGAGCCGCCACCATAGCCTGATGCTCTTTTACCTTCTTCTGCTGCGGGCGGATGAGCAGAAAATACATGATCGCAAAGATCAGGATCAGCGGTACAAACTGGGCGAATGCTTCCATGGTGGTCAGGTCCTCTGATGACAGGTCGCACGCGGCCCCCCGGGGCACGCACGAAATTCTGCCGGAACCTATGGGCTGAATGACCGCTTTGCAAGCCAGCGTGTGCGCGCATTGGCAAACATATCTCAGACGCCCGCCCGTCAACGCTTGGCAGGCTCCGGATTTGGCGGCACAATAGACATCGCGGCAGTCAGAAGGGGCGTAACACGTGCGCAGGTTTGTGGTATTATTCCTGACGGTCATTCTGTCTGCCGGCCTGCAGTCTGCCGTGGCGCAGGGGCTTGATCCGGTCAGTGCGGAAGACCGCAAGGCCTGGACGGCTGTGGGCGCGCTGCGCACGCAGGGCATCGGCGCTTACTCGGCGTGTACGGCCACACTTGTCGCCCCTGACATGATCGTAACGGCCGCACACTGCACGGTGCTCGCCACCGGGTTTCCCGGAAAAATGCACTTTTTCGCCGGACGCAACGGTACCCGCAACGTCGCAAACAGCCGCTCGACCACCGTGATCCGCCATCCTCTCTGGGAAAGGGCCAGCGGGTCAGACAGGTTTCGCTATGATCTGGCGGTGGTGCATCTGGGACGGCTGGTGAAAGGCGGCAAGGTCACCCCGATACAGGTCTATCGCCCGGGAAGTACGCCGGCGCCGCGCAGGGTGGCCCTGTTGGGGTACAACGAACGCGACGACGTGCTGCGCGGGCGTTTTGACTGCCCTCTGATCAGCGATGCGATCGAAAGCGTTTTTGTATCCGGATGCACCGTGGTGGCCGGCAATTCCGGCGGTGCGGTTCTGGTTGAGAACGAGGAAGGCTGGGCGCTGGCCGGTGTTATAGTGGCGCGCAGCGATAATGACGGGCGCGCGATCGCCGCACCTGTGAACCAGTGGCTGCTGCGCCAGGTGTACAAAGCCCGTGACCGGCAGACCCGCCGCACAGAGGGCGCAGACTGAACCACGACGCCCTGCCCCGCCAACACCCTGCATGAAAACTGCAGGTTACGGTCTGTCGAAAGATCGGTCATAAGCGGAGCAGGAACGATTCAGATCTGAGGACGAGACCCATGCACGATATCCGCGCCATCCGCGAGGCCCCGGAGGCTTTCGACGCAGCCCTTGCACGCCGTGGAGACGCGCCTTTGTCGTCTGAGATTCTGGCGCTGGATCAGGCACGGCGCGAAAAGATTTCTGCCGCTGAAAAGGCTCAGGCCGACCAGAACAAAGCCTCGAAACTTGTCGGTGCAGCAAAGGCATCGGGTGATGAGGCTGAATTTGAACGGCTGCGCGCGCTGGTGGGCGAGAAAAAGGCCGAAGTCTCCGCCATGCAGGCCGAAGCTGCTGATCTCGACACAGAACTCACCGAAAAGCTCTCGTGGATTGCGAATATCCCCGCCGATGATGTGCCTGAAGGCGCTGATGAAAATTATAATGTCGAAGTCCGGCGCTGGGGCGATCAGCCGTCTTTCGGATTTACTCCGAAGGAGCATTTCGAGATTGCAGGTGTTGCACCGTCGATGGATTTTGAGACGGCCGCGCGTACATCCGGCGCGCGGTTCGTCATGCTCACCGGTGCTGTGGCGCGCATTCACCGGGCGCTGGCGCAGTTCATGATCGACACCCATGTGGACGAGAACGGGCTGACCGAAGTGAACAGCCCTGTGCTGGTGCGGGACGAGGCGATGTACGGCACCGACAAACTGCCGAAGTTCGCTGAAGATAGCTATCAGACCACGAACGGGTGGTGGCTGGTGTCCACGTCGGAAATTCCGCTGACCTATACGGTGGCCGGGCAGATCCTTGATGAGAGCGACCTGCCGCGGCGGCTGACCGCGCATACCCTGTGCTTCCGGTCGGAAGCCGGCAGCGCGGGCCGCGATACAGCCGGCATGTTGCGACAGCACCAGTTCGAAAAGGTTGAAATGGTTTCTGTCACGCACCCTGATGCGTCAGACGACGAACAGCAGCGCATGCTGCGCTGTGCCGAGGATATTCTGGAACGGCTGGGCATCGCCTACCGCACGGTGCTTTTGTGCACCGGCGACATGGGGTTCGGCGCGCGGCGCACCTATGATATCGAAGCCTGGCTGCCGGGACAGAATGCCTACCGTGAGATCTCATCGGTTTCCACCACCGGCGATTTTCAGGCCCGGCGTATGAACGCGCGTTTCCGGCCCGCAGGGGGCAAGCCACAGTTCGTGCATACGCTCAACGGCTCGGGGCTTGCTGTGGGTCGCTGTCTGATTGCAGTGCTGGAGAACGGCCAGCGCGAAGACGGATCGGTTGCGCTGCCAGAGGTTCTGAGCGGCTATCTGGGCGGCAAAACCACGCTGAGCGCTGCCGGCGAACTGATCTGAAGGCGCGCCTTTGGCGCATTCCTATCCTGATCCGGCGCATGGCCCCGGACACCATGGTGTCGCGACCGGCAGGGCTCAGTGCAGCGGCTTGACTTCGTAGCCGCGCTCTTCGGGCTCTGTATCGATCAGTTCGAGCGGAAAACCGGGCGCGCGGATCTCGAGGCCCGTGGCCTCTTCCAGCCGCTCGATCATCCGGTCGGATTGCGCGCGTTCACCAAAGCGTTGCTGCCCGTCACGCATCATCTCAATGATCAGCGGCGAGATTTCCAGCGGCACATTATGCAGATCGGCGAGCTTCTGAAACAGGCCGATGTCTTTCTGCACCAGATCCATGGTGAAATTCACGTTGCGCGAGCCTGACAGGATCAGCTGGCTTTCAGTCTCATGCACAAAAGAGGTGCCCGAGGAGACAGAGATTGCCTCAAACGTGGTTGCAAGGTCCATGCCGGCCGCTTTCATTACTGTAAGCGCCTCGCAAAGTGTCAGCAGGTTGGCGGTGGCCAGATAGTTGGTCATGACCTTCAGGACGCTCGCCGTGCCCAGAGGACCGGTATGCAGTATCCGCCGGCCCATCAGTGTGAGCAGCGGCAGGATGCGGTCGAACGTTGCGCGATCACAGCCGGCATAGATCGATATGTTGCCGGTATCCGCGCGGTGGCATCCGCCGGAAACCGGGCAGTCGACCGCTGCGGCACCGTGCGCAATCGCAGCCTCGCCGAGACGTTTTACCTCGGCGTCGTCGGTGGTGGACATTTCCATCCAGATCTTGCCCGGGCCCATATGGGGCAGCATTTCATCCACCACCGCAGCTGAGGCTGCCGGGCTGGGAAGACAGGTGATAACCGCATCACAGGCCTGCATCATTGCAGCCGGGCTGCCACCGTCGACCGCCCCGCCGGCGACCTTTGCGGCAACGAAATCCGGATTGAGGTCATGTACCATCAGACTGATTCCGTTGCGGATCAGAGAGCCCGCGAGTTTGCCACCGACATTGCCCAGCCCGATAAATCCCGTTCTCATGAAAGTCCCCTTCATTTGAGTTGCCTGCACCTTTCAGCGCGCCAGGCGACACGTCGCGCCCGTTTGCGACCATAAGGGCAGAACAAACCCCGCGGGCCCGATGCCGGTGTGCCGGGGGGGGAGCCGGTCGCCTGTGATTACCAGCCAGCCCCCGGGGTTTTTCGCTGAAACGATACGGGGTGAGACCGGTCCCGTAACGCACCCCTCAGCCGGCGCGCCGGTCTGTCATTGCATAAACGCAGCCATCAAAGACCCTTTGAAAGTGCCTGTCACATGACATTGCATGTGGTGCAGCACAGCAGATTACCACCGGCGCGCGGCGTGATCCGTGCAAGGTTGCACAGTCAGCGTTCGATGCTTCGTATTGGTTGTGCGCGCCCGCACCCTTATGTTCAGTGCAACCCAGTAAGGAGCATTTCCCATGTCACTCAGACCAACGCTCGAAACCCGCAAGGCCATTCCCACGATGGAAGGCGCCGGCGTGAAACTGCACCGTGCTTTCGGGTTTCAGGACCCGTCCGAACTCGACCCGTTTCTGCTCTTTGACGATTTTCGCAACGAGCGGCCGGAAGATTTCAGACGCGGCTTTCCCTGGCACCCGCATCGCGGCATCGAAACCATTACTTATGTGCTCGAGGGTACTGTGGATCACGGGGATTCGCTGGGCAACGTCGGCACACTCGGCGCCGGTGACGTTCAGTGGATGACCGCCGGTTCCGGCATCCTGCATCAGGAGATGCCGCATGGTAATGCGCGCGGCCAGATGCACGGCTTTCAGCTCTGGGGCAATCTGCCCTCGTCACAAAAGATGACGGCACCGCGCTATCAGGATGTCACATCGGCCGATATTCCGGTCATCACGGACGATGACGGCACGCGGGTAAAGGTCATCACTGGTGAGTTCTGGGGCAAAACGGGGCCTGTTGACGGAATTGCAGCCGATCCGCAGTATCTCGATATCTCCGTGCCTGCCGGTCAGAAAAAGACGTTTAAGATCGACACTTACCGTCGTGCTTTTGCGTATGTTTTCGAAGGGGCTGCGGCCTTTGCGGATGCAAGCGCGCCGTCGGGCGTTCTGCTGGAGAAGGAAGTCGGCGGCGAAGAGGTCAACATCCGCGATCTGTCCGGCAACCGGACGCTGATCCGGTTCGGCACCGGCGAGGAAGTCACCCTGCAGGCCGGTCCCGAAGGGGTGCGCTTTCTGCTGATCTCAGGTGCGCCGATTGACGAGCCCGTCGCCTGGCACGGCCCGATTGTCATGAACACGCAGGAAGAACTTCAACAGGCGATGCGCGAGCTTAACAACGGGACCTTCATCCGGCCCGCGCATTAAACACGGACGGCGTTCAGCACCATTTTACGGTACTGCGTCTCAACGTCGCTCAGCGTCAGACGCCCGCTTTCCCGGAACCAGGTGCTGACGCCGGTGAGCATCGCAATCACGGCACGCGTCGCAATGCGCGTGTCGGCGATGCCAAAACTCCCTTCTGCGACCCCGGCGGCGAGAATTTCCTCGAGCAGATCTTCATAGCGCCGGCGCAGACCCTCGATCACCTGAAAATTTGCCTCGCTGAGGTTGCGCAGCTCCATGTAGGCGATGAAAACTGCATCCTGACGGTCGTGGTGATAGCGGATGTGGAAAGAGACAAAACCGGCAAGGCGGTCTGCGGCATCCCCCTCACCTGTGCCCGCGCGCGCCAGCAGGTCTTCCAGATGGCTGCGCATCAGATCAAAAAGCAGCGATTGTTTGTCCGGCGTGTAATTGTAAAGCGCGCCCACCTGCACGCCCACTTCAGCGGCGATGCTGCGCATTGATACGGCAGCATAGCCTGACTGAGCGAACAGCCTGAGGGCTGCCGCACGCACTCGTGGGCCGGTAACCTCCGAATGTGATCCTGCGGTGCGTGCCATGGTCAGAGAATAAAAGAACGCCCGTTCAGAAACAAACCTTTCTTGCGCGGCGAGGCCTGATCGGGCACAAAAGCTGCGGTGACCGGAGCTTTCTGATGCGTGTCTTTGTCCTTCTTTTTGCGATGTCCTGTCTGCTGGCCTGCGCCGAACTTCCGGATATTGATGATGGCATCACTGAGGCGGATGAAGCCGCGGATTATCCCGACCTGATTGCTCTTTCTCCTGCCGTGCTCGAACAGGCGCGCGAAGAAGATGAAACATCAGCCGCCCTCGACGCACGGGCAGCCGGACTGCGCACGCGGGCTGCGGGCCTCAGACCGCCGGTTCTGACACAGGGTGAACGCGCGCGGCTCGGGGCATCCGTCCGGTAAACCCCAATCGGTGGATTGCACGGGCCCGGTGAACGGGCTACATCGCGTTTCAACGTTTAACGACCGTCAGAGGACCACCGCGCATGTCTCAGCCCCTTCGTCTTGGAATTGCCGGTCTGGGCACGGTCGGCATCGGCGTGGTGCGTATCATCCGCCAGCACGCGGCCATGCTGAAGGCGCGTACGGGCCGCGAGATCGTTATTTCAGCCGTCTGTGCGCGCGACCCTGACAAAGACCGCGGTGTGTCGCTGTCATCCTATCCCTGGGAGACCGATGCCGTGGCGCTTGCGACCCGCGACGACGTCGATGTCTTTGTCGAGCTGATCGGCGGGCATGAAGGCATCGCAAAAGACGCCGCAGAGGCTGCACTGGATGCTGGCAAAGACGTGGTGACCGCCAATAAGGCGCTGCTGGCCATTCACGGGCAGGCGCTGGCCGTGGCCGCCGAGGCGGCGGGTCGGGCTTTGCGCTATGAAGCCGCTGTCGCCGGAGGCATTCCGGTGATCAAAGCGCTGACCGAGGGGCTTGCCGGCAATGACATCACCCGTGTGATGGGGGTCATGAACGGATCGTGCAACTATATTCTGACGCGCATGGAATCCGCAGGGCTGAGCTATGAAGAGGTCTTTGCGGAGGCCGACGGACTGGGCTATCTCGAGGCCGATCCGCAGCTCGATGTGGGCGGCATTGACGCAGCTCACAAGCTCGCCATTCTGTCGTCGATCGCCTTCGGCACCCGGGTGGATTTCGACGGGATCGCACTGGAAGGTATCGACCGGGTCAGCATCGAAGATATCCATGCGGCTGCCGATATGGGTTACAAAATCAAGCTGCTTGGCGTGGCGCAGAAGACCGGCCGTGGCCTTGAGCAGCGCATGCAGCCCTGCCTGGTTCCCGACACCTCGCCGCTGGGGCAGCTGGACGGAGGCACCAATATGGTGCTGATCGAAGGCGACGCGGTAGGGCAGATCGTGCTGCGCGGTCCGGGTGCAGGTGAAGGGCCGACAGCCAGTGCGGTGCTTGCGGATGTCTGTGATATCGCGCGCGGTCTCCGGGGCCCGGTCTTCGGCGTGCCGGCGGATACGCTGACCGCGTCGGTGTCTGCCAGTGCGCAGCTGCCGGCACCCTATTATCTGCGCATGTCGCTGGAGGATAAACCCGGAGCGCTGGCGCGGATTGCCAAGGTGCTGGGCGAGGCCGGCGTGTCAATTGACCGGATGCGCCAGTACGGGCATGAGGATACCTCGGCGCCGGTGCTGATCGTGACCCATAAAACGACCCCGGCAAGCCTCAACGAGGCGCTTGGCGCCATGGAAGGCACCGGCGTTCTGGCCGGCACACCCGTGGCTCTGCGCATTGAGGATGTCTGAGCGCAGTTGAACCCCGCTCCCGCGCCCGTTACACAAAAGATCAGGCCTCCGCGCCTCCATGAAAAGGATATCATTATGCCCGCCCGCGCCGAATTTCACGATCGTATGCTCTCGCTGGGCCTTGCCCGTGTCTCGGAGGCCGCCGCACTGGCCTCGGCGCGACTTGTAGGCCAGGGCGATGAAAAAGCAGCCGATCAGGCGGCGGTCAATGCCATGCGTGAGCAGCTCAATATGCTCGATATTGCAGGCGTGGTTGTGATTGGTGAGGGCGAGCGGGATGAAGCGCCGATGCTTTACATCGGTGAAGAGGTTGGCACCGGCAACGGCCCCGGAGTGGACATCGCTCTCGATCCGCTGGAAGGGACGACGCTGACCGCCAAGGATATGCCGAATGCGCTGACGGTAATTGCCATGGGGCCGCGCGGCTCGATGTTGCATGCGCCCGATGTTTATATGGACAAGCTGGCGATCGGGCCAGGGTTTGAGACAGGCGTGGTGACGCTGGAGATGAGCCCCGGCGAGCGCGTCGCGGCCCTCGCTGCAGCGAAAGGCTGCGATCCGTCGGACATCACGGTCTGTATTCTGGAGCGCCCGCGCCATGACGAGATGATTGCTGAGGTGCGTGCCACCGGTGCTGCAATCCGGCTGATCACCGACGGCGATGTGGCCGGGGTAATGCATTGTGCCGACGCCTCTACCGGTATCGATATGTATATGGGGGCGGGCGGCGCGCCTGAGGGTGTTCTGGCGGCGGCAGCGCTGAAATGTATGGGCGGTCAGATGTACACCCGGCTTCTCTTTCGCAATGACGATGAACGTGCCCGCGCGACCAAGGCCGGCGTGACTGATTTCGACCGGATCTATTCCCGCGATGATATGGTCACCCAGGACGTGATTTTCGCGGCCACCGGCGTGACGGAGGGCAATATCCTGCCCGGCGTACGGCGCGAGCCCGGCTGGATGACCACAGAGACACTGATCATGCGCTCCAAAACCGGATCCGTGCGCCGCATGAACTACCGCACACCCGTCTGAGCATCGCATCAGGGGTCAGCCGCCGGGTTACACCCGCAGCAGGATGTCGGGTCAGAATAAGGAATGGTCTGGGTGAGCTTTCTCGGTGTTGATGCCTCGCTGACAGGCCGGCGCTGGACGGGCCCTGCACCGGAGGTCGCGCGCGCGGCAGAGGCGCTGGTGCAGCAGACCGGGCTTGCGGAAGCCGTCTGTCAGGTGCTGGCCCGGCGCGGGGTTCCCGCTGGTGAGGCGCGCGCCTTCATGGCCCCTGCCCTGCGTGATCTGCTGCCCGATCCGCGCAGCCTGCGGGACATGGAAAAGGCAGCTGCGCGTGTTATGCAGGCGGTGACGCGCAAAGAGCGCATCGCAATTTTTGCCGATTATGACGTCGATGGCGGCAGTTCGGCTGCTCTGCTGATCGTCTGGTTGCGGGAGCTTGGTCTGCCCGCCACGCTTTATGTGCCGGACCGCATTGACGAGGGGTACGGCCCCAATGATGACGCAATGCGCGATCTGGCGGCACGCCACGATCTGATTATCTGTGTAGATTGCGGGACACTGTCACACGGACCTGTCGCCGCCGCTGCGGGGGCCGATGTAGTGATCCTGGACCACCATCTCGGGGCCGAAGATCTGCCGGCTGCACTGGCGGTGGTGAACCCGAACCGGCAGGATGAGAGCGGCGAACTTTCGCATCTCTGTGCAGCTGCCGTTGTCTTCCTGCTGCTGGTCGAGATGGGGCGGCTTTTGCGGGAAGCCGGAACAACCGGCCCCGATCTGATGCAGATGCTGGATCTCGTGGCGCTGGCGACTGTTGCTGATGTGGCACCGCTCAAAGGCGTTAACCGCGCCTTCGTGCGTCAGGGTCTGCGCGTTATGGCCGCGCGCCGGCGTCCGGGTCTTGCAGCCCTTGCGGATGTGGCGCGCATGGACACGCGGCCTTCGGCGTATCATCTGGGCTTTCTGCTGGGCCCGCGGGTAAATGCGGGCGGGCGGATCGGCGCTGCCGATCTGGGCGCGCGTCTGCTGGCAACTGACGATCCGCATGAGGCAGCAGCCCTTGCGGATCGTCTTGATAATCTGAACACGGAGCGGCGCGAGATCGAGGCGGCGGTGCGGGCCGCAGCCCTCGATCAGGCGCAGGCGCGTGGGTTTGATCACGGACTCGTCTGGGCGGCCGGCGCCGGCTGGCACCCCGGTGTGGTCGGCATTGTGGCCTCCCGACTTAAAGAAGCCTCAGGACGGCCCAGCATCGTGATCGGTATTGAAGACGGGGTCGGCAAAGGTTCGGGTCGTTCAGTCACCGGCATTGATCTGGGGCAGCCCATCCAGCGGCTCGCCGCTGAAGGTTTGCTGATGCGTGGTGGCGGGCACAAAATGGCGGCCGGGCTGACCGTCGCGGCGGATCAGATCGAACCTGCGATGGCGCGTCTGACCGAACTGCTGGAAAAACAGGGCTCACATCTTGCCGGCGCATCCGACCTGCGTCTTGACGGGCTGTTGATGCCCGGGGCCGCTCAGGTCGAACTGGTCGAGACGCTCGAGACCGCAGGCCCCTTTGGTGCCGGCGCCGCAGCACCGCGTTTTGCATTTGCAAATATGGCGATCAGGTTTGCAAAACGGGTGGGCGAGAGTCACCTGAAGATCAGTTTCAGCGATGGGACGGGCCCTGTTATGGAGGGCATCGCATTTGGCGCTTATGACGGACCGCTCGGTGCCGCGCTTGAAAACCACGGTGGCGCGCGCTTTCATCTGGCAGGCCGGCTCGACATAAACACATGGCGCGGGCGCCAGTCAGTGCAGTTGCGCCTTGAAGATGCCGCCGCAGCCTGACCGCCTGCGGTTGCGGCAAAGTTTCTCGGCAGCAGATGAAATTTCCGCTTGCGCCAGTGGCGTGGATTGCCTAATCAACCGCTCACGAGAAGAGTGGCCCGTTCGTCTATCGGTTAGGACGCCAGGTTTTCAACCTGGAAAGAGGGGTTCGATTCCCCTACGGGCTGCCACTCGACCTTAACCCCTTAAAAGCATTTAATTTCCTCATAATGACCCCCAGTTTTGGGTATTATTTTGGGTACAATAGG
>NZ_JAHEHZ010000251.1 GCF_024639605.1 Roseobacter sp. | reverse complement strand
CGCGTATCCATTGAGCCTGAGATATCGACCGCCAGCACCAGATCGCGCGCGGCCTTTTCGATCACGACGGGTTCGCCCAGGATCTCGGGCCGGGCAAGGCCGGTCACGGTCAGCCCCCAGCACAGCATGGCGGCAAGCATCTGCCCCCTGCCCCGACGGCGTATCATCGCGCCCTGGGACGGCGTCTGCCCGGCGGCTTCGGCAAGGCTGTGAAAGAACGGCACCCGCAGAGCGCGGGCTTTTTCGCGGTGCGCGGGCGCGAATTTCCACACCAGCCAGGGCACCGGCAGCAAAAGGAAGGCATAGGGAAAGGCAAAAGACAGCATCAGCCGCGCGCCCCCTGCCGGCGGTGGGTCCGGATCCAGGCCGCCGCCATGCGTGGCAGATCACTGTGCGGGGGCTGATCGCGATAGGGCGCTGAGGCCAGCACGCGCCCGGCTTCGGTGCCGGAAAACCCCGGACCCGGTGCTGCCGCATCCAGAAATCTGAGCCAGGCGTCGCCCGACAGCCCGGCCACATCGCGCCGCGGGAACCCGGCAAGCGCCGTACGCCGCAATATGTCTGCAATCGCTGCCGGATCATCGCCCGCGCTCTCCAGCGCCACAAGGGCCGCCCGCCGGTATGCGCGTGCCCGGTGTCTGAGGGTCGCAATCCTGCCAGCGACCGCCAGAGCCACCAGCAGCCCGAGCCCCAGCCAGACCCATCCGGCGGTCTGCGGCCAGAGCGACAGGGCCACGGGCGCGTCCGGCATCACAAGGCGGTCATAGAGCTCGGTAAGGTTCAGCCCGGACAGGTCTTCGCTCATCCGCGCCCCCTGCCCCCGCCGAGCAGCCGGATGAGCTGTGGCAGCGTGTCTTCGGCGGTGGTCAGCGGGATCACCGGCACCGCATAGCGCGCCGAGAAGTCAAAGAGTGCCGCCAGCCGCCCGGTGCTGAAATCCGTGAGCTTCCGGCGCACCGTGTCATCGCCGACATTCACCTGCGCCTGCAGCGTGCCGTCAGAGACAACGATATCCAGTTCCGGCGGCAGCTGATCAGACGTGGGGTCAAGCACGCTGAACAGGATCAGCTCGTTGTGCTGTGCGATCCGGCGCAGGTTCTTTTCGGTATCTTCGTCCCAGCCGTCGAAATCGCTGAAGACCATCACCAGCGCGCCCGAGCGGACGATCCGCGCTGCTGCCTCAACCGGCCGGTTCAGCGGTACCGGCGTGCGCGCCGGTGCATCAGCACTGAGCGCGCCGTTGGCCTGCGCCAGCGTGTCTAGAAACCGGTTGAGCGCGCGTGCCGAGGAATGTGGCCGCATCTCATGCAGTCCGGTATCGTCAAAGATGATCCCGCCGACGCGGTCCCCTTTGTCGCGCACGCGAAAGGCGGTAATGGCCGCCGCCTCCGCCGCGGTGACGGATTTCATATTGTGCACGCTGCCGAAAAACATCGACATCCGCTGATCCACGACCAGCAGCACGGGCCGGTCGCGTTCTTCGGTATAAACACGGACATAGGGCGCGCCGGTCCGCGCCGTGACCTTCCAGTCGATGGTGCGCACATCGTCGCCGGGCGCATAGTGGCGCAGCTCTTCGAAATTGAGCCCCCTGCCCTTGATCTTTGAGGCATGCTGGCCGTTGAGGATGCTGCGCGATGGCTGCCCCGGGCGGAACGAAATGGCCCGCGCGCGACCACGCAGCCCGCGCAGATGCGCGAGGCTTACATGAATACGGGGATCAGTGCGCAGGCTCATGATCTTTCCTCAGGGCAAAGCGACCTCGGAGAGCAGACGATCGGTCACATCATCGGGCGACACGCCCTCGCCCTGCGCCTCATAGCTCAGCGTCAGACGGTGGCGCAGCACGTCGTGGGCAACGGCACGTACATCGTCGGGATCCACATAATCGCGCCCGGCAAGCCAGGCATGCGCGCGTCCGCATTTATCAAACGCCAGCGAGGCGCGCGGGCTGCCCCCGACCTCTATCCAGCGCGCCAGATCGCCTGAAAGGGCCGCAGGCGTGCGCGTGCCGTAGACAAGATCGGCCATATACCGCTCCATCGCGTCCGATACGTGAATATCCGCAATCTCGCCGCGCGCCTCAAACACCGCTGACTGCGGGATTACGGGTGGTTTTTCCGTTTCAGGGGCGCTCCTGCCCGCATCCGCTTTCTGCTTTGCGGCCTCTTCACCGCGCACCAGCTGAATGACCTTCACCTCATCCTTGACGGGCGGGTAATCCACCCGCACATGCATCAGAAACCGGTCCATCTGCGCCTCAGGCAACGGATAGGTGCCCTCCTGCTCAATCGGGTTCTGCGTGGCCATCACGATAAAAAGCGGCGGCATGGTATGGGTGGTCCCGGCGACCGTCACCTGGCGCTCTTCCATCGCTTCAAGCAGGGCCGCCTGAACCTTAGCCGGGGCCCGGTTGATCTCATCGGCCAGCACGATATTGGCAAAGATCGGACCGGGATCAAACCGGAACGACGCGCCTTCGGGTGACTGGTGATAAACTTCGGTACCCGTCACATCCGAGGGCAGCAGATCGGGCGTAAACTGTATCCGGCTGAACTCCGCGTCCATGTTTTTAGCCATGGCTTTGACCGCACGGGTCTTGGCCAGACCGGGCAGCCCTTCGATCAGCAGATTGCCATTGGCCAGCAGGCCGATGATCAGCCGCTCCACCACGTCCCGCTGGCCGATAATCGACTGCCCCATCCGCTCTCTGAGGTCTTCAATCTGTTTTAAAGCTGTCACAAAACCCCCTGTTTTGTGGTTAATTCACTGAAACGCGGCCGTTTGGTACAGGCTGTGCAGTGGTTTCAGTTTTCCGGGGCAGACCGGATTTTGCAAGGCGAAACTGTCGGGGCGGGCTCTGTCCGGATAAGGACCTGTCTGTTTTCTCTGGTTCTCTGCTCATGTGGTCCTGCCTGTGGCTATTGGGAACAGATATGATGGTGCTGCCAGACAAATTCGAACCAGTCTCTGCCAGGACAGTGTAGCTGTCCATTATGCCGCGCCGAGACCACGCCACTCAGTAAGAGCAGCGGCGCG